>CAMNBC010000190.1 GCA_946532115.1 uncultured Treponema sp.
AACGCATCCGAAAAATCTGCAATATCAGAAATATCCCCACCTAAAACTTCGCTTCTCATCAGGTTCTCCAGTTCATCTTCATTTGATGTGCTACATCTCCAACAATTACAATTGAAAATAAAGAAATTACCCTTTATGCTTATATTGCTGGTGTTCGACAGTAGAAAAATCATAAAAAAAAAGTGGAGATAAAACAAGGTGCAAATTGAATATAGACAAGTTAGAAAAGAAGACGGATTTGAATGGTATACTCTTTTAGATGAAGTCTGGCGGGTTACATACAGTCACATTTTTCCAAAAGAAGTATTTGATGGCCGCGATTATGCCAGAGAAGAAAGGGCCCGCAACTTCACAGAAGAAAAATTCATTGGTGAAAGAAAAATTGCCTATGTAGCTGAGTGCGAAGGGAAAATAGTGGGGCTGATGTTTGGTACACTCGATTCAGATTATGAGCATTTCAAAAATGACTACGCCGATTTAACAGCACTTTATGTGTATCCAGAATATCAGGGAAAAGGAATCGGTACAAAACTCAGAGACATTTTCATTGAATGGGCAAAATCAAAAAATGCTGATAAGTATGTCATAGGCGTATTAAAAGAAAATACCCGGGCCAGAAAGGTTTATGAATCCTGGGGTGGAAAACTATCCGAACATGAGCATGATTTTGTTGTGATGAATGTCGGTTACCCGGAGAATTTTTACACTTTTGAAATATAAGAGCTGGCTCTAATGGTTTGTGAGGAATAAATATTGAAAACACTTGAACAGTCTATAAAACTTTTTTCTCTTGAAGATTTTGATTGCCACGAAATTGAAGGCCACGAAGGCGGTAGGAATCAGATTTTTATTTGCAGTAAGGGTGGCGAGAAAAAGTTTGTGCTCAGGATTTCTGCGACGGGTGACAGGACTGTAAATGATTATCGCGCGGAAACGGAGTTTGTGCGCTACCTTGCGAAAAATGGAGCGCCTGTGGCAGATGTGATTCCGAGTACCAACGGTAAGCTGGTTGAAGTTATTGATGGGGATTGCGCTGATTCGGGCACGACTGGTGTTGGCGGTGCAACCCCAGTTTTCATTTCGCTTTTTGAATATGCAAAAGGAATGCTGCTTGCTGACAACGCTTACCGTTACCGCGAAGGTGCGCCGCTTAGTGAATACTTTTCCAATACAGGAAAAACTCTCGGTAAAATCCACGCGCTTTCAAAGGGCTTCGAGCCAACCGCAGATCATCACCGCCCGGATTATTTTGATAAATACAACATGGAATATCTGGATCGCCTGATTCCTGACAAATACGGCGAACTGAAATCAGCCATCGCCGCCTGCCTCGAAACATTCCTCGCGCTCCCGACCGACACACAAAGTTACGGCCTGGTTCACTTTGATTTCAGCGACGGTAACTACCATATCGACATGAACACGGGCGCAATCACAGTCTTCGACTTTGACAATTGCCTTTACTGCTGGTACATGTTCGATCTTGCAAATCTCTGGCTTCACAACGAAGGCTGGTGCCGCCACGAACCCGACCAGAGCAAACGCTTCAAACTAATGCAGCAATGCTTTGACCTTCAGTTACAAGGCTACAAAACAGAAACGGAAGTGCCGGACGAGCTGCTGGAAAAACTCCCCCTCTTCATCGACATGGTGCTGATTGAAAATATCGTAGACGAGTTTGAATGCACCGCCCGCGAAAGCGAAGAACTTGACTATGAAGACATAGAAGACGCGACGGAGTGTCTGATTCATAAAATCCCATTTGCTGGAATCGGTCAGCAAGATCGACAGGAGATTCAATAATGACAATCATCAGCAAAACAAAATACGAAGCTTCAGCAGAAAAAATCAAAAAACTATTTTCTTTTCACAAATTGGGAAATGTGCTTGATATAGCTGCACTTGGCTGCGGGGAATTTAATGCAGCATATAAAGTCACCTGCGATAACGGCCTTTCCTACGCATTAAAGATTGCGCCAGCGGAAGGTTCAAAGGTTCTGACTTATGAAAAGAACATGATGAAATCAGAAGTTTTCTGGTATTTGCAGATGCATGAAAAAACAGATATCCTCTGCCCAAAAGTTTATGTTTCCGATTTTTCCAAAGAAATCATAAAGAGCAACTGCTTTATCATGGAGCTCATGCCCGGAGGACTGATTTGGGAGATGGGTATATCTGAAGAGGAATACGAAGCAATTCAGAAACAGAAAATCTGCATGCTCACTAAAATCCACAAAATTACAAACGAGGGCTACGGCTACATACAAACGGGGCTAAATGCCAGCTGGTATGAGGCCCTGAAAAATATGGCAATCAGGCTGATTGATGATTGCAAAAGTCTTGGGCATGAGACACCTGACGGCGAGCGCTTTGTCGGCTTGATTGAAAAGCATAAAAAACTTCTGGAAACAGTGCCCTGCAGAATGGTGAACTTTGACCTGTGGGACAGCAATATCCTCTATAACAAGGAGACAGGAAAAATCTGCTGGATAGATCCGGAGCGCGGCTTTTGGGGTGATCCGGTTGCTGATTTTATAACCCTCGGCCCCGGACAAAAAGCACCTCTTTCAGCAAAACAAAAGGAACTGGATATTTATAACCAAATGGCCGAAGAAAAAATCTTCCTCACTAAAGAAACAGAAATCAGATATGCCCTTGCGGTCTGCTACATGGCACTCATTGAAGAAGTCGAAAAATATGTCAGATACGAAGCTGACAATCCTACTTACATCAGGAACACCGTCGATGCAAGAGGAATGTATGATATGGCATTTGGGATTCTGTGAGGTGAGTTTTTGGAAGGGAAAAAAGAAGACTGCTGGCTGATGAAGAAAGCCTTGCCGACACCAATGTACGACAAGTCAGGAGGAATTAAACTATGAAAACGAACACTAAGCAGGACATCATTCTTTTTGAAGAAATGGCCTCAAATGCTCATGTTGCATTGAACATAATGCAGTATGATGGCTGGATATTAAAATTTTCGGAGGGACATACCAATCGTGCTAACTCAGTCAGTATGATTTATCCATCAACAATCAGTGTAAACGAAAAGATTAAAAACTGCGAAAATATCTATTCTGAACAAAATCTGCCATGCGTATTTAAACTTACAGATGGAGATGAACAAATGATGAAGCTTCTTATAGAACGTGGTTATATGTTAATTCAAAAGGTTGTAGTAAATCCAGATTATAGAAGAAAAGGCTATGGGAAATTGCTTTGCAAAGCCCTGATGTCAAAAGGGAAAAGCGATGGCGCAAAAACAGCATGGCTTCAGGTGGTTCAGACTAATGAAGGCGCCTATAAACTTTATGATGGACTTGGTTTTAAGAAAGTTTACACCTATAGATACTTAAAAAAGGAACTGTGAAAAAAAATATGACAATGGATGAAAAGACGCTTTTACTGGCTGAATAAGTGGTAGGAAGCAATGGAGGACCCATGTTAAAAGATTACGAGATAGATAAACCTGTCCTTGAAACTGACAGGCTTATTATTAGAACTCTTAACGAAGCAGATGTGCCTGATTTGAAAGAATGGCTGGGAAGAGATGAAATTTATACCTATTGGGGACGCAAAGCAAGTAAGGGCGAGAAAAATCCTGAACTCATGTTTATTGATCCCCGCCCTTGGGTAAAAAGAAAGCCTTCACCAGATTTTGACTGGGGAATTGTCTTGAAAGATTCCAATAAAGTGATAGGTATGATTGCGGTATTTGATATCCAAAATGCCAGAATGGGTGATATTGGCTATCGTATTCATCCTGACTACTGGAATATGGGAATTACTACAGAAGCTTTAAAGGAAGTGGTACGTTTTATATTTAAGAACACAGAAATAGAGAGGCTGAATGGGCGTGCTGATGTCAGGAATATTGCTTCAAATAAGGTCCTTGAGCGGTGTGGTTTCATAAAAGAGGGAACAATCCGGCAAGGCAAAATGGTTTCGGTTTATTGTGACTATAACATTTACGGTATGCTTAGAGAAGATTATGCAAAGATGCAGAGGAAAAGATAAAGATGAAATACCAATACAAAGAAATGCCTGAATCTATGAAAGGAACATACGGAGA
>CAMNBC010000191.1 GCA_946532115.1 uncultured Treponema sp.
TACCGATGATATCAGAAGATACGATTTCGTCTTCGTTGTATCCGAAAGATTCTGTGCTAGCAGCTTTCATAGCAGCGTTGATAGATTCTTTTGTGATATCCTTTCCTTTTACTACAGCAAAAAGAAGAGTTGTAGATCCTGTAGGTGTTGGAACTCGCTGAGCAGAACCAATTAATTTTCCGTTTAATTCAGGAATTACAAGACCGATAGCCTTTGCAGCACCTGTTGAGTTAGGAACGATGTTCTGAGCACCTGCACGTGAACGGCGGAGGTCACCCTTGCGCTGTGGACCATCAAGAATCATCTGGTCACCAGTGTAAGCGTGGATTGTAGACATAATTCCAGACTGGATTGGGTAAGCATCATTAAGAGCCTTAGCCATTGGAGCGAGACAGTTTGTTGTACAAGAAGCTGCAGAAATGATGTTGTCGTTCTTTGTTAAAGTTTTGTGGTTTACATTGTAAACGATTGTTGGGAGGTCGTTTCCAGCAGGAGCAGAAATTACTACCTTGCGAGCACCAGCTGTGATGTGAGCCTGTGCCTTTTCTTTAGATGTGTAGAAACCTGTACACTCGAGTACAACGTCTACTTTGTTAGCTGCCCATGGACAGTTAGCTGCATCTTTTTCAGCATAAATTTTGATTTCTTTTCCGTCTACGATGATAGAATCATCAGTAGCAGATACTGTGTGCTTTCCTTCACCAATCTTACCACAGAAACCACCCTGTGCTGTATCATACTTCAAAAGGTGAGCAAGCATTTTTGGGCTTGTCAAATCGTTGATTGCAACTACTTCATATCCTTTTGCGTCAAACATCTGACGGAAAGCCAAACGACCAATACGGCCAAAACCATTAATAGCAACTCTTACATCTGCCATTGTATATCTCCTATTAACTCCGCCTAGGCGGATTTTTTTGCATTTATATCTATAAAATAATGAATTTTGGTGAAATAGTCTATATGTTTATTTTTTATCAAATCCGGCCAGCCTGTCCACCCATTTCCATTCCCCCTGTTACTGCACAAAAAGTTATAAAAAAATACACAAAAATTAATTGAGTTACGGTATTTTTGGTCTAAAGTTTACTTATATGAAAAATTCAGGAATATACCTTATTAAACACTTAATTTTCTTTACCATGACAAGTTTTTTACTTGCTTCATGTGCCACCAAAGGAGAAGAAGCCATGAGCTTAAGCAGAAATTTATGGAAGGGCATTAACAATTCAAACCCTATCTCGCCAAACGTCTTTTGTGCAGACCCGACATCTGTTGAATACCAGGGACGCATCTATGTTTATGGAACAAATGACCATGAACAATACTTAAAGGCCCAGAAAAACACCTATGATAAAATCAAATCACTCGTTTGTTTTTCTACAGATGATATGGTCAACTGGACTTATCACGGAGAAATCAACGTAGGCAAAATTGCCCCATGGATTTACAACAGCTGGGCCCCTTCAATCTGTTCCCGCGTAGAAGAAGACGGTCTTACCCATTTTTACCTTTACTTTTCAAACAACGGAACCGGAGTCGGTGTAATTACAGCGACATCTCCTCTTGGACCATGGAGCGATCCATTAAAGAAGCCTCTTATAAAACAGGGAATGAAGGGCCTCGAAAACTGTCCAAATCCTTTTGATCCGGGAGTCTGCATTGATGACAAGGGAGACGGCTGGCTGGTATTCGGAGCAGGAATCGGAAAAAACGGCGGAACAAAAGCCATGCCGGGCAGTGCAAATATTGTAAAACTTGGCAAAGACATGATTTCTTTTGCAAGCGACTTTGTACAGATAAAAGCTCCCTACAGTTTTGAAGCAAACGAAATTGATTTTATGAACGGTACCTATGTTTATACCTACAATACCAGCTGGGATGAGCGTTCCGAATGGCCATTTAAAGATATAGAAAAAGCCCCAACCTGCTCTATGTGTTACATGACTTCAAAAACTCCTCTGGATGCAGATTCCTGGGTTTATCAAAAGCATTATTTTAAGAATCCCGGAGAAATGGGCTTAAACTATTCAAACAATCATACTCACTTACAAAAGTTTCATGATAAATGGTATCTTCTCTACCACACCCTTACATTACAGGAAAAAGCTCCTACCAGCGGCGGCTTCAGAAGCATGTGTGTTGACGAAATTCAGATAGATGAAAAAGTTCCGGATATTAAAGAAACTACAGGAAGCCGCAAAGGTCTTGCAGCCATAAAAAATCTTAATCCTTTTGAAAAAGTTGCAGGTACAACAATGCTCACTTCTGCAGATATCTGGTATTCTGATATAGAAAACCCTGAAAAGATTGCGGCTAGAGCAGAAAGTAACGGAGCCTGGATTTTCGTAAAAAATGTTGATTTTGGTCAGGGAGCTGATGTTATTGAAGCAAAGGTTAAGGGAAGCGGCAGTATTCAGATTCGCATAAACAAGGCATCAGAGACTATTGCCGTAATAAAACCAAAAGCTACATCTATAAAAGAAGGCTTTACTTCTGTAAATGCTGAATTCAATCAGAAAATAACCGGTTGTCAGGATATCTGGATTGTATTTACCAATAAGGGTGATGAACTTCTTGAATGGAGTGTAAAATAAAATAAAAAAAGAAAGAATTATTCCTTTCCGGAGTGTTCTTTCTTTCTGGTATCAAAGTATCCGCCGTCTTCAAGATAACGGCGGCGGGTCATAATCAGACTAATCAGTTCCTGGTACATATTAAAGTCTACTTCCAGTGCCATTGGCAGTAAGAAATATTCGGTTTCATCACAATAGCGTTCTATAAAAGCAGGGTCTGTAACATAACCAAGAGAAATCATATTAGAAATACGGTCAGCACATTTTAAGATTTTTGCTTTCTGACTGCCTTCATCAAGAATTCTGCACAGGAACTGTTTTTTACTTTCATCTTCACTGCGGGTAACTTCGTGTACAAGTTTCAGGACTTCCGGACCATCATCATCTGCAGTTGTAATTAAAGAAGGAATAAAACCCGGTATATCTTCTATAGTATCGTGTATGATTGATGCCTTTAAAAGAACCGGGTCAATGTAGCCATAGTCCAGAAGGATAGCAAAAGTATCCATCTGGTGGCGGAACATATTTCCACCTGCATGGCGTGCCTTGCCTATAAGACCAGTAGCCAGCTGTATATAGGGAGCAAAATGAATACTGCTAAGCTGCTTCATCTGCTGCTCATTCATATTCTGAGGCTTATCTGTTTTCATCTCATAGTGAATCTTTGACATGGCACCCCTATTTTAAATCTGCAAGATATCCTTCCAGAGTCTTAATCTTTCGCTGACTTTCTGCAAGCCTTTCCTTTTCTTCTTCTACAAGATTTGCAGGAGCGTGCTTTGCAAAATTTCCATTAAGTTTATTCTCGCTCATTTTTGCGTATCCAGTTTCTTTTTCAATAGATTTCTGGAAACGGGCAATAAGCTGTTCCTTATTTATATTCTCGTCAACAATTATAAAAGACTCAAATCCTTTTCCTACAGTTCCAATAGAAGATGCAGGTTTTGCTTCAACAAAGTCAACTTTTGCAACTCCGGCAAGCAGCTGGATCATTTCAACTTTTTCGCAGGCAACTTCTGCAGCAGAAGCTTTTTCTACCAGAATAGCAATGTTGATTTTTTCTGCAGGATCAATTCCACATTCTGTACGAAGGGCGCGGGTTTTACTTATAAGCTCTTTTAAAGTTTCAAAGCGAACTGCAATTTCTTCGTTATCGCGCTCAGAAGCAGTTTCAGGATATGGAGCATTAATAAGCATTCCAGAGTAATCACTGTTAGAAGCAATTTTCTGACTGCCGGCAGCTTTGCGGTTAGCAGCAATTTCTGCAAGCGGAAGTTTTCCATAAATCTCTTCTGTAACAAAAGGTATATATGGGTGAAGAAGTCTAAGATTTTCTTCCAGGATATTCATAAGAACTGAAGCCTGGCGGTCTTTTTCTTTGTCATCACCATTTTTAAAGTTGATTTTTGTAGCTTCTACATACCAGTCGCAGAACTCGTTCCAGAAGTATTCCATAAGAG
>CAMNBC010000192.1 GCA_946532115.1 uncultured Treponema sp.
ACCTTCTGTTCTGAACAGGATGTTTACAATCTTCCTGCAATTGAGCGCTATATCGAAATGCAGATTCCAGCCACTGTTGCTTATCCTGAGCAGATGGAAGAAGATAAGTCTGCCGGAATGTACATTAAGACAGAAAACTGGCGTGGTGATGATGATTATGATAACCGCGGCGGCTACCGCAAGGGTAAGGACGGCGATATTCATAACAGACGTCGGGATGACAGAGATGACCGCCATGGACGTGGTGGCCACGGTAAATACGATAAGAAAGGCGACGGATATAAAAAAGACGGCTATAAAAAAGATTCTTACAAGAAGGGTGGAAAAGGCCGCGATGAAAAACGCGAGCGAAAGCCTTATATTGATCCGGCAAAACTTGCAGGTCTTTCTTACGAAGAACGCATGAAGATGTACAAAGAAGCTTACGCTTCCGGCAGCGTTTCTAAGGGTGCAAAAGACATCTACAAGAACGGTGGAAATAAGAAAAACGCAAATAAAAAGAGCTCTTACAAGAAGGGTGATTATAAGAAAAATGGAAAGAAAACTTATAATCAGCCTAAGGCACAGGCTCAGAAAGCTCCTGAAAAGAAGACCTTCTGGCAGAAGGTAAAGAGCTTCTTTGGACGCTAGAATTAGTGCCGAATGAGTGTCATATCCGTGCTGATTGTGTGTCATTCCCGTGCTTGACACGGGAATGACAAATAAATCAAACCCAACAATGACATCATTTTTTTTTCTAAAAAATTGGCTTTTCTCCAAAAATTATTTGCATAAATCTTTATTATTTGTTATAATTGACAAGATTGAGAGTTTAAAATACGATGTCAAAAAAAGTTTTTTCTTCTATAGTATTATTAATTTTTTTAAGTCTCCCTGCAGCTGCTGTTGAACTTGTTATTTCCCTTACTCCTGACCTAACTTTTCCGTTTCTTACAGGTGGAAACGATAAGTATGATGTTCTTGGGTATGGAGGAATGCTCGATACTGGTATTACCCTTTTTGATGTAATGAATGTCGGAACAACTGCAGGCTTTTACGCAGCTCCAAAAAAATCCGCTTCGGAATTAAAAAGCGATCAGGCAAAAAGTGCTTTTTTTGTACCAATCGGTCTTAAAGTAGGTGCTACAGCTTATCCATTTTCACGAATTTCATTAAATGCAGCTGTTTCCGGTGGATTCAGTATGGCCATAAATGGTTCACGAATGCACTATCAGCCATGGTACAAGGCAGAGGCTGGAGCAGCATTCCGAATCAATCCTTCTATTTCAGTCGGCCTTACGGCTTCCTGGCTGGACTTTCAGTTTAATTCCTGGTGGGGTAACCCTCTTATGCAGGGACTTTCTGCCGGTGTTTCAGTTACTTACAGACTTGATACCAAAAAATCTTCTGGAAGTGTAAGTGCTGAATCTGAATGTGATGATAACGTATTCCCGATTTTCTATACAATTTACAAAGAAAATGCTCTGGGAACAATTTATATTACAAATGATGAAACAGCCGAAATTAAAAATGTCCGTGTTTCACTCCGCGATGTAAACGGATATACAGCTTCTGAACTTGAATGTGGAGAAATTTCAGTTCTCAGAAAACATAAAACAGAAGCAATTCCTCTGGTAGCAGACTTTTCTGATAAGATTTTTGATTTTAAGGAAAACGGAGAAATTTCTGCCGAAGTAGTTGTAAATTATGAACTTCTTGGACAAAAACGTACCGCAGTAAGTTCAATCGTAATTCCAGTTTACAACCGAAACCAGACCCGCTGGGCAGATCCGGCCGCAATTGCCTGCTACGTTTCAACTTCTTCTCAGGAAGTTCTTGAATTTTCTAAATATCTCGTAGGTGTTGCACGCCGTTACCTTCGTTCTGGTCTTAACCGCAATATGCAGTTTGCAATGTATGTTTTTGAAGGAATGCGGCTCGCAGGAATTAAATGTGAACCGGATTCAACAACACCTTTTGACAGCTACCATCTTGATGTAAATGAACTCGACTATATTCAGTATCCATACCAGACAATGACTTATAAATCTGGTGACAAGGATGATCTGGGAATCCTTATGATGTCACTTCTGCAGTCTGTAGGTATTAAATCTGCATTTATCTGTACAGAAGATGATTTTATTGTTCTGTTTAATACAGAAGTTGCTTCTTCAAGAGCAGGAAACTTTTTTGACGGAACAGACCGTGTTCTTATTCTTGATGATGATAATATCTGGATTCCACTTTCTATGAAGGCACTTGGAGAAGGCTTTATTAACAGCTGGTACAATGCCGTAGAAGAAATTATGTATGTAAATGAGGCCGAAGAAGATTATTACTTTGTAGACCTTACAGAAGCCTGGGGAGCTTATCCTCCGGCAAGTTTTTCTAGTGGCGAAAGTGTAGCCCTTGAGACATCAGAAAAAAAGATTTCTGATGCAGTTGAAACTGATATTTCGCGTTATATTACAGCTGAGTTTGGCCCGCAGATTGCAGCCGTTCAGAACCGCATTTTGAAAGAGGGCGCTTCTCCAGAGTTGTATAATCAGCTTGGAATGCTCTATGTACGAGCTGGAATGTATTCAAGTGCAATTCCGGTTTATCAGCTTTCTGCAAAAATGGGGTCTGTTCCTGCAATGAACAATCTTGGAAACATTGCTGCACTTCAGAAAAAATATGAAGAAGCATTGTCTTGGTACAAAAAAGCACTCGAAATTGAGCCAGATAATCGTACAGCAAATGCAGGTTTGAATCGAATTCAAAGTGAACTGCAGGGTGATTAAATTATCCAAAAAAAGGGAAAGAGTTTAAAGCAAAAAATGTCAGGAAAACAGTCAAAAAAAGTAAGAAAAGAAAAGAGGATTTCTAAGAAGGTTGTAGCAGGAGCTGCTGCCGCAATCATTGGAAGTGCACCAGTTATTGCAGAAGGCGGCGAATTTCTTATCAGCGTGTTCCCGCACTTTTCTTTTCCTGTTGTAAAATTTGATGATTCTCTCTCAACAGGTTTCGGTGGCGGCCTTCAGCTTACTTACCGTCCGAATCAGTATTTTAACATCTTTCTTCAGGGAGACTACAAGGTTTACACCTTTGATACAAAGCAGGATATAGGAAAACTCAATTTAATTGGAGCAACAGTTGGCGGCGGCTATCATCTTCCTGTAACAGACAGAGTTGGAATCGATTTTAATGCAGGCATCGGCTACTATCATTCAGAGTTTACACACGGAGCCGGAGCAAATAAAACTAAGACAGCATTACAGGGATTCAGCGTAAACGGCGGAATCTTTGTTTCTTATAAAATCAACCCTACAATTTCCGTATTTGCCGGCGGTGGTGCAAATCATTATGCCTACAAAAATTCAAAATTCATCACAAGTGCAGATGTAACTCCGGGTGTAACCTTCAACCTTACAAAGGCTTTTTCAAACAAAACAAACGTAAGTGTGAATCAGGATGAATTAAAACCTGTATTCCCGGTATTCTATTCGTGGTATAACGATAATCCGTTTGGTAGTGTAGAAATAACTAATAATGAAGATGTAACAATTACAGATGTAAATGTTTATTTCTTCCAGCCGCAATATATGAGCCAGCCAAAAGAATGCGGCAAAATGGCAAAACTCAAACAGGGCGAAAGCTTTAGCGTAGACCTCAGGGCGTTCTTTAATGAGCAGATGCTCGAATTGAATGAAAAGAACGATACAATGTCTACAATCACCGTAGAGTATAAATATCTGGGCAAAAAATCTACAGCAACCTTCCCAATGGTAGTTCCGGTTTATGGCCGCAATAATATGTCCTGGGAAGACGACCGTTGTGCTTCGGCTTTTGTTTCTTCAAAAGATCCGGCCGCAATGTGGTTTGCAAAATATGTAGTTTCAACAATCCGCGATAATATCCGCAGCGGACTTACAACAAATATTCAGTATGCAATGGGTATTTTTGATGCCCTGGATCAGTTTGGTATTAACTATGTAAAAGACCCGACCTCTGCATTTGAGGATAACGTAGGTACTGCTTCCATAGACTTCCTTCAGTTCCCGTATCAGACA
>CAMNBC010000193.1 GCA_946532115.1 uncultured Treponema sp.
GTGCGAATGTATGCTGCTGAAGCACTTGGACTTATGGAAAAGAAAGAATCAATTCCGGTTCTTACCAGCCTTTTTTCTGAGAATGACCCGAACCTGCGTCAGTATGTAATTAAAGGGCTTTCTCATTTTCCTGATGTTGTAGAGGCAAAAGAAACAATTATTCAGGGAATCCGCGATGAACACTGGAGAGTCCGTCAGGAAGCAATCAAAACCGCCCGCGAAAATAATATGCAAGATGCTGTTCCATTTCTTGTTTATCGCGCCAAAAATGACAGTGAAAAAGTAATCAAAGACGAAGCTTATACTTCACTTGCTGCAATCAACACCGATGAAGGTAATGATTTTATGATTGAACAGCTGGCAGATAAAAAACTCGGTGATGCAACAAAAAAGAAAATTATCGAAGTTCTGCTCAAAGAGGGACATGCAGGAGAAAAAGAAATTCTTGAACTTGCAGAAGAATGTCTTAAGGATGATAAGCGTAAAGATCTGCGCTATGCCATTGGTAAAGAACTTGCAAAGTACGAAAACGAGTCTTATAATGATATATGTCTGAAATATCTTGAGTCTAAGGATTCTACGACCCAAAGCCTTGGACTGGATATGTATAAGACAAATAAATTTGCTTCTGCTGTTCCTGTGATGCGCGGCATTTATGCAGATAAAAAAGCAAACTCTGGTGTCAAAAACCGGATAAAAAAAATGCTTTCCATCGAGGATGAAGAAGATACTGAAAAGGGAAAAACTGATGCCAAAGCAACAGCGGCAGAAACAGAATAAAGAACTTCCGGAATATATTCAGAAAAAAAATTATCAGATGACCTGCTTCATCTGTGCTGCGATTATGATAGAAGGCTTTGTTCTGGCTGTCATTTCGCTGATTGATTCAAATCTTAAAGTTGTAATCTCTACTCTTTGTTATACCGTACTGATGCTTGCAACCTTTATTTATACCCGTATTACTAAAAAACTGAACTTTTTTTATATTTCAGCCTCAATAATGGTTACCTGTCTTACGCTCTGGTTTTTATATTCCGGCGGAACCGAAGGTTTTGGAATTATATGGATAGCTGTTATTCCGCTTTTTACCCTTTATCTGATTCCATTTAAGGGGGTTGTTGCTCTTAATACTTTAGTTCAGTTGTTTTTGATGATTGGATTGTGGACTCCGCTTCAAAAAACTTCTCTGATTTATGATTTTTCTGAAGTTTTTAGAATCCGGTTTCCACTTCTTTATCTGTTTGAATTTGTATTTTCTGTTTTCTTAAAATGCAGAATTCATAAAACTGAGGGCGAACTCATTGAGCAGAAAAATATTCTTGCAAATGAAATAAAACAAGCCTCACTTATTCAAAAGACTTTTTTTCAGCAGGAGTCTGGAATTTATAAGGGCTGGGAAATTGCATATTCCTGTATTCCAATGGCCGGTATTTCCGGTGACCTCTATGATTTATATCCAGAAAAGCAGGAAGATTTGACTTCAACGACTTCTCCTTCTGAAAAAAAATCCGGCAGAATTAAAATAAAAGGTCTTGGCCTTTTTGATACTTCCGGGCATGGAATTTCTACTGGTATTATAACTCTTCTTGCAAAAAATATTATTCGTCAGGAATTTTATGAGTATATGAATAAAGATCTCATAGATATGATGAATCAAATCAATATCCGTTTTAACGTAGAAAAAGGTGAGCTTGAAAATTATATAACCGGCGTTCTTTTGAGAATTGGTGAAAAAGAGGCGGATGGCAGTTGTACTATTGAATTTGTAAATGCGGGGCATCAGGTTCCTGTGTTATTCAAGAAAAGCCGCGGTTCGTTTGAACTTTTGAATAATTCTACTTTGTCTGTAGGGGCTATAGGGCTTAGTTCTATTGAGCCTTATTATGATTCTATTCGGGTTTCGATGGATGTGGGCGATGAGCTGATTCTTTATACAGATGGAGTTATAAACTGCTGTGCTCCTGGAGGAAGAAGACTCGGACAGCAGGGAATTATAGATATTCTTGCTTCAAATATTGAAAAAGAAGTTGATGTTCAGCTTAATGATATAATTTCGGACATAGCATCCTTTAAAGATATTGAACCTTCAAAGGATGATATGACCATTATGCTTTTGAAGTATACAGGTTAGTTATAAAGACTATTAACAAGTGCCAGTGCTTTGTTGATAGCCGATTTTTCTTCCTTACTCCAATCAATGTTTTCTTCTATAAGAGTTTCAAGGCTTGAGTGGCTTTCTACAAGAGCTGTAGAGAATCCTCTGGAAACCTTAAACCAGTAGCTTCCGTTTCCATTATTATAGAGTGTAATAAATCCGTATTCTCGGCCTTTCTGCTTTGCAATTGCTGTACGCAGAATAAATGCAAGAGAATCTACAAGTTGTTCTTTTTGAATCGGATCATGAACATCTACATTCATATGACGGTTCCATTTTTTTTCCGGTAAAGGTCTCAAATCTACAGCTTTTGCTATTTCAAAAATCAAAGAACACTTTTCACCGTTTAGCAGTGAACCGCTGTCGCTTGTGATTACAGAGCCCTTCATCTGACCCGCATTATTCAGTTTGTTTTTATTTGTTTCATTTTTAAGGGCTTCAAGCAGCTGTTCAAGTGGAAGCAGTGCGGTTTTCTTTCCTTTGATTTTCTTTGTTGCAAAGAAGAAACCTCCAAGAGAAAGTGAGTCATCTGCTGGCGGCGTATCAAGGACTTCTGCAGCGGTAGCTTTTTTAGCTTTCTTTCCATTCTTACGCTGCTGTTCTGCTTCCTGGCGGCGAAGAGCTTTTGCCGTTTTGTTTTTCTCCTGTTCGAGTATACGGGCTTCCCGGGAATTTTCCTTTTCTTTTTTACAGGCCATAAGGCGTTCAAAAAGTTCCGGGTTAATTGTGTCTAACATAGGGCGGGTGAGCGGTGAAACACTGGAAGCGTAAATTCTGCTTGTCCGGATTATTTCTCCGGCAACAATGAATACTGGATCTTTCTTAAACATTACACTGCCGGGGTGAATGCAGATGTGGTCTGCAGTAAGGCTGCGGTAACTTTCACGGCCTGTACGGATGCAGACAAACTGAATCATTCCGGCGGCAATACAACAAAGGTAGTCCTGCACGCTGCCTTTTCCCTCAACTACAGGTATACCCATTTTTTCACTTACAATTTCTATAAGCTGTTCGTTTATATTTTCGATTTCAGACATTACTCGTTCATCAAGATAGTTTTTCTTGCAGAACTTTTCACGGTTATCTGTATTTTTGAAGGCTTTGAGAATATTAAGGTAAGTACAGAAGTCTCCCTGAATATCCTGGAAACGGTGATGAGCTTTTCGGGCTTCCATTTCTTCATTCGGTGGTAAAACAAAAGGTGAGTTCGCAGACAAGAAAGAAGCGGCAATCAGTGCCTTATCCAGAACATCCGGGAATCTCATAATAGCTTCAACAATAATTCGGCTGATTCGCGGTTCCAGCGGGAACTTAACCATCATCTGACCAATTGCAGACAGGGTGTTATCCTCTTCAAGCGCACCAAGAATATGCAGCGTATCTACCGCACCAATAATTCCTTCGCGGCCAGGGTTCGCAATAAAATCAAAGTCATAAAAATCCGTAATGCCAAGCTCACTCATTCGTAGAACTACTTCGCTCAGATCTGTGCGGTATATTTCCTCTGTCGTGTACTCCGGCCGGGTTTCAAAATCTTTGCGGCTGTAGAGTCTGTAACAAGTTCCGGCCTGGGTACGGCCTGCACGTCCCTTTCTCTGATTGCACGAAGCTTTTGAAACTGCAGATTCAACGAGGCTGGAAGTGTAATTCTTTGGATTGTAAAAGTTCAGTTTACAAAGACCGCAGTCAATAACTGTAGTAACGTCACTGATTGTAACCGAGGTTTCAGCAATGTTAGTAGAAATAACTACCTTTCTTTTGCCTGCCGGTGCGGTCTCAAAAACCCTTTCCTGTTCTTCTTTTGGAAGGCGTCCGTACAAGGGCAGTATATGAAGACGGCGGCCAATAGGAGAGTAGTAGAGCTTATCCATGCA
>CAMNBC010000194.1 GCA_946532115.1 uncultured Treponema sp.
TCTTCCTGACATGTGCTTTTACTTTATCTGGAGAGAATTATAAAATCAAAAAAGCGGAAATTACAACTTCCGGTAAATTCAGATTTACAACAACCCGCCCGCATGCTGTTGAAATAAAATATCCGATTGACCGTAACACTATTTTTACGGAAGAAGAGTTACTATCATATCTCGACTATTATAAACAGCAGCTTAATAATACCCGTTTGTTCGAAGAAGTTTCTGTAACTTATGAAACATTGCTTTCAAACGAAACAGAAGAGTCCAGCAACGGACTTTGTGAAGTTATTGTAAAAGTAGATTTAAAGGACTCTAATCACTTTCTTGCCGTACCATATCCAAAATTTAAATCTGATAAGGAAAAAACTGAAATTAAATTAAAGCTCAAAGCAAAGGATGATAATTTTCTTGGAACTATGAATCCTCTTGCTACAGAAATTAATATTGAATTTACAAAAGACAATGATAAAGGGAAATTTAAACCAGGTTTCAATATTTCCTATGATTTCCCATTCAGTTTAGGACCTGTCAATATTACATGGGTAAATGATTATTCAATTAATGCATATTTGGGTAAACTGTATCCTGAATGGAATGCTAAAACAGGATTAAAATTTGAACTTCCATACAAGCATTTTTCTATAGTTCTGGAAGGCTACCATAATTTTATTAATAATTATGATTATGAATCTTTTAATGATTCTATGTACAGCAAGGAACAGTTCATTCTTTCAACTCCTTTCAAACTTTATGAATTTGAAAATTTCACTTATCTGATTTATACACCTTCTGTTGATTACAGTTTTATCTGGGATAATGATGGTATTCACATTGATAATGAATCACTTTCTGGACCAATTATTACCTTAAGCCATTCTCTCTCTAATTCAAAAATTAACTGGACAGATAATTACCGCGAAGGTTATTCAATTTCTTTAACAAACTCCTGGGCTTATAATTTTCAGAGAAATGACTGGAATCCTTCTGTTGCTTTCGAAGCCAAATTATTTTCAGTATTTCCAATTGAAGAAAGGGATTACCTTAACAAACTTGGCATAACTGCAGATTTATATGCGTTTACCTATTTTGATTTACCAGGTCAGTTTTATGATCATAGCAAAAATGGTTATGGAGATAAAATTGGAAAGCGGTTACGTGGTATACCTGATGACTCTTATTTAGGAAACGGTACTCCAAATTATACAACATCAACAGCAGTAGTTTTAAATCTTGACTTCCCTATTTATCTTTTTGAAACTTCATTCAAAAAAGATATAATCAATTTCGCAATGCAGCTTTCTCCATTTATTGATGCAGCTGTTTTCAGAGACAGAAAACTTCCTTTACAGACAGATTCAAAACTTTGTTGTGGTATGGAAGTACTTGTTTTTCCTAAAAAATGGTCAAGTTTTATTATTCGAGCAAGTGTCGGTTTTGATATTAAAACTTCAGTTGCAACAGCTACAGATATTAAAGGTTTAGTAAAAGACTTCTGGGCTAATAAAGAAATCAGCATCGGCTTAGGCCTACATTACTAATTTCCCATTTTTTCAAGCTGTAAAACAGCATCACGCTGCCAGTAAGTTTCCGGAGCAAAACGGGCAATTACACGCAAAAGTTCACGGGAAAAATTTGTATACCCTGCTTCACCTGCATAGCGGGCAAGTATATTAAAACTTTTCCAGGCTGAAGTTTTATTTCCCCAGGTAACTACATCATCATAAAAAGCAGCTTCCTGATAAAATGAAGAAAGGTCTGTATATTCATAGGTAGAATTTCTGGAATACAGAATTTCAATTATTCGTGTAAAACTGGTAATACTTGAGAGGGCGGCAAACTCAAGTGCTTTAGAATCCTGTCCTTCTGAGCGGTAATATTCTGCAAGCTGATTATATGCATTAATTGAATTATATGAATTGGCTCTATAAAGATTAAAAAACTTATCCATTGAATCTTTTTTATTTCCAGAGATTGTTCCTAGCATAGAACATTTTAAGGCAGAATCTCTATAATTTGTATCTTCTGCAAGAATATTCAAAAGTCGAACTTCCATCTTTGGTAAATCACCCTCAAGACGACTTATATCTGCTAACATATAGAGAATTTCATATTTTTCATCAGGAATATCAAGTACATCTGCTTTATCCAATGCCATAAGATAATATTCTTCAGCAAATTGATATTCACCTTCCAGTTTATAAATATCACCAATTACTTTATGAGCTTCAGGAAAAGCTTTTGAGTTTTCCATATATACCAGTAAGTTGTTTATAGAATCTTCAAAATACTCTTTTCCTTTTTTTTTAAGATAATAGTTGATAATATTTGCTGTTTCATACTCTTTTCTGCTGTTCAAAACATTTAGAACGGGATCAAAGCGGTCTCCTGCTGCCTGAACTCGTTTAGCAGAAAGTGAGTTTTTTACTGTATTAATTTGATTTTCTATCCGCTGTTTTCTATATAAAATGGCATCTTCAGAATATTTTAGAGCTTTTCCGTAATCCTGAGCATCCATTGCTTCTATTGCATTTCTATAGGCAACAACACTTTCATCATTTTTCTGTTTTTTATCTGCTGCAAAAATTGAAAGACAAATTCCCGATAGTATAAAAAATAATACAGTTTTCTTCATATTCAAATCTTATAGAGTATTCAACTCTTCCTCAAATACTTTATCGGCATCTTTTGCATCAATTGTTCGCACAATTTTACCCTTTTTGAAGATTATTGCCTTATCATTAGTACCTGCAATACCAAGATCTGCATGGCGTCCTTCTCCAGGTCCATTTACGACACAGCCCATAACAGCTACTGTAATATCCTTATTCATAGCAAGCAGACGATTCTGCCATCGATCTACAAAGGCATGAACATCAAAACCTATACGACCGCAACGTGGACAACTTACAAGTTTTACACCGCCTGCCCTTTTACCACATTCCTTAAGAATATTGATTCCAGCTACTACTTCGTTTTCCGGTGAGGATGAAAGACTAACCCGGATTGTATCTCCTATTCCTTCATTGAGAAGAGTTGAAAAAGCAATGCTCGACTTTACTATTCCACCGATAAGAGGCCCTGCCTCTGTAACTCCAAGATGCAGCGGATTATTGTATTTTTCTGCATAAAAACGATTACACTGTATAGTTTCGTTAACATCTGAAGATTTCATGCTGACTACATACTGGTCAAATTTAAGTTTTTCAAAGATTTCTGCTTCACGGGCAGCGGTTTCACACAGTCCTTGTGCTCGTGTAATTTTTCCGGCAGCAATCTGCTCCTGTAAATCTTTTGGAAGACTTCCACTGTTAATACCTATCCGGATTGCAACACCTTTTTCACGGCATGCTTCGACAACAGTTTTTGTATTTTCAAAAGAACCAATATTTCCAGGATTAATACGGATTGCAGCTACATTTCCCTTTAGACATTCAAGAGCAAGTTTATAATCAAAATGGATATCAGCAACTAGTGGCATGGAAGTACGTTCAGCAAGCAGGCAAAGACCTTTTGCACTTTCCACATCCGGCACAGCAAAACGAACAATATCGCAGCCTATCATGCTTAGTTCATTAAGTTCCCGCAAAATTCTGTTCAGCTTTTCATTGTCTGTCGCGAGGTCTGTTATCCCCTCTTTCCACATAGTCTGCACGCTTACCGGTGCATCCCCGCCAATCGCAATACGTTTAGTAATTCCCTTTCCGCCAAGATAAACAGTTTTTGTAGTCATGTTATTAGTATATTAGAAATCAATAAGAAATGGAAGAAAGATTATTTTAATAAAGAAGTTTAAAAAAGGTTCTAGGTTCTAGGTTCTAGGTTCTAGGGAATTAACTCCTAAAACCTAACACCTGGAACCTATAACCTAAAAACTATGCAATCAATGAGAATACCATAGCGAACAAAGCTACAGATTCACAAAGACCTACAACCATGATGTACTGAGCAAAACCTTTTCCAGTTTCACCAAGAGCATCAGAAGCTGCAGCACCTGCTTTTCCCTGAGCAATAGCAG
>CAMNBC010000195.1 GCA_946532115.1 uncultured Treponema sp.
AGAATATAGAGTTTTCAAGGTACGATGCCCACTATTTATGTGGGAAGTTTAAGTTAAGAATAAATATGTCGATTAATAATGCAGAAGATAGAATAGTTGTCATACACAAAAATGGAGAGCTAATATGTCATTTTTTTCGCGTTTAAAACAGGCTATAAAAGCCTTAATTAATCCTAATCAGTCTAAATTGAGAGACAAATTTGAACCTTTAGTCGCAAGAGTTGAAGAAAATGAATCAAGACAACACAGTGATAAAGGCCTTAAAGAACGACCATTAATGAATACTCAAGACGATGGTCATATCGTAACAAGTAGGGAAGAACCTCAACAGGTAAAAGATAGAAAAGTACACATAAAAAAACTCTTAGAGTATATGACACCTGAAGAATACAATAGATTCTACTATTTAAACACCCCTGGATGGTCTGTAACTGGAAGAGCAAGAAAAACGAAACAGCCTCGTGGTGGGTATGTACGTCCTAGAGATATGGATAAGACATTTTTAGGCCAAAGTACAAATGAAGGATTGGATGGACTTAATCCCGATGAGAACGTTGCACCAAGTTTAATAGGATTAGCTGTTGATTATCTTACTCGTGTAATGATAGGGGATAATCCCACAAAAGCCTTCAAGGTTTCTCTATTAGGTGCAACAATAATCAATGATAGTGATAAAGCTATAGATTTAATATCAAAAGTTAATGGACTTAACAAAGAATCAGTAATTAGTGCAGTAAAACTCTCCGGATATGATGTGATTTACAGATCTAGCGCACTTGAGTATAAACCAGTAGATACCATAAATCCAGATGAAGCGACAGTAGAGAATATAATTACTATGGTGAATCGTTCTCTAAGGTTTTTTGAAAAGTACGGTCCTGTAGTGCTTTCAGGTTTTGATTTAGAAGGTGGCTACACTGAAATTATAGCTAAAGGTGATGGCGACTATTTGACTTCTGATACCGTATGGGATTTCAAAGTATCTAAAAACTCAAATAATACTATTTATACACTTCAGCTTTTGTTGTATTGGCGAATGGGCTTGCATTCAGTCCATCAAGAATTTAAAAATGTAAAGTATTTGGGAATTTTCAATCCGAGAACTAATATTGCACAGCGTATCTCTGTTGATCGAATATCTCCTGAACTAATAAAAAAGGTTGAAGTTGAAATTATAGGTTATAGACCCAAAGATAAAAAATTCTATCTTGATGAAGACATACTTGAGGGGATCAAAAAAAGAATATTTGAACCATCTGAATCTTAATAACTCAGTGGTGGCCCGGAGCGGACAATGCCCCGGGTCTTTTTTTCGTGATTGTTATTTTTGGCTCTTATTAGAAGGAAGTTAAAACGTAAACACTATATAAGCGATTTATAAGCAAATTCTAAAGATAGTGGTTGTTGTTTAAGTTTTATATAGGATTGAAAATTTTTTTAACTTACCCCGGAATTTTTCTAATCTAATCCCCTTAGAAAGATAGAAGGAGAAATTTCTATTTCGGACCGAACAAATCGAGTCTTTCTGAGGGAGTAGAAGTAGGAAGGGTTAGAAACTTCATGAGTAAATTAGGAGGAAGAGACAATGACAGACAAAGATAAAGATAATGTGAGAAAACTGAGAGAAATGGGATATGGCTATAAAAGAATAGCAAATACTACTGGAATATCGATCAACACGATAAAGTCATTCTGCCGTAGAAATGAAGATTTAAGAACACAAGCCATAATAAAGGCCAAAGAAGGTATTTTTTGTAAGCATTGTGGGAAACGTTTAATCCAAAGTACCGGTCACAGACCGAAGAAATTCTGCGGTGATCCTTGCAGACGACAGTATTGGAATGATCATCATGAGTTACTGAAAAAGATCACCTATACCACACTCGTTTGCAAATGCTGTGGAAAGGATTTTCAGATATATGGTGGCAGGAGACAAAAGTATTGCAGCCATGGTTGTTACATAAAGGATCGTTTTGGAGGTAGACATGAACAAGGATGAGTTTCAAAGAGAAATGGTATATCAAGCTACTATGTCAATATTTAGAAAAATGCTTTCAGAAAGCCAAATCACTAGAGAAGAATACAACGTAATTGATACCAATTATCTCAAAAAATGTGCCCCTATATTCGGCAGTTTATTAAGCAGACCTGAGTGGCAATAAGCCCAAAGCTGAGTGATATATAGTATCGAAGGAGGCTTTATATAATGAAGATTATTAAAAAAGAAGCTCGTCTCACCTCGGTACCGAAAAAGCTTCATGTAGCAGCATACTGTCGAGTTTCAAAAGATAGTGAAAACTTACTTCATTCATTATCAGCTCAGATTAGTTACTACAATGATTATATACAGGGGAATACAGAATGGATCTTTTCGGGAGTATACGCAGATGAAAGTATAACTGGCACTAATACAAGGCAAAGGAAAGAATTTCAACGCATGATGCAGGATTGCGAAAATGGAAAGATTGACATAATCCTTTGTAAGTCCATCTCAAGATTTGCCAGAAACACTGTGGACTTTCTAAAAGCTGTCAGAAAATTACGTGAGCTCGGAATCGCTGTGATCTTCGAGAAGGAGAACATAGACACTTTGGATTCTAAGGGAGAGCTTCTCATTACAATAATGAGCTCTCTTGCCCAGGAAGAGAGTCGTTCCATTTCTGAAAATACTATATGGGGCAAAAGAAAAAGTATGGCAGATGGAAAAGTATCCGTTCCATATAAGAATTTTCTGGGATATGAAAAAGGCCCTGATGGAGGGATGGTGATTGTTCCGGAACAAGCTGAGGTGGTTAAAAGAATTTACAATCTGTTTCTTCAAGGCTACTCATTTTCATACATTTGTGACGAGCTTCAGAAAAATGGCATAAAAACACCCGCCGGAAAGGAACATTGGGAACGGTCAACCATCAAAAGCATTCTTAAGAATGAAAAATATAAGGGTGATGCTATTCTTCAGAAAACCTACACTATCGATTTTCTGACGAAGAAACAAGCTAAAAACAACGGGGAACTACCACAATATACTGTCAAGGATCACCATCCTGCCATCATAAGCCCTGATGTATGGGATCAAGTTCAAGTTGAATTGAAAAAGCGTTCTGCAATAGGAGCTTCAAAGTTCACAGGAAGGAACCTCTTCTCTTGCCATATCTTCTGTGGTGAGTGTGGTGGTTTTTATGGAACAAAAGTATGGCATTCAACTTCTCCTAATAGAAAAATTGTATGGCAATGCAACGATAAGTTTAAAGGTGAAAAAATATGTAAAACCCCGCATCTAAGCGAGAATGATATTAAGGATGCCTACCTTAAGGCACTGAATCAATTCCTTGGTCTCCGGAAGGAGGTCTTGAACAATGTTCAAAAAACAATAAAGAGGCTTAATGACATAGGTACTCTTGAGAAAAAACTCGAAAACCAACGTAATGATATTGAAATTCTTTCCATAGCGATTAAAGAACACGTAGAGCATAACAAGCGAGCTGTTCAGGATCAAAAAGAATACAACCGTCATAGGGATGAACTTATCAAAAAAATCGAGAGAGCAGAAACTGAATATCCTAACATTGAAGAACAAATCGAGAATCGAAAAGGCCAGATGGCGACCTTGAATAACTTTTTAGAATCATTAAAGAAGCAAAAAGAGCTAATAACAACTTTTGAACCGGGGATCTGGTCGCAGCTGGTAGACCATATAACGGTATATTCGAGAGACAGAATTGAAGTGCAATTTCGTGATGGAACCACTATTAATGTAAATGTATGACGCCCTTCGGGGCGTTTTTTTACTTTATAGGAAAGTGCATTCACTGGATATTTGGTGTAACATATGTTCGCTCCTAAAAAATGGGTAAATTCAATAAAGGCTTTATCTCAAGGCCTTAAATGGTTACAATTATTTATGACTTCTCATTTCTTTATAGGAAAGTGCATTCACTGGATATTTGGTGTAACATATGTTCGCTCCTAAAAAATGGGTAAATTCAATAAAGGCTTTATCTC
>CAMNBC010000196.1 GCA_946532115.1 uncultured Treponema sp.
AAGATACAATGCCGATTTTTTTATCATCAAAAGAAACGCCCTTAAGCACTACCCGCCTGGCTCCCAGCCCCGCAAGTTTCCGGACTAAATCTTCAATGTATTCTTTTGTATATCCGGATGCCACATACGGAATGCCAAGCAGAAAACTTGCTTCTGTAAGATTCGGAACAATAACCTCGGCTTTCGCACAAAGTCCTGCCATTGCCTTTGCAAAATCAGGGGTAAAACCTGAATAAAGGGAACCGTTATCTCCCATACAAGGATCTACAATTACGCGTGTACCGCCGCCGCCAAAATCAGCAATCAAAGAATGCATCAGTTCAATCTGTTCAAAGGAACCAAGGTAACCTGTATAAATTGCATCAAATCCAATTTTTTCCTGCTTCCAGTGAGCAGTTATATTTGAAATGTCGGCTGTAAGGTCTCGAAAAGTAAAACCTTTAAATGCCGTATGAGTAGACAAAACTGCAGTTGGAAGAACACAGGTTTCTACACCCATTGCAGAAATTACAGGAAGTGCAACTGTAAGAGAACATTTTCCAACACAAGATATATCCTGAACAGTGATAATACGTTTCATTTTTTTACTCCAGATTTTTTATTTCGCTTGTCTTCATACATCTTTGCATCGGCTTTGTCCAGCACTATCTGGAAATTTTCTGATTTATCAAGCGGTTCAAGAGAATAGCCTATGCTGGCCTCTACGGGAATCGTCATAGTTTCGTTTGCAGTTTCTATATAGCCTCGAAATCTGGAGATTTTTTCACGCATTTGCTGCTCTGTATATCCACCAATTCCAAGAATAAAAAATTCATCGCCACCACCACGTACGCAGATTTCATTTTCTTCAGTTATGCTTTGGGCTGCACTTGCAACAAGTTTAATGCCGTTATCACCTTCGGAATGGCCGTAATTATCATTTCGATTTTTTAAACCATCCATATCAATCACAATAGCAAAGATTTTTGCATCCTCGCTGGCTTCTTCAATTTTTAAGGCAATTGAATGCTCTAAGCCGCGGCGATTTTTTAGACCAGTCATAGCATCATGCTCGGCAAGATAAGTAGAACGGTATTTAGCCCGTGTCATTTCAAGAGCATTATTAATATTTCGCAGATAGTTTCTATAAACCTCGCCAAATAAGCCTGGTTCAATCAAATCATTTTGGAGAACGGCATATCCAAGGCTTATACTTCCAAAATGAAGTGGAGAAAAATAAAAAACCTGAGGATCACTAAATTCTTTTTTCAAATCTTCATCAAAGGCAGGCAGCATTTGACTGCGTGGGAAGTACTTTTCGTGTCCTTCTGTCACAAAAACATGATGAGACCAGCCGTGTAATTTAGAACCTTCCTCTGCAGAAACTGCAAGCATAATCCTGTTAGTATACCCTTCTTCAAAATCAGAATCCGTATCCAGCCAGTTATCATTCAGACATATATAAAAGCGCTTAAATGGTTTTATCAGATATTTAGAATCATAAATTTTTCCAAGACATGAAAGAGGATCAGCCGCAGCAGTAAGATTTTCTGCCATATAGCTTTCCTGGAGCATAGTCATATTATTCCAGACAGGTTTATCACCAGCATTGTATTCAGTACCATCCCGCTGTTCCAGGAATGGAGAACGTGTATATGAAAAATCTTCTTCACACCCACAGGATGCACCAATTTTTAGGGACTCATTCGGCTTTTCTTCATAAGGGACAATTGTAGCCGTAGGATCTATAAGGGAACGAATGTAATTTACGCCCTCAGCGCCAGTCCTTGCATGAGCCGGAACATAGGAAGTAAGAGGTGGAGTGTTAATTGCTGCCTCACGAACAGCTCCAAAACCTGTTACGATTACATCATCAGGCACATTTATATTGTTCTTTTTCAGTCTGTTAATTAAGCCAATAGCCATATGGTCGGAAAGACAGATTACAGCATCAGGCAGATCGAGTTCTCCCGAAATATAGCGCAGTGCAAGACGTTCCCCACTCAGATACCAGTAATCGCCGCGGAAAATTCGGTTTTCATCCACAGGAATATCGTTAGCATTAAGCACTTCCAGAATTCCATTTAGGCGCATATTAGTAAGAGGCGACTCATCGGGGCCACTCAAAATATCGAAGTCGCGACACCCGTGTTCTTTTATCAAATGTTCAGTAATTCGGTTAAAAGGAGTCTTATCATCCGTATAAATAACAGGAAAATCACCAAATGCTTTATCAAGAGCAACAACTGGCTTTGGACAATTCTTGAAAAAAGAAACCAGTTTTGTATATAAAACCATATGGTCGTCTTCTGTCATAGGAATCGGAGTAATAATAAAACCATCAAAACAGTCAAAATTAATCAGATTATAAATATTCAGTTCGCCATGAAGATAATTCTGATAATAGCTGCAGATTGAAACCATTGCGGTAACCACAACAACATCATAGCCATATCGTTTACACTGAGAAAGCACACCTTTCATTACGCGGCTTGTATATTCACTTTCCGGTGAAATCGTTACAAGACAGATTCTTTTGCGCTTCATTTATTAAATTATAACACATTTTAAATGACATATATAGAAAAATGTATACTTTAAGCGTTTTTTTTATTATATTTTATTATAGCGAGGTTAATAAGATGTCAACAAAGAAAATTCCAATTACACTTTTATGTGGTTATCTTGGAGCAGGAAAGACTACCCTCTTGAACCGGGTTCTTACAAATCAGAAAGGCTACAAAGTAGCAGTAATTGTAAATGATATTGGTGAAGTAAACGTAGACGAACGCCTTATTTCTAAAGAAGCTAAAATTGAAGATTCAAGCAGCCTTGTTCCGCTCACAAACGGATGTATCTGCTGTACTCTAAAATCAGATATGGTTACACAGATTGAAAATCTGATGAAAACCGGAAGATTTGACTACATTATGATTGAAGCAAGCGGTGTTTGTGAACCAATGCCAATTGCACAGGCAATCGAAACAATCGAAATCGGTAAACTCGACAATGTTGTTGGTGTTGTTGATGCAAGCCGTCTTGTAGAAGAGTTTGATGAAGGAAAAGCACTTCTTAAGGAAGGAATTGAAGAAGAAGATATCGAGTCTCTTTTGATTCAGCAGATTGAATTCTGTTCAACTCTTATCGTAAACAAGCGAGACCTTGTTACAGACGAACAGATGAAGATGGTTCGTGCCGTAATTAACAAAATTCAGCCTACAGTAAAAGTTATTGAAACAACCCGTTGTGATGTTCCTGTAGAAGAAATCATTGGTACAGACCGCTTTGATTTTGAAACTGTTTACGCAAGTGCAGGCTGGGTAAAGGCTTTGGAAGAGCACGATGCTCACGACGACGACGATGATGATGACGAACACGATGAGCATGAACATCACGACCACGCCCATGAAGAACATGAGCACGAAGAACACCACCACCATGACGATGATGATGATGATGATGATCATGACGAACACGAACATCACGGACACCATCACCACCACGAACACAAACACGAAGGTGAAAGCGAAGACGAATACGGTATCGGTTCATTTGTTTACTACCGCCGCAGACCGTTCAACCGCCAGAAGCTCGACGAATTCGCTTCTAAGTGGCCGCGTAACATTATCCGCTCAAAGGGCGTAATCTGGTTCAGCGACGAAGAAGATATGGCTTATGTTCTCGAAACTTCAGGACGCCAGATTCAGGCAGGCTATTCTGGAAACTGGCTCGCATCTTGCCCACCAGCAGAACAGAAACGCGTACTTGCCGAAGAACCAGAAATGAAAAAAGACTGGGATGAAAAAGTCGGCGACCGCATGATTAAGATGGTAATCATTGGTCGCCACCTCGATAAGGAAGAGATTTCCAAGAATCTCGATGCTTGTCTGGACTAATTCCAAGGAGGGGGGAAGTCTCCCCCTCGCACGCACGTTGTTGCGTGCTACCCCTTCCAGCGGGGGATATTCCCCCGCAACGCCCAACATCATCAACTTAAGACTAAAAAGACGGTTTTAGATTAC
>CAMNBC010000197.1 GCA_946532115.1 uncultured Treponema sp.
AGCTTTGCAAAAGATTCTGCAAAATCAGCATGCGTTTTCTGGTTACTTCTGGAAGAACAACAATTGCGCTCATTATAGGCAATCCTCCCGGCTTGTGGAATTGAATTTTAGAGACAAAAGTATGAATTTTGAGGAAATCTTATCAAAAATGGGGAAAAATTGCAAATATTGTTAAATATTTAACAATAAAATCAACCGACAGTTTGCTCACAGGCAAACTATTCATACCACCGCAACAGTGTGGAAAATTGCTATCTCTTTTCTTTTATTCTGATTGCTTCGTTTTTTATAACTTCTCTATAATAGCTGCTTTTTTCGGTATTATAATCTTCAAAGTTATTTCCAAAAATCCAGCCATAGTAGCTTTCGCCTTCATTTCCATTAAAAAGAATGTAGTGCCAGACACCTGAACTTCCAAGAAGATATGCTGCAGTTCCGCTTAGAACTGCTTCTGGGGAAATGCCATATCCTTCATCATACATATAGTTTTTTACTTTCTTTGAATCTCTGGTTGGTTTTTCATAAAAGTCTGCGGTTTTTGTAAGAACAATGATTTTATTGTCTGAAATTGCCTGAGTCCCGTCTATGGATATTCTTTCTCCTGCTTTTTTATAAACTCCATCCGGATAAAATTTGTGTTGATTAATTACAAGCTCATTAGCGTAACGGAAGTGATCCGAAGAATAATTTAAGGTGCCGGTAAGTTTGTCACTAGCCAGCCATTTTAAATCTTCTATTAAAATATCTTTCAACTGATTAATTTTTTCTGAGTTTTCCAGATAAAGAATTATCCTGTCATTTTTTATTTCATATCTTCCATTTATAAGCACACCGGCACTTCTTCCGCCAAATTTAAAAACGTCATCTTTGTAAAATAAGAGGTAAAAATCCCAGGCCTTTTGAACTGGTATAATCCACTTTGTAGAAAGCAGTTTCTCCTTTGACAGTTTTTTATCGTTAATATCGTATGTGTTTTCCCGCATACGCCAGCTGTAACCGTCCCAGGACTTTTCTTTATAAGTGGATTTTAATTTATCTACAGATTGGTAGCCTTTTTCGGCTATTTGACTTTCTTCGAGTTTTTGCAGTTCCTGATCAGAAAGCTTTTCATCAGCAAATACAAAAGAGGTAATAACTAAAACAGATAAGAGAATGCTTAAAAATTTTTTCATAAAAATATTATAGCATTGGAATTGCTTTTTGTACAAAGAGATTTCTTTATTATCTGTTTCTCAATTTATCAGTTAAATCTTGAACATTCCAACATTACTGCTGAGTTCTTCCAGATTTGTCTGGTTTTCGTTACTCAGCTTCTGGCAGTCGCTTACAGACTGGGTAATTTCACTTGAGTCTGCAGACATTCTGTTCATAGATTCTGTAATTTGACTGGTTACGTTTTCAAGAACCTTCATTTTTTCGCCAATCTGCTTTCCGCCGCTTAGCAGAACGTTTGTATTTTCCTTAACCACATCTGCAGAGGCTTTAATTTCATTTATAGACTGAAGCACCTGAACGTTTCCTTCGTTCTGTTCGTCCATTGCGTTTTTGATTACCTCTTCCTGCTGCTGAACCTGATTTGTTAAATTAAAAATAACCTCAAACTGATTCTGTACGGCCCTGGTGTTATCAGAAACTCCCTGAATGATATTCTGGAGTTCACTCAGCTGGGTTCCGATGTTTTTACCCTGAGTATTTGACTGCTCGGCCAGCTTGCGGATTTCGTCGGCAACAACGGCAAAACCTTTTCCGGCTTCTCCTGCGTGGGCCGCCTCAATTGCTGCATTCATGGCAAGAAGGTTTGTCTGGCTTGCAATGCTCTGTACAACGGCAGAAGCTTCAACCAGGCCTTTTGATTTATCAAGAATATTTGCGGCAAGGTCAGCCGACTCTTTAATTCGTTTGCGGCCTGTTTCCGATTCAGAACCGAGAGTCTGAACAGTTTTAGAGTTACCCTCAAGAATCTGAGTAACCGAACGGATATTTGCGACCATTTCTTCTACGGCACTTGAAGAATTAGAAACACAGTCTACCTGAATATTTACGTTGTCATTCAGCTCATTGATTTTTGAAATCATGTTCTGAATTGTTTCGTCACTTTCTGTAACGTTTTCTGCTTGAAAGCCTGTCTGCTCTTTTACCTTGTTGATGTTTTCCATAATTTCTTCAATGGATTTTGAAGTTGTTGTCATGCTGGAATTAACATTTTCTGCGGTATTAAGCGAGATTTTTACAGATTCTTTGATATCAGCTAAAAGCTTGTGTGTCTCGTTCTTAAAGGTATTCAAATCGTTTATAAGAAGGCCGATATCATTTCTGGTTGTTACCGGAAGCTCATTTCCTGTGTAATCTTTTTCTGCAACCTGCTGGGTAAAAGTCTGAATCTCCTTAACCTTTGCACCAATAGATCTCATCTGTAAAAGGCTGGTAATTACAATGAAGATTGCTCCTAAAATACCTTCCGGGAAGATGTATTTCCAGACTAGAACAGTGTTTGGGACATCCTTTAAGGCAGACGAAAGAACTGGAGTAATTGTCAGCAGAATAAAACCAATTCCTCCACAGGTACTAATAAAGGCGGAGCGAACCACAAGAGGCATTGTATTAAATTCTTTTTTGTAGGGGAGAACCTTGAGAGAGCGCTCCATATGTTGAACAAAAAGACTGTAAAAGGCCTGGGCAATCAGAAAGACGTTGCCTACACAGGTTGTGTAAAGAGGTGCTACATCAACAAATACGTGCTTTTCTGCAAAGGCTCCCTGAACTATAAGGGCAGAGAAGAAGGCATTTAAAATTCCAAAGCCCAGCGTTACTGTCTGAAATCTTTGTGCAACCTTGTTTGTCTTTATAACAGAATCCGGATCGTCCGGATTATAAGCCTTAAGCTTTTTTGTTTGAGAAAACCACCAGAATAAAATTAAAGCATAGACAGCTGTAATTGATAAAATTGCAAAAATTGATGTAAAACCAATCAGGGTTTCTTTAATATCAAAAATATGTAATTGTACAAGAGTGACCCAGCTTACAAAAAAAGGCAGAATAAATACATTTATATATAGAAAGAAATGCATTTTAGTTATTTCGATTTTTTTAGCATTTGAGGTTGTCATAAAATATGCTCCTAGAATTAAATAACAAGATGTTATTATAAAAGTATACGCTCTTTATGATTTTATTTCAAATGAATTATAACAAAAAATATATATATATGTTTAAAAAAAAGAGGATCCGGAAAAACTATAAAAACCGGATCCTCAAAAAAATTAGGAGGCAAATTAATTAGTGTGCGTAAGCAACTGCGATTCCAGGTGTCATAGATGTCTCAAAATAAGAGGCAACCTGTTCTTCAAACAGCTGGTCAAGCATCTTCTGATATGACATTATTTTGCCTACGTAGTTCAAAGTAGACTGTGGAGTCTTATTTGAACGAACACGGCTGGTTCCTGCATTGTACATAGCCAGAGCAGAAACATCGTTTCCAGCTGTATTCAGGCAAAACTTAAGGTGTGCCATACCATATTTTGAACTAACGAACGGATCAAAAAAATCTGTTTCCGAAAGGGCAGGAAAGGAGTTGCTGTTCAATTGGAACAAGCCCCTGTCAATCGAAGTATTCGCATTCTTGTTCGTTGCGTTCGTATTATAATTACTTTCTGTATGCGCTAATGAAAACGCTAAAGAAAGTGGAATGTCATTTTTTTCAGCTTCTGTAAGAATGGCCTGTGTTACTTCTCTATTTCCGGTAATCTGAAAATAGAACCATTCTACTGCTGTTCTTGACAATGGCTGACGGTAAAGTGTAAGTCCATCATCATAATCGTCTGAAAGACGGTTCAGGGAAACTTCTGTAAAATAATCTTGAAAAGCAGCTGAAAGCTCTTCTTCAGTTTCCTCTGATAAATCAATTATAGTCAAAGGTTCAGTTATTGGCTGAACTGGTTCCGGCGCATTAGGCAACAAAAAATAAACAAGAAAAGCTGCAGATGCTAAAA
>CAMNBC010000198.1 GCA_946532115.1 uncultured Treponema sp.
ATTTGTGCCGTCTGTGGCAGGGCTAATAATTGCGAGCGAAGTTATTAAGGATTTGTGTAAACAATAGTTGAAAGAAAGTCAGAATATTCTTTTATCATATCGGGATGCCCTGCGGCATAGTCGAGGATTTGCTGCCCAAGTCCATTGGCTGCAAGGTCGCGCACTTTTTGTAGCGGCACTTTGTTGATGGCGGGGCAGGTTGGAGTGATGGCGACTGCGAGCTGTGCCGGGCCGGACTCTGTTTGTTTGGGGACACTAACTGCGCGAAGCGGCCAGATTTTACAGTCAAAAGGTTTAAGTTCTGTGGGAAGCGTGCAGCCGCGTGACGGATCGAGGAATGGACAGAGAGCTTCTTCATTAGGGTCGCTGGTTTTGTACTGGTCGGAGATGTCGAAAGTGTAGGAAGAGCCGCTTGTGCCTGTGGCTCTGAACTTTGCTGTGGGGGCGAATGCTTTTAATGCGGGGAGGTCCGCCGCACTAAATACCGGCGTTTCCCACAAACTGGTGCGGCGGAAGCTGCAGCAGAACTTACAGGCAGCGCAATCACTTTTAGCGAGTATAGAAGATAACATATGAGACACCTCCTGGTGCGTATCCTACTCTAAAATACCATAAAACTTATCGAGAATCATCGTAGGCTTGTAAGAAAGTTTGGCTTTGCGCAGGCCTTCCACACCCATGTCCTCTTCACGGTTAATGTAAAGAAAATCCTGACATCGGCGGGCAAACTGCTGATTTATCACCGCATAGGCGCCATTATGTTCAAACTCCCCGAACGATTTTTCATAAATCACATCAACTACATCACTGGAAATTGGCGCGGCAAGTGTCATTGCAGCAGGCTCCCCATTGATATAAAGAACCCCACCTCGTAATCCCAAAAGTTCAGAGTTATGCAAGGCTAACTCAATACTCTGCTGTTCCAGTTGCAGAATCGAATCTTCATCACCATTTTTTTCTGAAAACCATTTTTGCGAAACGGCAAGAATATCGCCGGCAATATCATTTTCCGGGTAAGCCTTAAACTCCCAGTTTTCACCATAAGTTCGTTTAAAGCGCGAAATATGATTTCTTTTTTTCTGATAATGTGACCCCGGAAGTTCAGCCAGATTTTCGCGCAGATAAACATAATCACAATCATCGCGGTTAGTTTTCCAGTTTACGACGCGGCCCGGGAAATGCTGAGCCAGACATTCATCCAGCTGATTTTTCTGTTCCTGAGTCAAAAGGCAAAAGCAAACTGCACGATTTTGTTCGCCGGCATCTTGGATTATAATGTTCAGTGCATTTTCCAGCCAGTTCTGAGGTTTTGCATCCGATTTTATTGGAATTGGAAATCCATAACCGGTTCTGTTTTCATCACCATAATAATATCTGATTAAAATACCATTTTTAATTTTGAGTTCTGTGTTATATTTTGTCTGCAATAAAAAAAGATTCGCAATGCACGAGTCACTGCCATACAGGCTGGAAGTATCCTGATTATTTTTAAGGTACTCAAAATCAAGAAGATTCATATACATAGAAATTACTGAGAAAAAATAACAAAAACAAGTTAAAAATATCTAAATAAATTGTACAAAATCAAATAAAACAAATTTTTAAAATTTTTTAAAAAGTAATTAACTATATTATATATTTTTGCTATTATTCCCCGAACGTTGAAATTTTAAGGGTTCCTTGGCAACGTTGGCGGATCGCTCGCAGTTTTGATACCTAATTGTTGATTTTCTGCGAATACACCGGTTATTTTTTCATTACAGGCGGTAATGTTAATGTTTAATCGAAACGATTATGTCAGCGATAAGGACTGGCAGCGTTTTCTCGACTTTTCTAAAGATTTGGAAACTCCAAATATCGTAATCAATCTCAACACAATCAAGCAGAATTTTATTCGACTTAGAGATTCCTTCCCTTATGCACGCATTTATTATGCAATGAAGTCTAACCCGGGCGAGCCGGTACTCGAAATGCTCGCAGAAATGGGTTCCTGCTTTGATATTGCTTCCCGTTACGAACTGGATATGATTTCAAAGTTCAACGTTTCTCCAGACAGACTTTCTTACGGAAACACAATCAAAAAGGCAAAGGACATAAAATATTTCTACGATAAAGGTGTCCGCATGTTTGCCACAGACAGCAAGGATGACCTTAAAGAAATTGCAAAGAACGCTCCAGGCAGCCGCATTTATGTGCGCATTCTCGTAGAAAACTCAGTCAGTGCAGACTGGCCTCTTTCACGCAAGTTCGGCTGTCACCCGGATATGGCATACGACCTTCTCGTACTTGCCCGCGACCTTGGCCTCACCCCATACGGAATCAGTTTCCACGTAGGAAGCCAGCAGCGCGATATCGGTCAGTGGAATGATGCTATTGCAAAGGTAAAATATTTGTTTACTTCCCTCGAAGAAGAAGAAGGAATCCGCCTGAGCATGATTAATATGGGTGGTGGTTTCCCAGCAAGTTACATTGAACCAACAAATACCCTTTCAGAGTATGCATCAGAAATTACACGTTATATTCAGGAAGACTTCGGTGAAGATATTCCGGAAATTATTCTTGAGCCAGGCCGCTCACTCGTTGGCGACAGCGGAATCCTTACAAGCGAAGTAATTCTCACTTCCCGCAAAAACAATACAGCACTTGCCCGCTGGGTTTACGTAGATGCTGGAAAATTCAACGGCCTTATCGAAACCCTCGACGAATCAATTAAATATCCTATTGTAACAAGCCGCGACAAGCCAGGCGAAAAAGAAGGCATAGTAATCATCGCGGGCCCAACCTGCGACAGCATGGACATCATGTACGAAGATGCAAAGTACAAGCTACCGATTTCTTTGAAGGCCGGTGACAAACTATATTGGCTTTCAACCGGTGCTTATACTTCAACTTATGCATCGGTTGCCTTCAACGGCTTCCCGCCAATTAAGACATATTTCATGAAATAGACTGTCATCCTGAACTTTTTTCAGGATCCAGAGGAGGGGGAAGTCTCCCCCTGCGCCCGAGCCTCCTCACTTCGTTGCGGTGTCTCGGGCTACCCCTTCTCCTAAGTGGGCTCCGCCCCCTTAAAATCCCCCAATGACTGATGACTAAAAAACTTGACGGCCTTATAGGTGTCAACCTGTTATATAGTATTATTTATTTTACTTGTACATCACAAGCAGCACCGAGACCGCCGCCAGCACAAATATCATATACACCAGCACCAGCGGCGATGCAATCTGCGGGAAACTTATCAGCATAAAGGCGAGTACAATTGTTAGTGCGCCCAAACCTAAAGCCACGTAGCCGCTGGCTTTTGCGCGCAGCTGGTTGCGGCGTAAATTTTCCGGTGACTTATCTGCAGCGGCTTCGTTGAGTTTTTCTAAAAATCCAGGTAAAAGAAAATAAACGCCGGCGGCGCAAAATGCAAGGCCGGCAATAAAGCTAAGAATTATCAGAATCATATAAACTTCCTAAAGCGGGAGATGCTGAAATGTCATCCTGAACTTGTTTCAGGATCAGCATAACCTCTCACTTTTATTATGGAATATGAATTACTTCGCGAGGCTTACTTCCGTTAGCAGGGCCTACAATTCCGCGCTCTTCCATTTCTTCTACAAGGCGGGCAGCACGGTTGTAACCAATCTTCAGGCGGCGTTGAATATAGCTTGCGCTAGCCTTTCCACTCTGAACGACAATTTCAAGAGCCTGATCGTACAACGGATCATCATCATCCATTGGTTCACCGAATAAATCTCTTGCTCCTTCCTCGTCATCATCATCTGTGAAAATTTCTTCGTCGAGGTAGTCTGGTTCGCCGTAATCTTTTACAGCAGTAACTACATTTTCAACTTCCTGGTCACTTACAAAAGTTCCCTGAATTCGGATAGGAGCAGGATCAACGGCAGAAGCGTAAAGCATATCACCACGACCCAAAAGCTTTTCAGCACCAACTGTATCAATAATAATGTTCGAGTCTGTACGGCTAGCAACCATAAACG
>CAMNBC010000199.1 GCA_946532115.1 uncultured Treponema sp.
GGTTTTATGACAAAATCACGAGCCCCGGCCATTGCAGAAATCTGATCTGCATATAAGCCCGCGGCATTTACCACGCACTTTGCCTGTATGTCGCTTTTTCCCGTGTGAATTGTAAAAAGCCCATCAGATGTTTTTTCAATTCCGTGAACCTCAGTTTCACGGAAAAGTTTTACACCATTCATAACTGCATTTTCCGCAAAAGCCCAGGTTGCCATATAAGGGCTCACAATTCCAGCAGATTCTGCAAGCAGAGCACCGCAGGCTTCATCGCTCACACTTGGTTCCAGTTTATGAAGTTCTTCTCCATCAATCACCCGAAGAGCCGGAACACCGTTAGACTGACCACGCTCATAGAGCTTTTTAATATGCTCCATGTCATCTTCACTAAAACCAATAACAAGAGAGCCGTTATTCTTATAATCAAAATGAAGCGCCTTTGCCAGTTCCGGGTACATCGCGGCACCCTCAACATTCAAACGAGCCATCAGAGTGCCGGGTTTGGCATCAAAGCCCGCATGAACAATTCCCGAGTTAGCTTTAGAAGTTCCGCAGGCTACATCATCAGCCTTCTCAATAATGCAGAAGTGACCTTTATATTTTGAGAGCTCACGGGCAATACAAGCGCCCACAATGCCCCCTCCAATTATCGCTACATCGTAAATCATAAACACCTCGATTTCGTATAGTCATGTCATGCTGAACTTGTTTCAGCATCTATAGGACTTATCAAAAAAGATTCCGAAACAAGTTCGGAATGACACAGCCATTAATTCAGAATGCCATAGAAAATTATTCATCCCATCCTTTTGCGCGCTCTACCGCCTTCTTCCAGCCAGCATAAAGCACGTCTCGCTGGCCGTCACTCATAGAAGGTTCAAACATTCGTTCCGTCTCACGTCGGCAAAGAATATCATCTTTACTTTTCCAGAACCCCACAGCAAGACCCGCAAGATAAGCCGCTCCCAATGCAGTAGTCTCAACATTCTTAGGACGGCAAACCTTTGTATTCAAAATATCAGCCTGAAACTGCATCATGATATTGCTGACACAGGCCCCCCCATCTACATTCAGCGTATTAATAGGAGTTCCGGAATCAGCCACCATAGTATCAAGCACATCGCGCACCTCGTAGGCAATTCCTTCCAGTGCTGCACGGCAGATATGAGCCTTTTTCACCCCGCGGGTTAGCCCAACAATAGTTCCACGTGCATACATATCCCAGTAAGGAGTTCCAAGTCCAACAAAGGCTGGTACAAGATAACAGCCGTTAGAATCAGGCACACTTTCAGCAAGGCGGTCAATCTCAGGCGCACTCGAAATCAATTCCAGCTCATCACGCAGCCACTTAATCACTGCCCCGCCAATAAAAACACTGCCTTCAAGCGCATATTCAACCTTTCCGTTCAGGCCCAGGGCAATTGTAGTCAAAAGCTGCTTAGATGCAACCGGCTTATCACCAGTATTCATAAGCATAAAGCAGCCTGTACCATAAGTATTCTTAGCGTCCCCCTTATTAAAACACCCCTGACCAAAAAGAGCAGCCTGCTGATCGCCCACAGCCGAAGCAAGTGGAACGCAAAATCCGCAAACCTCGGGATCAGTTTCGCAGTAAACGAAGGAAGAATCACGAACCTCAGGCAAAATTCCCCGTGGAATTCCCAGCAAGTTCAAAAGTTCATCATCCCAATCGAGGTTGTAGATATTAAACAACATAGTGCGGCTTGCATTGGTGTAATCTGTTACATGGCAGCGGCCACCGCTTAATTTCCAGATAAGCCATGTATCAATAGTTCCTGCAAGCAGCTCGCCTTTTTCAGCACGCTCGCGTACCCCAGGCACATTATCTAAAATCCATTTGATTTTTGTACCGGAAAAATAAGCATCAATTAAAAGGCCTGTCTTGGAACGGATCTTTTCCGTCCATCCGTCCTTCATAAGACTTTCACAATAATCGGCCGTACGACGGCACTGCCAGACAACCGCATTGTAAACAGGCTTACCTGTCTTTTTATCCCAGATTACAACCGTCTCACGCTGATTGGTAATTCCAATAGCTGCAATCTCATCATGTCTGATTTCATTTTCGATTAAAAGACTCTGAAGAACCTTGAGCTGACACTTAAAAATTTCTTCGGCATCATGCTCGACCCAACCTGGTTTAGGATAAATCTGAGTAAATTCCCGCTGCTTAGAACCAAGAGCCTTACCGTTTCCATCATAAACAACGGCACGGCAAGAAGTCGTACCCTCATCAAGTGAAATCACATATTTTTTCTTATTTTCCATACATCATATGATAGCATTACTATCAGCATAAAGCAAATTTATTTGAATGAAAAAATTTTGATAAAAAATAAAAAAAGGGACACTCCTAACGGCGTATCCCTGAATTATTAAATATTAATATAAAAAATTATTATTTTCTATTCTACCACAGCAAAATAATACATGTAATGGAAGAACTCTGAAGAAGCAGACTCTGAATAGTTAGTCATTATCATCCAGCCATCCCAGCCGTTTGGAGTTTCCCCTCTTACAATTATATGGAAATAGCAGTCACGATTACGAACCTTATAAGTATCAGTAATATAAGATTCGATGTCGTTGATTAATTCAAGATCTTCTTCATCAAGATTATCTTCATTTACGTTGTAGAATCTCTCAAGTTCAGCCCCTTCAGTAGCAGTTTCAACTAACTCTCTTGCATAATCATCATCAGAGGCAGCTTCCATAAATTCCTTTCTGGAAAACTTTCCAAAAGAATCACCATAAACTGTACCGTCATAAGCAAACGCAAATGATGAAACCATTAAAACCAGTAAAGCACTAAGCAATACTTTTACTTTTCGCATTTTTCTCTCCTTAAGATTTAATAAATTTATGTTATAATACGATTTTTACAAAAAACTTTCAAGAAAAACAAAAAAAGGCACCATGTGGCCTTTTCATTACTCGTCACCTTCCGGCATCACCACCGCTTCCTCACCGCTTGTGTGAAGGTAATCACAGTCCGGATTGATGCATGCCTACTATCGAAGAACCGTTAAAAAAAATTGCACAACAGTGCAATTTTTTAGGTTCATCCATCGAAACGGCTCGCTGCGAGACTAGCGAGCAGCGGATGTAATCTTGCATCTACACTATTCATCATCAGGAACAGATACTATAACTTCCTCACCACTCGTGTGCAAGTAGTCACAATCTGGATTGATGCAAGATTTATAAGCCCCGTTCTTCTTATCAAACTTTTCAACCAGGAACCATCCGCACTTAGGACAATACTGGTCAATCGGCTTAAAGTGACTGATAAAGGTACAGATTGGATAATTTGTACATCCATAGAAAGCTTTTCCACGGCCCTTAGTCTTGCGCTCAACGATTTCACCGTCGCCGCAGACAGGACACTTAGCTAGTGGAATAGACTTAGTATTATGACACTCCGGGAAACCAGAACATGCAAGGAAGAAGCCGAAGCGGCCAAGCTTCTTTACCATTGGCTTTCCGCAAAGCTCACAAACCTTATCAGTCTGTTCATCAAGGAAGCCCTTAATGCTTTCCTGATGCTCCATTACGTTATCAACAGTCTTTTTGAAAGGACCATAGAAATCAGAAATAATGTTATTCCAGACTAACTTATCTTCCTCTACCTGGTCGAGTTCATTTTCTACCTTGGCAGTAAATTCTTCATTAATAACAGCAGGGAAAGATTCAACAAGAATCTTATTAATCATCTTACCAAGCTGAGTTGGAACCAGCTGCTTATTGCTGCGGGTTACATAGTAACGGTCCAGCAAAACAGAAATGATTGTAGCATAAGTTGACGGACGACCGATTCCCTTTTCTTCGAGCATGCGGACAATCGAAGCATCTGTATAGCGGGCAGGCCCCTGGGTAAAATGCTGCTCCGGATGGAAGTTATCTACAGTAAGAACTTCGCCCTCTTTCA
>CAMNBC010000200.1 GCA_946532115.1 uncultured Treponema sp.
GTAATCACACAGTTTATGCTGGCTCTCGGGTTTGAGAATGTGAAAATCAAGTAAGATTTTTGTATAAGTCGGCAAGCACGGCTTGCCTCTGAGCCTTTTTTTCGATGAACCTAAAGCACCCCTGTCGGCTTGCTTTTTAACGGTTCTTCGATTTTAGGCTTGTCTGATGTCCTTTTTCCATGTGAGTTTTTTTTACAATTTATTAAGAGTTTTCTTACTTGATTTTTCACATCTCTTTTCGTTAAATTTAACACTATGTCTACTATCAGAAAACTTACACGTGGCCTGAATAAGAAGTACATCATCAATTCAATTTTATCTCCAATCGTAATGATTGGCGAAGTTGTGATGGAAGTAATCATTCCTTTTATTATGGCCAAAATTATCGACGTGGGTATCGCAGGTAAGGACCTGCCTTTTGTTGCAAAATACGGTGCAATCATGATTGGTATCGCCGTTTTTTCTTTATTCTGTGGAGTTATGGGAACCCGCTGTTCAACAGTGGCGGCTCAGGGCTTTGCCTATACGCTTAGAACAAGACTTTATCAGAAGATTCAGACTTTTTCGTTTGCGAATATCGACCGCTTCAGTACAGCCTCTCTTGTAACACGTCTTACAACCGACGTAAACATGGCACAGAACGTATACCGTATGCTCATTCATATGTGTGTTCGTTCTCCATTTATGTTGATTGCCGGAACAATCATGGCCTTCAGAATGAATTCTCAGCTTGCAATTCTTTTTTTGATTGCCGTGCCGGTTATTGTAATTTCAATTCTCACAATTTCTACTATGGCACATCCTCGATTTGTTGCCATGATGAAGAAGTTTGATGCTTTTAACGGCGCAATTCAGGAAAACCTCATTGGAATCCGCATTGTAAAGGCTTATGTTCGTGGTGATTTTGAGGAAAATAAATTCCGCAAGGCTGCAGACGATGTTCGCCGTGCTCAGGTACATGCCGAAAAACTTATCATCTTTATGATGCCGATTATGCAGCTGGTAATGTATGTTTCAATGATTGCCGTAATGTGGTTTGGTGGTCGTCTTGTTGTAGGCGGACAGATGCTCAGCGGCGAGCTTATCAGCTTCTTTACTTATGTAACTCAAGTTCTTTCGTCTATTATGTTCCTTGGAATGGTATTCGTATCACTCGTTATGGTACAGGCTTCAAATCAGCGTATTGTAGAAGTTCTGGATGAAGTTCCTGATATCGACAATCCTGCAAATCCTGTAATGGAAGTAAAAGACGGTTCTGTTGAATTTGATAAGGTTGATTTCAGCTATAATAAAAAGGCAGATAACTGCATTCTCAAAGATATAAACCTTAAAATTGAAAGCGGGCAGGTGGTTGGAATTATCGGTTCTACAGGTTCTTCTAAAACTTCGCTCGTAGCACTTTTGCCTCGTCTTTATGATGTTCTTGAAGGTTCTGTAAAAATCGGCGGAGTCGATGTACGCAATTATGATATTACAACTTTGCGCGACAGCGTTGCTATGGTTCTTCAGAAGAACGTGCTTTTCAGCGGATCAATCAAAGATAACCTGCGCTGGGGTAACAAAGAAGCAACTGATGAACAGATTGTTGCAGCATGTAAGGCTGCAGATGCAGATGGTTTTATTAATTCCTTCCCTGAAGGTTACGAAACAATGCTCGGACAGGGCGGCGTAAACGTTTCCGGAGGTCAGAAGCAGAGACTTTGTATAGCCCGTGCCCTCTTAAAGAATCCAAAGATTTTGATTCTTGATGATTCTACATCGGCAGTTGATACTGCTACTGAAGGCAGAATCAGAAACGCACTTAAAGAGCTTGCTCCTGAAACAACAAAAATTATTATTGCTCAGCGAATTTCTTCTGTAAAAGATGCAGATAAGATTATTGTTCTTGATGAAGGAACTGTAAGTGCCGTAGGAACACACGACGAGCTTCTTGAAAGCAGTAAGATTTACCGCGAGGTTTACGAATCTCAGCAGCAGGGAAGTGGAGACGCAGACCTTGCCGGAGATTCAAGTGAAGGAGGTGAAAACTAATGCCACCTATGAGACAAAAAGGTTTTGGAAAACCTAAAAATACTAAAAAAACAATTGGCCGCATCCTTCAGTATATGGGAAAATTTAAGGCACTCTGGCTTGTAGTATTCCTTTGTGTAATCACAAGTTCCGGGGCTTCTGTAATTGGAACTTATCTGATTAAGCCGGCTTTGAATAATTATATCATTCCTCTTATTGGACATCAGAATCCGGATTTCAGCGGATTTGCAAAACTTCTTCTTGGAGTTCTTGCCTTGTTTGTACTAGGCGTACTTGCTTCATGGTGTAACTCACGTTTGATGATTTATATTTCTACAAATCTTCTTTACAACGTACGTTGCGATTTGTTCTCAAGACTCGAAAAACTTCCTATTAAGTATTACGACACTCATACACACGGTGAACTTATGTCGCGCTTTACAAACGATACAGATGCACTGCGCGAAATGATGAGTCAGACAATTCCACAGCTTTTTTCTTCTATTTTAACAGTTACAGCTGTATTTGTTATGATGATTTCCTTGAGTCCGCTTTTGACAATTGTAATGCTTGCTACAATGTTCCTTATTACTTTGAGCATGGCTGCTGTAGGAAAACGTTCTGCTAAAGCCTTCCGTGAAAATCAGAAATGTATCGGTGAGCTTAATGGTTTTATAGAAGAAATGGTAGAAGGACAGAAGGTAATTAAAGTATTCAATCATGAAGGTGAAGCTATGGCTCAGTTTAATAAGCTCAGCGATAACCTTCGCAAGGCCGGAACAGATGCCATGACCTATGGTGGTCTTATGGGCCCAATGATGAATAACTTCAGCCATATGCAGTATGCAGTTGTTGCAATCCTTGCTGCAGCCCTGATGATTCTTGGCGAAAGCGGAACAATGAACTTTAACTTCTTTACCGGAGTTATGAATCTTGGAACAATTGCAGCATTCCTTCAGTATACAAGATCTTTCAGTCAGCCGATTTCTATGATGTCTATGCAGGCAAACTCTGTTTTGAATGCACTTGCCGGTGCGGAACGCATTTTTGCCGTAATTGATGAAGAAGAAGAAATTGACGAAGGTAAGTATACTCTCGTAAATGCATTTGAAGCTAAAACTTCTGAAAATGAGGCAGATGGAGAACGTCAACTCGTTCAGTCTTATGCAACTACTGGCGAATGGGCATGGAAAAATCCTGCGGACAGCTCTTTGAAAAAGCTTGAAGGTGAAGTGGTATTTGATCACGTGACCTTTGGTTATAAGCCTGAAAAAACTGTTTTGCATGATATCTGCATTCACGCAAAACCTGGACAGAAAATTGCTCTTGTAGGTTCTACAGGTTCTGGAAAAACTACTACAATCAATCTTCTTTCACGTTTTTATGATGTTCCGGAAGGCTGCGGTAAAATTACTTATGATGGCATTCCTTTGAATGATATTGCCAAGGCAAGTCTTCGTAAGTCGCTTGGAATGGTTCAGCAGACAACACATTTATTTACAGGAACCATTAAAGATAATATCCGCTACGGAAACCTCGAGGCTTCTGACGCGCAGATTTATGAGGCTGCAAAGCTTGCAAATGCAGATCACTTTATCCGCCATCTGGAAAATGGTTACGATACTGTAATTACCGGCGACGGCGCAAGCCTGAGTCAGGGACAGCGCCAGCTTCTTGCTATTGCCCGAGCGGCTGTAGCAAATCCTCCGGTTTTAGTATTGGATGAGGCAACCTCGTCTATTGATACACGAACCGAAAAGTTAATCGAAGACGGTATGGATTCGCTGATGAAGGGACGCACTACGTTTGTAATTGCGCACCGCCTTTCTACGGTACGCAACGCGGACGAGATTATTGTTCTGGAGCACGGAAATATTATTGAGCGCGGCACCCATGATGAGCTCATAGCCGCTAAGGGACGCTACTACTTCCT
>CAMNBC010000201.1 GCA_946532115.1 uncultured Treponema sp.
AGTTGAAAAGTCTCACACACTTTTCAACTTTTAAAAGCAAACATAGGAGTTAATTATCAGATGTCTGGATGTCTTTACCCACCCGATATTATCACCAACAATATTATTATCGGATATAGTCATTTTGACTTTAGTACTTTTGAAAAAATATTTTTCACCTTGACACTTATTCAATTTTTTTAGATTATGATGTAATCATGAATGAAGAACCTATAAATCGTGCTTCGCTGGAAAAACTTTCATTTTCAGATCTTGTGCAGCTCGCAGATGAATATGGAGTAGATGTTCCTGAAGATCTGGATAGACGCTTTCTTATTGCAGAGCTTTTGGAACTTGCAGAAGAATCAAACAGTACAGAAGATGAAATGGTAATTGCTTCGAATACAGAAGAGCAGCAAACTCAGGTATTCAGTGGTAATTTTAATGAAACTCAGGTTTCGTGTGTACTTCGAAATCCGGCATGGCTTTTTGTATTCTGGAATCTAAATAATAGTGATGCTTCAAAAATCGAAGAAAATCCATCATGCAGCCTAAAACTTAGAATCTGTTCTTTTGGTGATCCAAAGGATTCAAAACCCGAAGAAGCATTTGAAGTTCAAACTCCAAGTCAGAGTCAGGAACAATATGTTCTGCTTCCAAAGGGAAAAAAATATATAAAAGTTGAACTTATTTGTGTCACAGGCGGCACTGCAGAAGTTCTTGCTTTTTCACCCGTAATTTCAATACCACAAGGTTCATCATTAGTAAATGATTTGCAGCCTGGACGTGATGTTGACTTTTCACCTGTTATTGAACTTTCTGGAATGAAAGAAATAATTACAGAACAATATAAAAATCACAGACATTCTTTTTCATAATTGGAGCAGGGTATAATTTATGCAGAAAATTTTGAGTTTAGTTATTAAGGCCAATCAGGATTTTATCCGCCATAGTGAAGAGGATATAAAAGGTAATGCACCGGTCTTAAACAGCTTTTACGAAGCTATATCGAATGTTTACATTCCGCTTCTTGAAATGATAGAAAGACTGGAAGCAGATAATATAAGTTATCGTTTTGCACTGGTACTTCCACCAATTTTGTGCAATATGCTTTCAGATACAGTTCTTCAGGATGAATACATTAAGTGGCTTGATAAACGTAATGATCTTGGAAAAAAAGAACTTAGAAGAAATTCAGATAATGAAGAAATCTGTAAAATCATAACGAAGACAATCGAAACTAACAAAAAACGCAAAGCTGATTTTGTTGAAAAATATAATAAGAATCTCATTCCGGTTTTTGCAGACTATATGACTAAAGGTTATATTGAACTTTTGGGCACTTGCGGAACAGATATCTTTATGCCGCACTATGCGGATCTTAAAGAAATAATTTCTGCTCAGATAGAAAGTGGTCTGCATGCATACAGACAGTATTTTGGTGTAATGCCAGAAGGTTTCTGGCTGCCGGAATTGGGATATACTCCAGGAATTGAAAAATTAATCCGTGCATATGGTTATACTTATACAATTCTTGATTCAAGAAGTGTTCTTTTTGCCGAGACTGTTCCAAAGGCTGGAATTTTTTATCCTTGCAGAACAGAAAATTCTCTTGTAATTTTTGCACGCAATAGAGTAATAGATTCTGAACTTTTTGGTGAAAACGGAATCATTTATTCTGAATGCTATAGAAATATGAACCGCGATATCGGTTATGAGCTTCCTATGGAAAAGCTTACTCCCCTTATGGATAAGGACGGAATCCGATACTCAACAGGTTTTAAATACTGGAACCGCTGTTTTAAGGATTCAGGACATCTTTATAGCGAAGAATGTGCTCTTAAACAGGCTCAGAAAGATGCAGAAAACTTTGTCCAGAAACGTTTGAACACCCTTACAAAGGCGGAAGAACTTTTGCCGGATTATAATTTTGTTTCAGAGGTTTGTACACTTGATATTTCTAAATTCCGCTCAACCTGGTGTGAATCAATTTTGTGGCTGGAAGAAGTAATTAGAAAAGCTTCTGATGCAGGTCTTTCACTTCTTTCCTGCGACAGAATGTGTGATGAACAGTATAATCTTGAAAAAGTAGAGCCATATTTTTCTGCAGGAATCGGTCAGGGGTATGGAGAAAATCTGCTTTCAAGTAAAAACTGCTGGATGATGCGTTATATAAGAAAGAGCTGTGAGCGAATGATTGACCTAGCAGGCCGTTTTCCTATGGATACAGGTTTAAAAACAAGACTTTTGAATCTGGGTGCAAAGGAACTTATGCTCGCTCAGAATTCAAGCCTGGCAAAGAAAATAAACCGCAGTGAATTTCCTCAGTTTGCAGAAAAACGCTTTAAGGAATCTATTGCGGCTTTTACAGCAGTTTTTGATTCTCTTGGATCAAACACAGTAAGTACAGAGTGGCTTACAAAGCTTGAAGCAAAAGATTCTATTTTCCCATGGATGAACTATAGAATTTTTACTAAGAAACGGTAGGTCGGCAAGCACAGCTTGCCTCTGAGCCATCTTTTCGATAATCCGATTTTTAGGCTAGTCGAGCATTAAACTTTCTTTGATTTTTTTGAACATTTCAATCTGATAACGGGCGCTTTGAATTCCCTGAATTGCAGGATCAAAGCGCTTGTTTAATTTTAGGGCTTCTTCCCATACAACAATTGCATCTTCCCATTTTGCATCGGCATAGTAATGTAAGCCGAGCTGATAATATTCATCTACTTTAGAGTCAATAATACTTCGACCTTTATCTCCAAGTAAGAGTTTTGCAGAAAGACTGATTCTGTTTACAGGTGCTAAAGAGGTTGTGAGGTCTAACGTATAGTTCAGATTCAGGCGGATTTTAGCCACTTCAAATTCAAAGCCGGTACTTATTCGTGGGTTTGCGCCTTTGATTGAAAAACCTGCGAGCAGCGATACAAAGTTTGCGAATTGAACGGAAACTCCGGTATTGACAGCTGGTATAAGATAAGTTCCCGGATTCATAAGATTGATGGGCTGAACAAAATCTATGGAAAGGGCGATTGGTTTGATTAAGCGTACGGAAAGTCCGGCGGCCAGGGTAGTTGGAAGCGGATCATCAGTTTTTATTTTATCACCAAAACCAGTGAAAGATATTCCAAGATTTTGTGCAGAAAAGCCTATTCGTACATTAGGATCACGCGAGGAATAAAACTTTAAAAAATTAAACTGCATCATAATGCCTACATCAGCCATGAGAGCCAGTCCGCTTTGTGCAAGTCCGGAACCCGCAATAATTGCTCCCGTATCATTATCAGTATAATCAGGCATACCTCGCCAGCCTGCTTTCAAAGTCGTGCCGATTGCAAGCCCCTTAAAATCATAACCGGCAAGAAGATTGTACGAAATGTTCAAGGCTCCAATACTTTCTGTGTAATAACTTCCGGCAACACGCTCTCCGAAAAAATCATATTCTGTAAAAGGCAGATAAAAGCAGGATATATAACCTGCAGCACTCAAATGCGGAATGTTTTTAAAACGCGTAGAAAAAGCCAATGTTTCGAGTTTTGAATCTGCAATCCATGAATTGTGAAAAAGAGCAATTTGAGTTTCTTTTTGAATAGCACCGGCAGCAGGATTAAAACGCAGATAGCTGATATCATCACAAAGCCCGGTGTATGCAGAACCAAGGCTTTCAGTTCGTCCTCCAAAAGGAATCAGAAGTGAACGGAAAGTTGTGGTTCCTTCATTTTCATCAGAAAGTGCAGAAAAAAAATCACCCAGAATAGTCTGGACATCTGCAAACGGAAGTGCATCTGCTTTTGAAATAACCGGTCCAAAGTTAAAAAACGTGAGAAAAAATAAAAATGCTAAGGTGTGGCTAAAAAGCCCCTTGTTCGTCATATCCTAATTTCTTTTTCGGAAATTTAATTCTTTTCTATAAGTATAATATCTTATTTGCCGAAAATAAAATATAATAATAATGATGAAAAGG
>CAMNBC010000202.1 GCA_946532115.1 uncultured Treponema sp.
CAATTTTGCAATCTTTTTTCAATTTTTTACACAAACTTAACAATTCTTTAATTGCAATTTTACTCAAATCATTTATAACTAAGATATGGTTTATATTCTTGAAGACGATGACAACATCCGTAAGCTCATCAATTATTCATTAAAAAGTCAGGGATTTGAAGTTCAGGATTTTGCGCTGCCTTCTGCATTTTGGACGGCTCTTCAAACTAAAAATCCGGATCTCCTTTTGCTGGACATAATGCTTCCTGAAGAAGACGGTATTTCCATTCTAAAAAAGCTTCGTTCAAATCCGAAAACTTCTACAATTCCCGTAATCATGCTTACCGCAAAAGATTCAGAATACGATGTTGTTACAGGCCTTGATTCTGGTGCTGACGATTATGTTACAAAACCTTTTGGAATGATGGCTCTTGTTTCCCGCATAAAAGCAGTTCTTCGCCGCTACGAAAAATCAGATTCCCATAAAGAACTTCTTGAGGCTGGCGGAATTAAAATTGATGAAAATCAGCATACAGTTTTTGCAGGCAACCAGCAGCTTTTTCTTACAGTCAAGGAATTCGACCTGCTTGTCCTGCTTATAAAGAATCGCGGAAATGTGCTTACCCGTGAACAGCTTCTTGAATCTGTATGGGGCATTTCTTCCGAGATAGAAAGCCGCACCGTAGATGTTCACATTCGTACCCTGCGTGCAAAACTTGGTGAATATGAAAAAAATATCGAAACAATCCGCGGAGTCGGATATAAGTTTAATTAGGAATGCAGAAAGCGAAATTAAGAATTGGGCGTGCCGGCAACAAGTTGCCGTCGTGCGTTCCGCAATTCCGCTGTCGTTCCAATGCCTTCGGCATCGCTTCGCGTTGCTCCATGCACTCACGCATTAACATAAAGGAGATAGCTCAACATGAAACCAAAATCACTGACCTTTAGAATCTTCATCAACACTTTTTTTGTTGGAACTCTTATTTATTTTATCTGTGCGTTTTTATTCATTTCAAATATGTACGGATATTTTGAAAAGCAGATTTTTTCAGAACTTAAAACCGAAAGTTTATTTTTGGAAAATTCAGTCTTAAATCAACAACTGGACCATCTTTCCGAATTAAAAACAGAAAATCGTATAACACTTATCCACTCTGACGGAACCGTTTATTTTGACAATAAAGTTGATGCTGCCAAACTTGAAAATCATGGAGCAAGACAGGAATTCCTTGAGGCAAAAAACAACGGCTCAATTCAAATTTCCCGTTTCTCTTCCACAATGACAGAAAAAACTCTTTACTTTGCACGGCTTCTTCCAAATGGGGATGTCCTTAGAATCAGTTGCAATCAGCATTCTGTGTGGGTTCTTGTTTTAGGAATGAGTCAGATTTTGTTGATTATGCTGGTTATCGCAGTAATCATTTCAGGTTTGTCGGCTAACTGGATTAGTAAAAAAGTTGTAGAACCATTAAACACAATTGACTTTGAAAATCCGGAAGTTTCAGAAGTTTATGAAGAATTAAAACCATTTACCAAACGCATCATAGAAGAAAATTACGAAAAAGCGCAGAGGGAAGAACTTCGTCAGCAGTTTACGGCAAATGTAAGTCACGAATTAAAAACCCCTCTTACAAGCATTTCAGGCTTTGCAGAAATCTTAAAAGCTGGTGGAACAGATGAAGCCACAACAAAAGATTTTGCCTCATCAATTTATGATGAAAGCCAGCGGATGATAAATCTTGTAAACGACATTATCAGATTAAGCAAACTCGATGAAAAATCCATCAGTCTTGAAAAAGAAGCCTTGAGCCTGAGAGAAATGTGCCGCGAAGCAATTGAAGCTGTTTCTGTTAATGCCAGAGCAAAAAATGTATCTATAAATCTTACCGGAGACTCCGGCTTAATCAACGGTGTACGGCCTGTTATTTATGAAATGGTTTTTAATCTGATAGACAATGCCGTAAAATACAATGTTCCAGATGGAAAAGTAGAAATCAACATAAAAAACTTTATGGAATCAAACCGGGTATTTTTTACAGTCCAAGATACAGGAATCGGAATCCCAGCCGCAGAAAAAGACCGAATTTTTGAACGCTTTTACAGAATAGACAAAAGCCGCTCAAAACAAAACGGCGGAACAGGGCTTGGCCTTTCAATTGTAAAGCATGCCGCAAAATATCACGATGCCAGCATTCTTGTAAACAGCGAAGTTGGAAAAGGCAGCACTTTTACGGTAATTTTTCCAATGTAAATTTTACATAAACTTAACAAAAATAATATTCTAAAACTTCACTTCCTCTGTCATATTAACAATATGATTTGGAATGTAATATCTCAGATTGCGGGTTTTATTGGTGCTCTTTGTCTCCTTCTTTTTGGAATGAATATGCTTAGCAACGGTATTCAAAAGGGGGCCGGAAGCGGGCTGCAGAAGTTGCTTGGAAAAATCACTGGGAACCGTTTTTATGCGGTGCTTACTGGAATCGGGGTTACTGCCATTATCCAGAGTTCAGGAGCTACGACTGTTATGGTGGTTTCCTTTGTAAATGCTGAGATTCTGACTCTGGAACAGGCAATCGGCGTAATTTTTGGTGCAAACATTGGCACTACAGTCACTGCCTGGATTGTATCTTTTTTTGGATTTAGTTTTTCCATAGCGGCTATGGCAATTCCTCTTTTTGGATTGGGCTACATCATTAAATATTTTAAGAAATTCCGAATTCACAATTTTGCTGAATGTTTTATGGGATTTGCTCTTTTGTTTATGGGGCTAGGGCTTCTTAAAGAAAGCCTGGAACTTGGACCTGCCGCTGCAAGACTTTTTACAGCAATAAACAGCTGGGGAATTGGAGGAATCTTTTTAGGCGTGCTGATTGGTGCCATTATCACAGCTCTGATTCATTCAAGTTCCGCCATGACTGCAATTGTTCTGACTATGGCAGCCAATGGAAGTTTAAGCTGGGAACTTAGCGCAGCAATCGTTCTTGGAAGCAATATCGGTTCAACGGTGGATGCGGTAATGTCCAGTTTTGGTGCCAGCGTAAATGCCCGCCGTACAGCCCTTGTTCATGTGGCATTCAATGTTACGGGAACAGTCCTTGCCCTGCTAATTTTTAAACCTTTTCTTCAACTTATAGATTTTATTGTCCCACTTAAACCTTCTGAAAATATTACAACTCACATTGCAATGCTTCATACAGTTTTTAATATCTGTGCGACTTTGTTGTTTATCCCTTTTGTTAATCAGATTGCAATAATTGCCCGTAAAGTCATTAAAGAAACTTCAGAAGAAAAAGACGAACATTACCATCTTCCTGCAATTCTTCCTCATTCAAGAATCAGTGCAGATTTATATTCCTACCAGATTCAGACTGAAATTACAAAAATGAGCGCAAAAGTTATGGAAATGTTTGATTCTGTGTGCAACAGTTTTGTAAATCCACAAAAAGCAGATGAAGAAAACGACCATGTAAAATATCTTGAAAACTACATTGATGAAATGAACGCCGCCATCACCGAATTTTTGCAGAAATGTTCGCGTCTTCCAAATGCAAATCATAACGATCGCCAGCATTTTTCTTCCCTTCTGCATGTAACTGATAATCTTGAGAATCTCAGCGATGAAACCTGTTCTTTGATGCATACAGTCCGAAAATATGTAACTGACACGGAATACAAAACGGATTCAAAACGCAGTCACGAAATCATGGATTATGTCGAAAGTGTCCGCATTTTCTTTGAACAGACTTGTGTCTACTTCACAATCGGTTCCTCAGCCGAAGAACGACTTTCCGGTGAAGCAATTGAACAAAAGATTGACAGAACTAAAAAAGAGCTCAAAAAGGCCAGCCGTAAACGTCTTGAATCTGGTGCCGATGTAAAAGAAGAACTTAATTACATGGATATGGTTCGCAAAATTGAACGAGCCGGCGATTGTGTTTATTCGATTTTGCAGTGTTT
>CAMNBC010000203.1 GCA_946532115.1 uncultured Treponema sp.
TAAGGGAATCACTTTTGACCGTGATTTATACGAACTTTTTGTCCAGTCTATGAAAAATTAGAGATTGGCAATAAGCCAGTCTTTAAAGAGATTATAATCATTTTCCATTGGAATTGCGTTATCAGGCAGGCGCATAACTGCTTCGAGGCGATCCGGCATAGGAGGTTCCTTACCGATTGCATCTGTTACAATCTGACCAAATTTTGCAGGTGATGCAGTTTCGAGGATTACGCCCACAGCCTTCTTTGCGGCAACTTCGCCGGCCCATTTTGGAAGGTTTGGTGTAAGACCAGGCTTATTCCAGTCATTTTTCTGTCCTGCAATAAGAGCTTCCATAGCACCGCTGCGGATATCATCCCAAGCCTGCCAGCCGATTGCTCCATGTGGATCAATAATATAGCCGGTCTTGTCGTTGCAGGAACGGATAGCCTTTTTTATTCCTTCGTTATCAAGCCAGTAAGAAGCAAAGAGTTCACGAACCTGGTCCAGAGTGTACATAGCCTTAATGCGTTCGTAGTTACTTGGAGCACCTACGTCCATAGCATTTGCGTATGTTTCAACAGAAGGGCGGGCATTGTAGTCGCCGGTTGCAATCCAGTCTGGAATTGTCTTATTTGTATTGGTAGCTGCTACAAAGCCCGCAATTGGAGCACCCATTTCGCGGGCAATAAGTCCAGAAGTAAGGTTTCCAAAGTTTCCGCTTGGAACAACCATAATGATTGCCGGATCCTGAATCTTGTTATCCATTGCAGAGCGGTTACGAACTGTAAGAGCGCTGTACATATAGTAGAAGCTTTGTGGCAAAAGACGTGCAATGTTGATTGAGTTTGCAGATGAAAGGCGGAGTTTACCGCGAAGCTCGTTATCTGTAAATGCAGTTTTAACAAGTTTCTGACAATCATCAAAAGTTCCTTTTACCTTAAGGGCACGAACGTTTCCTGTAAATGTAGAAAGCTGTTTTTCCTGAAGAGGAGAGATTTTTCCATCAGGATAGAGGATTGTAACATCAAGCCCCGGAACTCCGTGGAAAGCAGAACCTACAGCAGAACCTGTATCTCCGGAAGTTGCAACTAAAATGTGGAGTGGAGTATCTTCATTGCGGTTGAAGTAAGACATTGTGCGTGCCATAAAACGGGCACCAAAATCTTTAAAGGCACAGGTTGGACCGTGGAACAGTTCCATTACATAGGAAATTGCATCAACAGGCACAACTTTTGGCTGGAAAGGATATGCATCCTGAATGATGGCTGCAAGGTCATTATCCGGAATCTCGCCGTCTACATAAGGCTTTGCCATATTAAAGGCAACATCGCGGAAAGAAGGAGCCGGATCTTTATTAAGCAGGCTAGAATCTAATTTCGGAAACTCTACAGGAATGTAAAGTCCTCCGGTAGCCTGATTCATTCCGCCCATTACTGCGGTTCTAAAATCAGCCTTTACGCTATTGTCTCTTGTGTCTGTATAAATCATATTTCCATCCTTATGAGCTTATTATAACCCGTAAATTATGTCAGTTACAATAAACTCTGCGATTTTATCTTTACCTTTGGAAACGCATTCGTTCCAGTTTTTACCATTTGATTCATAACTGGCAGTAAATGCGTATACCTTATTTCCGTTTTTCATATCATAAGCTTCAATATCAGCTTTGATGATGCAGAAATATCCGCTGCCATCTTCTTTTGCTGTAACCGGCTGGTCAAATTTAATTGTTCCGTAAATCAGATAGCCGTAAGCATTTCCGCCAATAATTTTATAAGTGTCTTTATAAAGTGCCTGTTGTTTTCCGAGATATGAGGTTTCGTTTACAGGGCCGTTTCCAACCATTGTAATTCCGCGTGTACGGCATTCAGCCTGAAGATTTGCAAAATTGTTGATTGGTCTGTCTTTTTCGTTGAAATCCCATACAAAAAGAACTGCACCTTTAGAAACTATATCTGATTTTACCTTCCAGTCAGCTTCTGCTGTGAAAGGCTTAAGGCGTTCCATTAAAGATGCTTCTTCATTTATTGGGGTTGGATAAACTGTAACTTTTGTTTTTGCTGCAAAAGTTGTGGTGTCTGCAGTAAAACTGATTTTTCCTTCTGAATCAGTAAGAATTTCTTTCTTTTCAAAATTAATGCCTGTTTCAACTGATTTTGATGAAGGATAGGTAAGTGTGAGTGAGAAATTTTCAAGAGGAGTACCATCTGCATTTTTTACTGCAAAAACAAATGGTTCTGCAAATTTTCTTCCCTTATAAACTTCTTTTGGAGAAGATACTTTTGCAATTGTAATTCCTTCAAGGGAGTTTATAAATATATCTTCCGGAGATTCCTGTACTACAATTTCAACTGGTTCAGGTATTTCTTCTGTTTTTTCTGTAATTTCTGATTTTACTTCTGGATTAGATGCACAGGAAACCAGCAAAATAGCTGTAAGTGTGCCTGTAAAAATCAATCTGTTTTTTTTCATAATGCCTTTTTTCTCTCGATTTGAATATTTTTGTAATTGTATTATTAAAAGCCTTTTTTTACAATAACATATTGCCGAAAATTTACTATAAAAGGTATAATAATTTTTTAATAAATAATTTGGTGGGGATTATGGAACGTTGTACTAAAGCAGTCATCTACAAAGATAATCTTGAATATAATTTAACTCAAATCAGAAAATATGTGAATAAAAATGTAAAGCTCTGCGTTGCCGTAAAGGCTGACGGATATGGACATAATGCAGTTTTAACAGCTCAGATTGCCGAAAAAGCTGGTGCTGAATTTGTTGCGGTTGCCACAGTTGAAGAGGGCGTAGAACTTCGTGAAAACGGCATTAAATGTGGAATTCTGCTTTTGAGTCTTTGTACTCCAGAAGAAATGCCGGCTTTTTTTGAATATCAGATTACTCCTCTTGTTTTTACTGAAGAATATATAAGTCTGGTGGGAGAGGCTGCAAAAAAGGCTGGTGCTGTTGATTTTAAAGTTCACCTTGCAGTGGATACAGGAATGGGCCGTATTGGCTGTTATCCTGAAGAAGCTGGTGAGCAGGCTAAACTTATTGAAAAATGCGGGCTTAAACTTGGCGGAATGTGTTCTCATCTTGCTGTATCAGATAGTCTTTCTGAAGATAATATTGAGTTTACGAAAGGTCAGTTTGAGGCGTTTAAATTGGCAGTAAGCAATGTCCGCGCCTGTGGAATTGAACCTGGCATCTGTTCATGCGGGGCCAGTGCCGGACTTTTGAATAATGAAGATATGCAGTTTGACATGGTGCGCCCGGGAATCATTACTTACGGCTACTATCCTGATGAAATTACAAAAGAATATTTGAAGAGCAAAGGTCGTGACTTTGACATTAAGCCCGTTCTTGCCCTTGAAACAAAAGTTGTTGCAATCAGACACTTTCCGGCTGGTAAGTCTGTTTCTTATGGCCGTACATGGGTTGCTTCGGAAGATACAGACATTGCAGTTTTGCCTATTGGGTATGCTGATGGTTTACTGCGCCGTTTTTCTCCCGGACTCGAAGTTACAATTAACGGGAAAAACTATCCTGTTCGCGGCAGAATCTGCATGGATCAGTGCATGGTTGAAATTGGTAAAAATAATCCGGATGTAAAACTCTGGGATACTGCTGTGATTTTTGGACCAAAGGAAAGTGGGGCGCTGAATACTGCAGAAGATCTGGCTAGATTAGGAAATACGATCTCATATGAAGTGTTGACTGCGTTGAGCAAGCGCGTGCGACGAGAAGTAAAATAGGGGTTAGTTATTAAAATCTAAGCAGCCTTTTTTATAATATTTTTTTATCTAACAGATTTTTAGTGAACTCTTATTATATTTTAATGACATTCTTTAGTAAAATAATTATAATATAAAATGTGAATGCAATAGACGTGTTTCAGGATTGGCTCAACGACTACCTGAATTTTGAACATAATCCAAAAAAAGAAATCTTCTGGC
>CAMNBC010000204.1 GCA_946532115.1 uncultured Treponema sp.
GAAACAATGTCTGAGAACTCGTCGGCTCCAACATCGTAAACGGTTTTTCCGTTTTCACTTTTTGGAAGTCCTGCATTTGGTTTTACGAGAATCGGGAGCTCTGTAGAAGCCAGAAGCTTTGTGACAATCGGCTTCATCTGTTCAGGGCCAAGACTACAGTTAAGGCCGAGGGCTGCAACACCGAGTCCTTCGAGCACAGCCGCACAGATTTCTGGAGAACTTCCTGTGAGAGTTTTCTGGCCTTCGTCGTAAACCATAGAGACAATGATTGGGATATCTTTGTTAGTTTCTTCTAACGCTTCTTTAGCAGCGATTACGGCAGACTTTGCTTCGTAAAGGTCGTTCATTGTTTCAATCAGAATTACGTCTGGATTATTTTCTATACCATATTTAAAAGTCTTTTTGAAAAGTGAAACTGAATCTTCAAACTCTAAATCACCAAGAGGCTTTAAGAGTTTTCCGCAGGAACCGATATCAAAAGCAATAAAGCGCGGAGTGTCGAGACCGGCTTCTTTGTCTTTTTCCTGAATCAGGCGGCGAGCCTCATTTGCATTTTTAAATGCTGCATCAATGATTTCTTTGAGACCGTGCTTTCCATCCTGACCGGTGAATTTTGTTTCAAATGCACCAAAGGTATTTGTATTAATAATGTTCGAGCCTGCAAGATAGTATCCGTAACCAAGCTGTACGATTTTGGAAGGCTGTTCGATATTCCAGTTTTCAGGGAGTTCACCAGGCTTTAAGCCCTGTGCCTGTAAAACAGAACCGGTTCCTCCGTCAAAAAATAAAACCTGTTTGCCAAGATAGTCACGAACATTTTTCATAATATCCACCTTTATGATTTTTTATATATTCCTATAAATGCAGTTACTGATTTTTCCGGAGACATAATCAGTGAGTCATTCAAAGTAAGTGCAAGATTTTTCTGGCATTGAAGAATGTCAAAAAAGATTTTCTGAACATCAAGTGGTACATCTCCAAAGCCTGGGCTGAAACGTGGTTTGAACTCGTTGCCTGAACCTGCTTCTTCATTACGCAGAAAATCCTGCAATAAATCACAATATCTTTCTATATACATAGCACCGGCAGCCTGCAGCATTACTGCCTTTGCGGCATTAATGCGCGAAGTTTTTTGAATCAGTCTATCAACAGCAGGGCCGAGAGTTGCTGCAAATAAAACTACCGAATGGCAGTTTTTAAGATTCACCGCCAGGTTATGACTTTTGATTTTTCGGTCAGCAAAAATTATTTCTTCATCAGCTGTAATCTGGAGCGGAAATTTTGTATAAACAGCACGACAGTTCATTGCTTTGGAAATTTCCGCAGCTGCTTCAGTTCCAAGAGTTTCCATCTGTGTGTCTGATATTTCGGAAAGCTTTTGTTTAGAAAAGCCGGCATATCTGAAGAGCTCCGGCATATCCGGCTCAATCAAATCTGCACTTAATCTGTGCTGAAAAGTCATACTCAAAATATAAAATATTGGTGCTTTTCTTGCAATAAATAACCTATTTATATTATAGTTAAATCATGAAATCGCTTAAAAAATCAATTTTATTCCTTATTATATTATGTGCAGGAGCAAATTTTTGTTTTGCTGCCGGAAAAAAGTCTAAAAAGACTTCACCAAAATCAGATATCAGAATTGTTTCTCTTGGACCTTCTGCAACAGAAGTAATTTTTGCAATTGGGGCACAGGATCTTCTTGTTGCACGAACTGATTTATGTGACTATCCGCCTGAGGCAAAAAATATTCCGTCAGTTGGCGGCTTTGCAGGAAACACACTTAGTCTTGAATCAATAATTTCCTATGAGCCGACACTGGTTTATCTTTTTGCAGAAATGCATGAAGGTTTTGTAAAGCCATTACAGGATTTGGGCATTCAGGTTTACCGCTCAAATGCAACTTCTATTGAAGCCGTAAAAAATGAAGTGCTGGATATTGGAAAACTTACAGGTCACGAAAAGCAGGCTCAGAAAGTTGTAAAAGAGATGGATGAAAAATTAAATCGCACAAAAAAAATGTACGAGACAAAAATTGCGGCAGACGGAAAGCTTCCAACTGTGTATTGGGAAGTGTGGCATTCGCCGATGATGTCGTGTGGTAAAAATTCTTTTATGGGTGATATCATTTCAAAGGCTGGCGGAAAAAATATTTTTGCTGATGAAGAAGCTGCTTATCCGATGGTGAGTGAAGAAGCAGTATTACTTGCTAACCCGGATTTTATTTTCTACTCAGGAGACGGAATGGGAGGAGGAAAACCTTCTGATATTTTCAAGCCAAAAGGCGGCATTTATTATATGGGCGACGACGACAGCTTTGTTCGTTCAACTCCGCGTTGTGCAGATGCCGTTGAAAAACTGGCTGCGATTCTCTGGAACTAATAAAGTAGTGTGAGCTTTGAGGTTTGAGCAGTGAATAAAAAAGGAAGAGTTTTTCTATTAATAGTTCCCTGTGTTTTACTTGTGCTATGTGGCATAGTTGCAGTATGTATCGGAACAAAATTTATTTCACCGTTTTCTGTTTTATTGCAGACTTGTTCTAAAACTGATTTTCTTGTAATCACAAAAATTCGCATTCCACGCATTTTACTCAGTGTGATGTGTGGAGCCCTGCTTGGTGGAACCGGTGCGGTTTTTCAAGGACTCTTTCGTAATCCGCTTGCAGATCCCGGAATTATGGGAGTGTGTTCAGGAGCAACCTTTGGCGCTGTACTTTCGGGATTACTGCCGGTTGCTGCATTTTCCATTTTGAGCCCGACTACACTTTTTGCATTTGCGGGTGCACTGCTTTCTGCAGCTTGTGTTTTTTTCTTTTCTAAAATCTTTCATGAAAATTCCAGCGTTACTCTGCTACTCAGTGGTACAGCAGTTGGAACATTTTTCTCGGCTGTCGCCTCGATAATTCTTTTGACCCACGAGAGCGATTTACATTCTTTTTACGTTTGGACGACAGGAAGCTTTAATGGTAAGGGCTGGCGGGAATTTTATGTTTTTGTAATTCCTTGTATTATATCGCTTGCATTGTTAGAGGGTGCTGCGAGACATCTTGATGTGCTTGTGTGCGGTGAAGAGTCTGCTCAGACTTTTGGATTAAACTATAAGGTGCTGAGGAACTATGTGCTTGTGAGCGGTTCACTTGCGGCGGCCTGTGCGGTTTGCTCGGGCGGAATTATTTCCTTTGTGGGGCTGATTGCGCCGCACATTGTGAGAAAGATTTATGGACCTTTGCATCGGGTTTTGATTTTTGAAAGTATGATTTTTGGGGCGCTTTTGATGCTGGCGGCGGACACGGTGGCGCGGACAGTGGTTGCGCCTTCGGAACTTCCGGTGGGTATTATAACTTCGCTGATTGGTGTGCCCTGCTTTATTTTGATTCTTGTGAAGATGAGTGGAGCAAGAGCGGGAGGCAGAGCATGATAGAAGTAAAAAATCTGACTGCCTTTTACGAAAAATCCGAAAGAACAATTTTTGATGATATTTCATTTAAGCTAACTAACGATAGTTTGTCTGCTTTGTGTGGAAAAAACGGCTCAGGAAAAAGTACGCTGCTTTTGCTGATGGCGGGAATTGTCCCGGCAGGACTTAAGGTGAGCGGTGATATTTTGATAGACGGACACTCCGTGTTCAAGATGAAACGTGAGGAGGCCGCAAAAAATATTTCGCTCCTTCTGCAGAACGAAACTCCGGTGTGGAATCTTACGGTGCGTCAGTTTGTAGAGACGGGGTTGTATTCTTTTGGGAAACAGCCGCGGGATGTGGCTGACGGGGCGGTGGATGGGGCGCTCGCTTCTCTTGGAATTCTGGATTTTGCAGATAAACTGATTTTTAATATTTCTGGCGGAGAATTCCAGAAATGCAGGCTTGCCCGTTGCCTTATTCAAAAATCACCTTCAATGCTTTTTGATGAACCTGCAGAAAATCTTGATATGCCTTT
>CAMNBC010000205.1 GCA_946532115.1 uncultured Treponema sp.
GCACGTACAAATGCAGATAAGGCAAAGTTCTCAGAACTTCTCGAGCGTTTTAAGTTACAGAACGAAGGCCGTGGAACTATTTCCTCAGATCAGATTGCAGAAAGTGGCCGTCTCAATGGTGAATACACAACTGGCTTCGGTGGTGCTTTTACTTCTCAGGCAGACAAAGCTGCCGCCCCACGCGGTGCCGCTGCAAATCAGGCAAACATCCACGTTCAGGCAAAAACAATCGATAAAACTTCTGAGCTCTATCAAAAATCTATGGAGCTTGAAAATTATTTTGTAAAGCAGATGCTCTCAGAAATGAGAAAAACAGTTCATCGCAGTGGAGACACAGACTTCGCACGTCAGACCTACGAAGATATGCTTTATGACGAATACTCAACTGCAATGACAAAAAATGCAGGCTTCGGCCTCGCCGACCAGATTTATTTGAGTCTGGTATAACTTGGAAAATTATCAGAGTCTTTCTGAAAATTTGTTTACATCTATTCCCCTGGCGTCGTTGGCGTTCAGGGGATTTTTATTGCAAAAAAGTTATTTTCAATAGATAATTATATTATGAAAATTAAAAACGTCTTTATCATGTTTTGTAATGTCCTTCTGAGTGCCTGCACAATTCCTAAGGCAGGAAGCGAAAAACTCAGTTATAATCCTGAAAAATATATCGAGCAGCTGACACAAAGAAAATTTGACGAAGCAAAAGCTAATGAAGAAATGTCCCGCGAGCGAACCGAAAAGCGGATTCCTTTTACAATGAATTTTAAATGGTGTTTTGGAAAGCCTGTAATTGATTTTGATCCCGAACATCATATTTATATGCAGGTGGATACTGGCTTCACAAGAAACTGGTATTATACTTCCTGTTTGCGAAAAATGGGTCTTTCTGATGATGATTTTATGAAAGAAGTTATTGCTGAGGTCAGAAAAAATCATAAAGATGTTTCAGATGCCCATCCTTCGGATAAAGAACTGAGTGATTATCTCCAAAACTCATGGAAGAATTTTACTGAAAACTATCTTGCAGAAGCCTGGATTAATAATACTCCTCTAAGATATAATTCTGTAAGTCGAGAATCCTTTGACGGTGTTCTTGGTCAGGATTTTTTAATGCAGTATGACCGGGTTACATTTGATTTTGTAAATAATTATCTGATTCTTGATGATAAAAAACTTGATGGTACAGAAATTCCTTTTGTTCAGACAGATAATAAGGAGATTTTGATTAATTTCACATATAACGGCGCTTCTGAACTTGCGATGATTGATACCGGAAACTACTGTTTTACACCGCGTCATAATCTTGGAGATGGAAAACAGGATTATGATATTAAAGATTATTCAAAATATGGTCTTGCATATAATGGAGACATTCCTGTAACTCCACGTGTAATGCAGACTTATGATGGAATACAAATCGGTCATATTACTTATAACAATATGAAAGGTGCTTATTCTACAATACGCGGTTCGGGTTTTGTAAAAGGCTCACAGGCTCATATGATGAAATTAAATAATCTTGGAAATGTGTTCTTCTATGATCATGTAATTCAAATTGATTATGCTGATAAGGTGTTCATTATAAAGTAAATGTGATAAAATAGATTTTATGCAAAATAATGAATCTGTTTCTTTGCCCGAAGATTTTCGCGGCGTTCACATACATTTTGTTGGAATTAAGGGAACCGGAATGGCGGCTCTTGTGGAGATTCTTTTTCATAAGGGAGCGGTGATTACCGGTTCTGATGTCAGCGAACGTTTCTATACTGATGAAGTTCTTGAAAAGCTCGGACTTCATGCATTGCCGTTTGGGGCAGCTAACATAACTGATGATGTTCAGTATGTAATTTATTCTTCTGCCTATAAGCTTGATAAAAATCCTGATTTGATTGAAGCTGTCCGCCGCGGCCTGCCTTGTTTGCTGTATACTCAGGCACTTGGAGCTTACAGCGAGCGCTCTTACTCATGCGGAGTCTGCGGTGTTCACGGAAAGACTTCTACTACAGGCCTTGTTGGAACAATTCTTAAAGAAATTGATTTGCCGAGCCAGGTGCTGGCGGGCAGTGTGATTAATTCATTCGGCGGGACATGTACTTATACGTCGCCGATGGTTGATGGTAACACTAAAGTGTCATTGTCGGGTGACTGTGTGTCATTGTCGGGCTTGACCCGACAATCAGCACCTGACAGTGATGTGCAGATTCCCGCTTTTGCGGGAATGACACAAAAAGCATCCATTTTCGTAGCTGAGACCTGTGAGTACCAGCGGCACTTTATGAGCTTCTGCCCAAAGAAGATTATTCTGACTTCTGTTGAACCTGACCATGAAGATTATTACCCGACCTACGAAGATATCCGCCAGGCCTTTATCGATTATATCTGTAAATTGCCACAGGGGGGCGAGGTTATTTACTGCGCTGATGATAAGGGCGCTTGTGATACGATAAACATTGTGCGTGAGAAGAGACCTGATATTGTTGCGCTGCCTTATGGAGAAAAAAATTGTCGGGTCAATCCCGATAATGACAGAAATGTGTCATCCACGGTCTCGCAAATTGTGTCATCCTCGGGCTTGACCCGGGGATCCGCACATCCCGACTATTCTGTCACTTTCGGCAAAGTGGAAAACGAGCGGAACTGTTTTACTCTCGGGCTCTTTGAATCAAAAGGCGACTTCGCTTTGTGTATGCCCGGCCGCCACGAGGTTCTGGACGCGGCTGCGGCTGTGGCTCTGGTGTGTCAGTTGCTGCGTGAGTTCGGCAAAAATCCTCTGGAGTACTACGAAAATATTCGCCGCGGGCTTTTGAATTTTAGCGGTGGAAAACGCCGCAGCGAGATTGTGGGGCGATTTACTAACAAAAATGGGGCGGAGGTAATTGTTCTTGATGATTACGGTCACCATCCAACTGCCGTAAAGACAACTCTTGAAGGCTACCGCGAGTTTTATAAGGGCCGCAAAATCATAGTTGATTTTATGAGCCATACTTATTCGCGCACTCAGGCTTTGCTGCCGGAGTTTGCCCGCTGTTTTACCGCCGCAGACGAAGTAATTCTTCATAAAATCTATTCTTCTGCTCGCGAAAATCCTTCTGATTTTGACATTACCGGCCGCACCTTGTACGAGGCTGTTCTCGCAACCGGTCAGAAAGATGTTCATTATTACGAAGAGATTTTAGATGCGGCTGATTTTGCCAGGGCTGAACTTGAAAAGCCTCTTGGCCCTGAATATCCGGATGGCTACCTTTTTATTACAATGGGCGCCGGCGATAACTGGAAACTTGGTAAGGAGATATTAAACAATTAACGTCACCCTGAACTTGTTTCAGGGTCTCTAAGATAGATGCTGAAACAAGTTCAGCATGACTGTAAATGAATAGAGGTTTTTTATGACATCAATGACTGGATACTCTTATGAAGAAAAATCCCTGGAAACAGCAATCGTTTCTGTGGAAATAAAATCTGTAAACTCACGTTTTTTAGACCTTACAATCAATCTTCCGCCATATCTGAATCCGCTGGAAGCTTATTTCCGGGGTAAGATTACAGAAAAGGTTGCCCGCGGTAAGGTTGATGTTTACATCCGCCTTAAGGAGCTGGAAAGTAATCCTGATATTACTGTGGATGAGGGCGCTGTAAAGGCTTACTCAGAGGCTGTAAAAAAAGTTATTAAGGCTTCTGGTTTTGGAACTGATTCTGAAGCAGCTCTAAACTTTATTTTGAGTCAGCCTGGGGTTATTGTTTCTAACCGTTCTTATGATATGGATAAATATAAGGCCCTGATTGAACCGATTTTTGATTCTGTATTAGAAAAGTTCAATGCAGACCGGGCTCGTGAAGGCGAAAACATGAAGCGCGACCTGCAGGAAAAACTTGAAAAACTCTCAAAGTGTGCACAATTTTTTACAGAATGGCAGCCAAAAATGGAAG
>CAMNBC010000206.1 GCA_946532115.1 uncultured Treponema sp.
TCTGCAAAATAAAAAGAATTAAAATCACCCTGTTCATAAGTAAGATATGGAAAAGGTGACAAGTCTGTAAGTTTGATTTTTTTCTTTTTTGCAAGCGGATTTTTTTTAGAAATAAAAACGTGAAGCGAAGCTGTAAAAAGCGGCTCAAAAATCAGATTATTTTTTTTGATTAATTTTGAAATTACATTTTCATTTCGACTTGAAAGATAAAGAACTCCTATTTCACTTTTAAGGTGTGCCACATCTTCAATAATTTCATGAGTCTGAGTTTCTCGCAAAGTAAAATTGTATTCATTTCCACCAAATCTTTTGATTACATCAACAAAAGCATTTACAGCAAAAGAATAGTGCTGACAACTAACAGAAAAAATTGTATTGCCAGAGTCTTCATCTTTTGATTTGAAACGTTCCTCCAGCAAGTTTGCCTGTTCGAGTACCTGGCGGGCATAAGATAAAAACTCATCGCCTTCGTTTGTAATTGTTACGCCTTTATTCGAGCGTGAAAAAATTGTAATTCCCATTTCTGCTTCCAGCTCGTGGATTGCAGCTGTAAGACTTGGCTGAGAAATAAAAACCCGGCGCGAAGCTTCCGTAATATTCCGGGTATCTGCTACGGCTACGGCATATTTTAATTGCTGTAATGTCATGTAATTATCATAGCAAAACTAATAAAATATTACCATAGATTTTTCCTATGTCTAACCACCTGTAAATAGTATTTTCCTTTAATAAATAAAAATCATATACTTGTCTTGTTTTAATATACTAAAAAGGTAGGTAAAAGCATATGACACAAAAAACTTCAGTTATCGGATTTCCTCGAATCGGAAAAAATCGTGAATTAAAATTTGCAAGTGAAAAATATTTTAAGAAAGAAATCTCTGCAGATGAACTTGAAAAAATTGCCGCAGACCTTCGCGCATACGGCTGGAAGAAACAGGCAGATACAGGAATCTCTTTCATTCCTTCTAATGATTTTTCTTTTTATGACAATATGCTTGATACAGCTTTTTTGCTGGGAGCTCTTCCTGCCCGCTATAAGGCACTAGGACTCAGCCCGCTTGAAACATATTTTGCAGCAGCTCATGGCTACCAGGGAAAAGCCGGTGATGTAAAAGCATTGCCAATGAAAAAGTGGTTCAACACAAATTATCACTATATTGTGCCAGAACTCTCTGATGATATGAAGCTGGCAGTTTCAACTCAGAATAAAGCACTCTCCGAATTCAAAGAAGCAAAATCTCTTGGAATCCAGACAATTCCTTCGCTTATCGGACCATATACCTTTCTGCATCTTGCAACTTATACAGGTTCAAAAAAAGCTCTTGATTTTGCCGGTTCAGCAGCAGCTGCATATCTTGAACTTGCTAAATCTCTTTCTGAGGCTGGGGCTGAATGGATAAGTCTTGCAGAGCCTGCTCTTGTTTTTGATATTAGTTCAAAAGAAAAAGACCTGTTTATTTCTATTTATAAAGAACTGATCTCCAAACTCCATACAGAAGCAAAAATCAAAATCAGCTTGCAAACTTATTTCGGTGATATTCGTGATGTTTACAAAGAAGTTTGTGAACTTGGATTTGATGCAATCGGTCTGGATTTTATTGAAGGAAAAAAATCTCTTGAACTTGTAAAAACAGGATTCCCTCAGAACACACTTTTGCTTGCCGGTATTATAAATGGAAAAAATATCTGGCGGGCTGATTATCAAAATAAAATCAATCTGCTCGAAGAAATTAAAAAAACTGTTGCCGAAGAAAACATTGTGCTTGGAACATCCTGCTCACTTTTGCATGTTCCATATACAACAGCTTCAGAAGAAACACTTACAGCTGATATTCTCGAATACTTTTCTTTTGCAGAAGAAAAAATCCAGGAGTTGAAAGAACTTGCTTCTTCAGACCCGGCAGCTCTCCAAGCAAACAAAAAACTTTTTGCAAAGCAGCGTGTTGCAAAAGACGAAACAGTTCAAAATTCTCTCGCAAAAATCACAGAGGCAGATTTTGTCCGTAAACCTGATTTTGCAGAACGCGAAAGAATCCAGCATGAAACTTTCAGACTGCCGCTTTTCCCAACTACAACTATCGGTTCGTTCCCTCAAACGAAGGAAGTCCGCGCTAACCGTGCAGCCTTCAAAAAGGGGACAATTACCCGCGAACAATACGTCGAGTTTAATCAGAAAAAAATTACTGAATGCATAAAGCTTCAGGAAGAGCTTGGCCTTGATGTTCTTGTACACGGAGAATTTGAACGCAACGACATGGTTGAATATTTTGGAAGCCAACTAAACGGATACCTTTTTACACAGAATGCCTGGGTTCAAAGTTACGGAACTCGTTGTGTAAAACCACCTGTTGTATGGGGCGATGTTAGTCGTAACAAACCTATGACAGTTGAGTGGTCAGTGTATGCTCAAAGCCAGACAAAAAAAATCATGAAGGGAATGCTCACAGGCCCTGTAACAATTTTGAACTGGTCTTTCCCAAGAGAAGATATCAGCCTTAAGGAACAAACACAACAGATTGCACTTGCCATTCGCGAAGAAGTTTTAGACCTTGAAAAAAATGGAATCAAAATCATTCAGATTGATGAAGCCGCTCTCCGCGAAAAACTTCCGCTCCGCCGCAGCGACTGGCACAAAGAATATCTGGACTGGGCAATTCCGGCTTTCCGTCTCGTTCATTCAAAAGTTAGGCCTGAAACTCAGATTCACACACACATGTGCTACAGCGAGTTCAATGACATCATCCGCGACATAGATGCAATGGATGCAGACGTAATCACTTTCGAAGCAAGCCGCGCAGACCTCAAAATTCTGGATGCCCTCAAAGAAGCAAATTTCAAAACAGAAGTCGGGCCAGGAGTTTATGACATTCACTCAGCCCGAGTTCCTTCCGTTGAAGAAATTACGGAAGCACTTAAAAAGATGCTGACAAAAGTTTCAAAAGAAAAGCTCTGGGTAAATCCAGACTGTGGTCTCAAAACCCGAGGCGAAGAAGAAACCGTAGCAAGTCTTAAAAATCTTGTAGCAGCTGCAAAAATTTTACGGGAAGGTAAATAATGACAATCGCTGAGATTCTGAAAAATAAAAAAGTTTCGCTTTCATTCGAAGTCTTTCCACCAAAGAAAAAGGAGGCACTCGAATCAATCAAACAAACTGCCTGTTCCCTCACCGAACTCAAGCCTGATTTTATCAGCGTAACCTTTGGTGCCGGTGGGACAACAAAAGGCTACACCGCAGAAATTGCAGAAGCTATTGAAAAAACTGGAACAACAGCACTAGCTCATCTGACTTGTGTTCGTTCAACTACCGAGGCACTTAATTATTCAATTCAGAATCTCAAAGAAAAAAAGATTTCCAATGTACTTGCCCTGCGCGGTGACTTTCCAAAAGACGCCGTAACAGGCGAAAACATTTTTCCTTCCGGCTGCACACATGCCTCTGACCTGGTAACAATTTTGAAAAAGCAAGGCCTTTGCGTTGGCGGCGCCTGTTACCCGGAAGGTCATCCCGAAAGCAGAAGTCACGAAGCAGATATCGAACTGCTCAAACACAAGGTAGAAGCAGGTGTAGATTTTCTTACAACCCAGATGTTTTTTGATAACGACATGCTTTACTCATTTTTGTATAGACTGCAATCAGCAGGAATTCATGTGCCCGTGCTTGCAGGAATCATGCCAATCACAAATGCAAACCAGATAAGCCGGATGATAGACTTATCCAACGCCTACATTCCCCGCAAACTCCTCGCCATCTGCGACCGTTTCCGTAACTCCCCGGAAGCAATGATGCAGGCCGGAATTGCCTACGCCACCGACCAGATAATCGACCTGATTTC
>CAMNBC010000207.1 GCA_946532115.1 uncultured Treponema sp.
TAAAGAATCTTTTCTGAAGCATCCATAATATCAATATGATGATGAAGGGTAAAAAACTTAGTACTTGTAAAAAGCGATGAAGCCGGAGTTCCAAATTTTTCAACATTATTTACATTTGCATTTTCCCCGGCATTACGATATCTGTGAATTTTTGAAAAGACTCCCATTGTATTTTCTCCTTAAAGTGACTTTTTTATATTACAAAAATTTCCACAGAAATTATTTTAATGCACAACTTTAAAATTATGAAGATAAAGTTAATAGAAAAAATACAGGACCCGTGCTATCATAAAAACATGGAACTTTGGGATGCATATAATTCAAACTTTGAAAAAATCGAAGGGGTGACTTTAATCCGCGAGAAAGAGGATGAGATTCCGGACGGTCTTTATCACCTCGTATGTCATATACTTGTAAAGCACACAGACGGAACTTATCTTTTGATGAAGCGGGATCCGAACAAACTAGCTTGGCCGGGTTTCTGGGAAGCTACAGCAGGCGGATCTGTTTTGCAAGGAGAAAGTGCTTTAGAAGGCTCCTTAAGGGAACTTCGTGAAGAAACTGGAATTGTAGCTGAGTCTTTGAAAGAGCTTGACAGAACTTTAGGAAAAACCTGTCTTCATTACCGCTACCTTTGTGTAACTGACTGTGCAAAAGATTCCATAAAGCTTCAGGAAGGCGAAAACTGTGATTATCGCTGGGTTAGTGCCCGCCAACTTTTAGACATGCCAGAGTCCGAGCTCCTTGGTGGTCAGATGAAAAAGTATATCAATATAGAAGAATAAACTATATGAAAGTAATTATCTTAAACGGGCCGATGGGAGTTGGAAAAACTGCCGTTGGAAAATATATTGCAGAAGCTACTCCGGGAACAGCCTTTATTGATGGCGACTGGTGTCTCGACATTCATCCCTTCATTGGAAATCGCGAGACTAAGGCCATGGCTGTGGACAATATTCTTCATATGATTGGAAACTACAAAAAGTGCTCCAAATGCAAAATGATTGTTCTTGTCTGGCTGATGGATCAGGCCTGGGTATATGACTCAGTTATTGAAGGAATCAAAAAGCTGGGACTGGAAATAAAATCTGTTACTCTAACCTGCAGTAAGGCTACCCTAACCGACCGCTGGCAGAATGACAAAGTATGCCCATGGCGAACCGATGACTGGCTTAAAATCAGCACAGATTCACTCGATTATTTTTCGAAACTGGACAATATGCTCGATACAAGTAATCTTTCGATTAAAGAAGTCGCTGAAAAAATAATGACAACAGATTAGTACTGAAGATAATTCAGACTGCAATTGGTGTTTTATCTCTCCATAAAAAACTCAACCTGTTCTCCAAGCGGACCGTAACAAAAGGCCATGCGGATTGGATAAGGCGGATTTGAAGCGATGACTTTATCATTCGGTTCTATAAAAACGTCATAACCGGCAGCCTTCACCTTCGCAGCAATTTCATCAACATCATCAGTAAGAAGTGCCATATGACGGATAGCGCCAAGGCAGTGAGTTCCATCGGCATTAGTGAAAATCTCGAGCAGACCGTTGCCTGTATCAATCATCATCCCCTCTGCCCACTCACGTATAATCTTCAAACCAAGAATATCTATATAAAACTTACGAACGTTAGTTAGTTCTTCAGCTGTTCCGCATTTCATTGAAATATGGTGAATTCCTTTAATCATTTTTTGCCTCCCACTTATACTCCATTTCTTTGCAACGACTGCAGGCATCTTCAAAGCCACGTTTTTTATAAAGTGGATAACCCATTGGAGCAGCCTTGAGTTCAAGGAAATCAAGATTCTGTGTTTTACCAAAATCCATAATCTGTTTGATTATATTACCGGCAATTCCCTGACGGCGTTTTTCAGCAACCGTGTAAACGTTCATAATATTTCCGACACGCCCATGAGGAAATCTAGGATTGGCAGGTTTTTCCTGAATCAGTAAAAAAGCAATTGAAATGATTTTTCCATCTTCCTCTGCGGCAAAAACAAAACAATCGCGATTCAGATGATTTTTAAGATATTCCCGAAGCTGGACTTGAATTGTTGCTTCAGTTTCTGCTGTCTGAGACCCCATATCTTCGCGGATAAATTCCATGCGGCATCTTATAATTTCTTCAAGTTCATTCAAATCAGCTTTTTTATAATTAATCATTTTTGCCTCTCGTATTATTATAACAGATAAGCAAAAACTTTTGTTGTGTATTTTATAAGAATTATTTTAATTGACTGCCAGTCCCCTTATTTGTATTATATTCCTATCAAAATTATAGGTAAATATCAGGAGACCTACTATGAAAACAATCGAAACAAAATCAGCACCAGCAGCAATCGGACCTTACTCACAGGCAATTCTTGCAAACGGATTTTTATATACCTCAGGACAGATTCCTTTGAATCCTGAAACAGGCACAATAGAAAGCCAGACAATCGAAGACCAGGCTGAACAGGCTATAAAGAACCTGGGCGAAATCTTAAAAGCCGCAGGCTCAGACTTTTCTAAAGTTGTAAAAACAACCTGCTTCCTCGCCCACATTTCAGACTTTGCAGCTTTTAATGCAATATATGAAAAGTACTTTATTTCAAAGCCAGCCCGCAGTTGTTTTGAAGTTGCAGCATTACCAAAAGGCGCACTCGTTGAAATTGAAGCAGTGGCTGTTGTAGAGTAAAAAATTCAAAATATTCTTTTGTAGATTCCTTTATCCGTCTTTTCATTCAAGCAGAGATTTTTACACAAAGAACTGTATAAAATCTCATTTCGTGATAAAATATATATAAATTTTTATTCAGGAGGCTGGATGCTCAAATCTGGCAAAACTTGGTTCATTGCTTAATGCCTTGAAAGATGGAAATCTTTTGGGCGGTCTTTCAAGGTGATGTTTTTAGGGAAATCTTCCCGGCTCATAAAACAATTTCCTGGAGATACAAATGAACTCAAATTTTACAATCCGCGTGGAAGAGCCGCGCGATTTTAGGACTGTTGAAAATCTTACCAGAGATTCGTTCTGGAACGTTTACCATCCTGGCTGCACGGAGCATTATGTTCTTCGCTGCTTCAGAAGCAATCCCGATTTTATTTCTGAACTTTCGCTTGTTATGGAGAAAGACGGACAGATTATCGGACATGTGATGTTTTCAAAAGCAGAACTGAGCATTGAAGCTGATGGAAAGCCGACTGGCGAAAAACTCCCTATCGGAACTTTTGGACCAATCAGCATTCATCCCGATTTCAAGAGACAGGGCTATGGCCTTAAGCTCCTGAATTATGCTCTGGAAAAAGCAAAGACAATGGGAATCGGCTTTATCTGCATGGAAGGCAATATCAACTTTTACCGTCATGCAGGTTTTGATCTGGCAAGTAAGCTGACCATTCATTACCACTGCGAGCCTAAGGATTCAGAAGTGCCATACTTTTTAGCACAGGAACTGATTCCCGGCTATCTCAATGGAATTGAAGCAACTTACACTCCCCCAAAAGGATACTTCGTTGCCGAAGAAAATCCCGAGGACTTTGCAAAATATGAAGCAAAATTTCCTTACAAGGAAAAACTTGTTCTGCCCGGTCAGTTAGGATAATAAAATGTGCCCGCAGTAAATTATTTTGCTGCGGGTTTCGTTTTTTATAACTATTCCAAAATGTGGCCAATATGTCTTTTTTCGAAGAACATTTCGCGGTTGGTCAGAACAATGATAATTGCAGCTACAGTTACCATTAAAGTTTCAA
>CAMNBC010000208.1 GCA_946532115.1 uncultured Treponema sp.
GCCAGGATCAAACTCTCCATGATTATTTCAATAGCCCGAAGGCTAATGATTTCACATAAATTGTTCAAAGCCAGCTGAATATTTGCTGAATTGATTTACAATCGAAACTAGATGCTGTTTTTGTCATCCTGAACTTGTTTCAGGATCAGCATGACACTTTGCGTGTCTGTTTCGCGGGTTGTGTTTTTATGGTAAAAACACTAAAAAATTATTTAGTCAGTTATTTCCTTCCCTGATCTGTCAAAGAACTTTTTGGTTTCTTTTGTTGAGTCGCAACTCAGTGTTGCGACGGTGATAGAGAATATATACCAACCACAAAAAAGTGTCAACACCTCTAACCATTTTTTTTGCATTTTTTTGCATTTTTTTTGCATTTTTTAATATTTTTACATACGTGAAAAATCAACCTTCTGCTCTGGAATATCTATTTTAGACACCTTCAACTCTGCACGATCGTTTAATTTTACATCACTACAGTTTCGCAGCGTTGCCTGCATATCCAGAGAAGGAATCAAAAACAAAGCATCATTTCCACGACGATCTATACAGAATGCCTCAAACTGCAAATCAGGATTCTGCAGAAGATAAACAAGTTTCCAATGAGTATCACTCTGCCGGCTTGCTTTTTTAGCAGCAACCGAAGCAGCATCTCCGGCAGCAACACGTTCGAGCATATCGTCTTTTTGAATCAAACGGCGACCATCAATAAAAGCACGAAGCTGTTCATGTGAAATCAAATCTCCATAACGACGAAGAGGAGATGTTACCTGACTGTAAAAAGAAACCCCCAGACCTGCATGAGGAGCAGGAGTTATTCCAACAGAACGCTTACGCATACATTTAATCCGCGCAAACTGCCCTGCCCATCCATCCGGCAAATTATCAGGAAACTCCGGAGCTTCCTGACTAATATACATAAACGGAATCTGATTTTTAAAAGCAAAACGTGCGGCTCCTTCCCCCGCCATAATCATAAGTTCCGCAATCATTTCGTTTGACTCCAGGCGCGCTTCCGGTTCAACCGTAACCTTTTTAGTTTCCTTATCAACAGAAATATCAACTTCCGGCATCTGAATTGTAATTGCGCCGTTTTTTTCGCGGCGGGCACGATTCTTGCGTGCAATTTCAAAAAGCGGCTTCAGTTCCGGAGAATCCTTGTGTTCCTCTGCATATTTATATGTTAGGCGCTTAACCTTTACACAGGTTTTAAAAACCTCACATTCTTCTATCTGGCTTTCTTCATCAACCTTTATACGGAAAGACAAAGCCCTGCTGTCTTCTTTTAATCCAAGAGCATAATCTTCCAGACAACTTTCGCAAAGCATTCGCGAAGTTCCCTCTGGAATATAAAGAGTTGTACCACGATCTCGTGCCGCAATATCAATTTTAGAATCAGGTTCAACAGAAGAAGCAGGATCTGCAATATGAACCCAAAGGTATTCGCCGTCAAAGGCAACCGCATCATCAGGATCCGCAGAGTGCTCACTGTCTATTGCATAAGCCAGCCCCGGTACAGTCATACGCTCTTCTTCCGGCATTGCACCAAGCTGCTCTTTTGCAGAATCAAAACTAAAGCCAAAACGAGTCGGATACGGATTCTTTGTAAAATCCCAGATACCAGTGTCAATCAAAAGCCGATGAGCAGCCTCAATTGTTTGCGGAATTTTTGCTTCCGCAAGAACCCGTGACTTATCAGTTTTACACAAAGCAAAGGCTTCAACCTCACCCATAAATTTTGCATCATCCGGAAGATTAAGCTTACGTGCTTTAACCCGCGAAATAAAAGCAGCCCTTATTTCTGCCTCATGCTCTTTTTCATACTGTTTTTTATTAAGAGCCTCAATTTCTTCTGCTGAACGAAGAGTAAAATTTAAGATTCCATTCTTGAAAGCTTCCTGAGAGAGCTGAAAACGAACATCTGAACACAACGCACTATATAAAGCCCATGACTCATCAGCCTTAAAATCCCCAAGTGTATATTCGGCAATATCACTAAGTGAAACAGCAGATTCAGCCGTTGACTCATCACTCAGCAAAAGTTCATATGTTTCAGAAAGCTGATTTCCCAAATTCTGCAAATTACAGGAAAGCACAGTCTCTAAAGAAGAACAAGGTCCCTCATGCAAGACAATCACATCTTTTTCCCGAACCTTCTGTTCACCATAGACAGCCTTTTTACCACCCGGTGTCGCAGGCTGAGTACAAAAGCGGATTATAAACTTGTCACCGTCGCGGTCTGTAACGACCGCCGGCTGATTCTTATATAGCACAAGGGAATTTTTATTCATATCTAATTACTCTAATTAATTTAACTATTTTCTATATGTCCAGACAAAACCAGAAGCCCAGGTATTATAATTTTCATTCTTATAATTTACCCTGTTCTGGAAATCAAAATAAGCAGAAAGTGAATTTGCTTTATTGATAACCCAGGTAAAATCAGGACGAATATCAAAAACATTTCCACCAGACCAATTTGCAGTAGCGCGCGAATTAGCCCAGCGTTTATCAGCAGAACCAAATGCAATGGATGACCATGCACCAAGAACATATTTACCGCCAAAACTGAAATCCATTCTCGCTCCAGTGTACCAGGCCAATGTATAATTTGAATCATCATAGAATGAAAAACCAATTTCAGGACGCAATACTATGCCAATCTTTGGAATAGTAAAGGTTGCAGCGGCACCAGTTCCCCATCTGCTTCCAAAATCACCAGCTTTCTTGGTTCTAAAGTTTGCAGCAAGGTAAGTATCAAGAACAAAATTCTTAAATCCAAAAGTAATTCCGGTATACAAATTACCATTACTCTGAAGGATTCCCTCATAAGCAATGCCAATACGCAGAAAATCTACCGGATGAATCATAAATGCAGCATTAAACAAAGGTGCAGAAGTTGTAACCCCAGACGGAATTGAAATACCTACCTCAAGTAAATCTTCATAACGATAGCGCGCCGCAATAGCAGCTTTTGTATTTGTCTGATAAAGCGAAGTATAGCAGTTTGCATAATATGTATAACCTGCAACATCAGCTCCACCAGGTGCAGCATCTTTTAAACCACCCTGTACTATATGAGCCTTATATCCCCAGTAATTATCCAGAGAAGAAGGGGCCGGACCAACTACCCAGTTAAGTCTTGTTCCCATTCCCAAATCCAGACCTTTTATAGGATGGAACAAAAAGTTCACATAATAACTTTCAATAGTTCCATTAGTCCACCAGCCACCCTGATTAATATGATTTGTATAATAAAAAGGCGTTATTCCTGTATTTGCAAAAGTAAAAGCATCAAAGCTTCCATCTGCTTTCCAGTCTGCAAGAGCTCCCCAGTTCAGCATACCCTCAACAGTAAATTTCGATACATCAAGACGAACCTGAAGAGTTTCCAGCAAACCATATAAATGAACATGTCTGTCAGTATTTCCAGACCCGCCGTATGGCATACCAAAAGAAGTTGATAAAGTATTTTTTACACCGGTTGAATCAAGAACCTGAGCGAACGATACAGAACAGGTAAGTAAAAGTCCTGCAGCAAAAGCCAAAATCTTTTTCATTAAAAACCTCCAAAAAAAAAGCGCGGCACCCTAAAGCACCACGCTTTTTATCTTAGTGATTTTTTTTCAACGGGTCAAACCCGCTAAGAATTACCACTTCTTTTCGATAGAATCACAAATGTTCAACTCGCCTTCGTCGAGAGAGA
>CAMNBC010000209.1 GCA_946532115.1 uncultured Treponema sp.
CTTGCCTGCAATAGCAACAAATTCACGGTAGCCGCGGTGTGCTTCTACCCAGTCACTTAGGAGTTTGCCTTAAAACCCGATAGGTATATATAGTCTACAACTCGAAAATCATGCTTTTTCTATCATTCTCTGAATTTCTTGCTCTATCTTTGTTGGATTTGTGCACAGCTTACGAAGTCCGCTTTTTACAGCAAGAAAACCTTCAGTAGCAAGTTTCTTCCAACCAACTAAATTGATATGCAAGAAGAACTCTATATCAAACTTTCCTTTTGAACTTATCAGTGCACCGCCAAAATCAACACCACAAAACGTTCCATAGCCTGCAAGAAGCATTTTTTTCATTTCGGGATTTTCGTTAAAAACAATTTTTCCTACATTTTCAGGAAGAAGAGTCTGTACAAGACGAATGTCTTTCCAATCAAGCTTATGATAAAAATGTTGTTTTAAAATCCAAGAGAATTTTATTATGTATTCATTCAACAGCACAGGTATTGAAGCCGCTGCCATAAAACGAACGTCATAACCATTCTCAAAAAGTTTTGTACTGAGCTCAGCAATAGTTTTACGTTCTTTTGTAAAAGAACCAAAATCAGCTAATTGCAATAATTCATAAAATGGGGCAGAAACACCACTTCCACGTTCTGTTGAACCACTAGAACCTGCTACGTCAGACAAAATATGACCTATCCAATTTATAATACCACAGAATAATTTTGCAATGAAATTCTTCCCTTTAAGTTTAAAATCTGTTGCTCCATAAGAATACATTTCTATATGCGAATTTGATATTATAGTTGTATGTTTTGTTCCGCTCTCATCAGTTGCAAATTGGTCTATCAGTGAAAAAATCAATCCTAAAATATCGGGTGAATGAGCGAGCGATTTTAAGTGATGATTACTTGATGCCATTCCTGTGGTATTTACTTTATCTGTTATTCCCAAATCTTTATCGTATCTGGCATCATACGGAACAGGAAATTTGCGTTCAAGAAAACCGATTGCACTAGCAGGATTTTCTTTTTGTTTTTCGCTTGGTTCCCATCCTAACAGATGGGCAATATTCATCACAAGTTTGTCTGTCGTTTTGTCAGTCCATTCTTGAAGTTTGCTCTCGCCAGGTTTTCCAACAAAAAATACATCAATAAGACCGCAGATAACTCCGCTTACTGCAGATACAGCCCAATCGAATGCATCAAGGTTATATGTACCATAATCAAAGTTTATTCGCTCAATTATCGTTTTCCGTTGCTCATCTGACAATATTGAATCAGCTTGCACAAAAATCATCTCAGCGTTTATCAGATATAATGAATTCCATTTTTTGAAAACGATAAGTTTGTGATCTTTTACCATTGGAGAAGCTAAAGCTATGACAATTTGATGTTGCGACTCTGTTATCTTAGAAATACTTTCGTGTTGCACAAGTACGGCATTAGCAAACTTTGCATCAACTCCATAAACTTCGCTTATGTTTATATCTTTTTCATTTGACAGTCTTATATATATTTCAGCAACTGATTTTTTTACACTGTGTATCTGAATGAACGACCATGCCGTAAACATACCAAGAACCGCATTTGCAACAAATCCAGCAATTGGGAGAAAAACACCTATAACAATTGAAACTATAATACCTACGAAATAAATGATTGAAAGCCACTTAAAAATAGTTCTTACACGCGATAAAACCGGTGCATCCGGGCTATACTTTGTTAACTTTCTGATTTTTATAGTATCAAAAATTGAAAGCACAAATGGAACCGGCGAACATATAAGTCCTACAAAATATGCGAAAACATTTATTTTTATGTCTTGACTATTCCAGTCTGTTGTCGTCCAGTTCTTAATATATTTGCCGTCTTTGTCCTTAAATGTTCCTCCTAAAATTCTTATCAAGTCTAAAAGCGTTCCCAATCCCCATACGACAAGTACCACAATCAAAAACAAAATGGATTCATCATTTTTAATGAAATTATTTAATTTTCTACCATCAAGTAGAGGAATAAACAATAAACCAAACAAACAAAATTTGATGAGTGCCCACCAAACGCGAGCCCCCCCCAAAGCCTTTTGCGTAGAATCGTTGCGCAGAAATAGGATTCAAAAACAAACAAAAAAGAAGGGCGACAAGCCTACTTTTTGGCGAAATCTTTTCAATTTCATTTGATATATCTTTTGATTTCTGTTTTTTTGTGATAACCTTTTTTATTAAACCAATTATCATTGCAATTACTATTATCACTAAAATAATCTTACCCATTTTCAACTCCTATTTTGTGGTTACGGCTATAGAGCCATACACACCTTTATTCAAAAGTCCAATGTGAACCAAAAGCTGTGAATTCGAGCTTGCCATCTTTAAATTCAAAATTATATTCATCAGATGAAAGGAAAGGTTTGTTTTCTGTTTCTGAAAGTTGCATATTATGAAAATAAAGTTTTGCATTTTTGTCAGTCCAACGGATTTCAAAAATGGCATCTTCCTTAAAAATAGTTTTTTTATCAAAACCGTTGTAAACTCTTCCATCAACTACGGTTCCGTTAAAGTTGACATCTGGTGATCTGCCTTTATAATTATTCTTATAATCTGCAAAGTTTTTAAGAGCTTCTTTTGACTCTCTTTTTGATTCTTGAGTCATAAACTCCTACTACTATTCTGTCTATGGGCGAAATTGTAATGTTGTGTACAAACAAGCAAAGTTGTCGCATAGAACTTTTTCACTTTACGAATGATGCTAAAATACAAGTTGCACAATTTTTCTCACCGTAAAAGACAAGTTAACACACAGTATAATATAACCTAGCTAAAAGTGCAACTCCCCTTTTACTTTTCGCTATATGATTATTTTATGGGAAAGATAAAGACAATTTTAGGCGATAACATTCGTACACTCCGCACGAACAAGGGCTGGACGCAGGTGTACCTCGCAGACCGTTTGCAGATTACAGCCCCATTTCTTGCCCAGATTGAATCGGGAAAACGCGGCACGTCGCTTGAACTTATCGAATCCGTGGCGGGCTTTTTGGAATTCCCATCGCATCGCTTTTCTTGGAGCAGATGACAAATTACACCGAATCAAAAAACTATGTCCGCGATGTTCAGCTGAAAAGTTTAGAAAAACAACTTCAAGAATCAATTTCAGAAAATATCTCAAAAACTTTTGAAAAATTAAGAGAAAAATAGCTATTCAACACCTAAACACCAAGCATAGTTTGTCAAATCGGTAAAGACTAATTTTCCAACTTTGAAGGCATTACACCCGCATTTTTGATCTAGTCGATGAAAGAACGGCTTCTATAGTTCAGTGAAGAATTTTCTATAAGGCAAAAAATCTTTCTTCCTTGCCAACCAATATAAAAGCCCATGGAGGGCGGCTTAGCAACATGCAGAATTGCGTAGCTATTCTGCAATCCCCAAAAAATCCAGGAGGGATTTTTTGGGGACATACGCCCGATTGGAAGGGCGGCGTAGCCGTTGCCGTGGTGGGTGAGCTTGTCGAACCCCCAGGCAATGGAGGCGAAAGCCGGAACCCTGGAAAGCGGGTGACGATTTGGCATGAAGGCCGGTTTTAGCCGAGGAAAGGATGGTAGAGCGGCTGGCAGTACCGTCCAGAAAAATATCAAAAAAAATAAGCGG
>CAMNBC010000210.1 GCA_946532115.1 uncultured Treponema sp.
ATACTGGAAAGTTCTATGAACTTTACCCATATAATGCGGATCCGGAAAGTCAGACTGGAGAGCTTATGGCCTGGAGCTGGGGACTTTCTAAGATTATTGATGCACTTTATAATGGGGCAGCAGAAGAACTTGGAATTAATAAAGAAAACTCTATAGTAACTGGAGTTTCCCGCTATGGAAAAGCTGCTGCTGTCTGTGGAACTTATGAACGCCGCATAAAAATGGTTGCTCCTGGATGTTCGGGAGCTGGCGGAATGGCTTCTTACAGATATTTTTCAGAAGATATGACATACGATCTTTCTTCTGTAGGTGCAGATTCTGCTTATGTATGGACAGCAAATGAACCGTTAGGAAGTCTCACTTCAGATTCTGAGGGAGGCTGGTTTAATAATAAATTCCGATCTTTCAAGAGTCCTGAAGATTTTGAATTAGACCAGTATATGCTGGCTGCAATAAATGCAGATCCTGACCGATATTTTGTAATTTTAGGAGCAGCTAGTCAGACAGATGACTGGGTAAATGCACCATCTATGTATCTTACATTCCGCGCAGCAGAATCTATTTATGATTGGCTGGGATTAGGGGATCATATATACTGCTACTTCCATAATAATGGACACGCTGTTACCGAAGACGATATGAAACTGCTTCTGGATTTATTTAATGATAAAGTATACGGTAAGAAGACAGCTATTGCAGGTTATTCTGATTATACAAAAGCATTAAAAACTACAGTGTTTGAAGAAGCTGCTAACTATGACCCGTTATTTGATTCGATAGATGAGCAGTGGGAACATCCTGAATCGAAAGAACGTAATCATGATGCAAAAGTTGAAGCTATTAGAACTGGCACTGCAGATCTATATAAGTAAAAAGATTTCAAGGTTATAAAACAACCATAAAAAAGGCTGCAAACTTAAATGTTCGCAGCCTTTTTTTATGCGTTTATTTTTTTTTATTCTAAAGCTTTTGCCGCCATAAAAAATTCTGGTTTCTTTGAACAGTCGTAATTGAACATTCCGCAGTATGGTCCATTCATTTTATAACTGTAATCATCCTTTGTAAGAGATGGATTATCGCAGATTCCCCAGATTGCTACGCAGGTGAGAGTTTTGTATTCATCAGCTACTGAAGCTAACATTTGGAAAAACTTTTCATAGTAGCTGGCATGCTGAACACCTTTTGTCTTGTCGTAGTTGCGGAGGGCGAGTTCGGTAACGTGAACTTCGAGTCCCAGATTGCTGTAAAATACAATTGCATTTTTAAAGAGGTTGATGTCATTTGCACTCATACAGCCGGATTGCTGGCCATAGCCGCCGACATAGCCCTGCATTCCCACTCCGTCACAGAGTTTTTCATTTTTGTTGATGCTTTCAATAAGTTTACCGATTGCTTCTCGTTTTGGAGAATAGAAGGTGCTGTAATCATTGTAAAATAGCTTAATATTTGCGTTAAGTTTTTTTACAGTTTCGCGTGCATATTTGAAAGAAAGTTCAACATAATCTGGTCCGATTACATCATAGAAATAGTTTGTAGTACCACCGCGAATTGTGCGGACATGGCGTTCATCACCTTCCTTAAACTCATTTGCGCCATCTCCAACAGCTTCATTTACTACATCCCAGCAGTATACTACACCAGGAAATTTTGTTTCAAAGTGTGTAATTACATCTTCAATATAATGCTGAAGGCGTTTTTTCATAACGTCAGAAGAAACAAGTTCTGTGTCATATCTATAGTTTTCTCTGAAGAACCAGTCTGGCATATATGCATCCCAGACAAGAACGTGACCACGGATTCCAATTCCGTTTTCCTGTGCGAATTTTGCAATGCTGTCTGCTCTATAGTAATTCATTACAGGCATTCCGTCTTCGCTTTTCTGACTTGATGACATAGAAAGCAGTGAATATGCCTTAAATTCGTTTGCGGCAGTAAGACTGTTGAAGTCTGCTTTTACCATATCTGTATAAGATTTTCTGTCAAGATTCTGCGGATTGATTACAGTACCAATCTTAAATCCATGGCGGGCAGCTGATTCATAAAGGGGTTCTTTCTGTTCAAAACCTTCAATTTCGGCAGCCTGCGCCTTAGCTTCCTCTTTTGCTTTTTCTGCAGATTTCATAAATTTTGCAGCCATTCCGGTTGCTTCTGTTGCGGCAGGTTTCATAACTGTTTCTTCCTGCTGTTTTGTTTCATTTTGTGCAGCAGTGTTACTCTTAGATTTTCCGCTGCATGCGAAAAGTGTAAATGCCGCAATTGAAATTACGGCTAAGGTTAATAGTTTTTTCATTTAGATACCTCTATAAACTAGTGTACTAGAATTTTCCCATTCGAGATATCAAGGAGTTTACTTATAAAGACCTGAAACTCACTTTCGTGGATTTCACCTGTGAGTGTGATTTCGGTTCCAAAGTCTTCTTTGAGATTTGAGATGTGGAAAAGTTCCATATTATTTTTGATAAGTTTATAGAGAGAATAGTCTGTTGTGAAGGTGAAGGATTTTTTTGCTACGAGTTCTTCAAAAAGCCCGGCCTCATCTGCCGCTGCAAGAACTCCTTTAGCACCGTTACCGTAGGCTTTTACGAGGCCGCCTGTACCGAGCAGTGTACCTCCGAACCACCGCGTGATTGTGAGTACTGTATTTGTACATCCGCGGCCGCGCAATACGTCGAGGGCGGGCCTTCCTGCAGTTCCACTCGGTTCTCCGTCGTCGCTCATTCCCATTACTTCCGCACCAGGGCCGAGGACGAAAGCGTGTACAACGTGTGTAGCGTCCGCATACTTAGCCTTTTGAGATTTCACAAGTTCGCGAGCCGCAGCCTGCTCTGTGCAGGGAAAGAGTTCGGAGAGGAAGCGAGAGCCTTTGATGGTTTCTTCGTAGTTGATGTATGATTTTAATATTTCCATTTTTTTATATTAATTGTCATGCTGATCCTGAAACAAGTTCAGGGTTCAGCATCTATTAGAAATGGATCCCGAAACAAGTTCGGGATGACGGTGATTAGAGCAGGCGTTGCGGGCGGCGTTTGAGCCCGCAGGAAGGGTAGGACGCAACGAAGTGCGGCCGTAGGGAGGGGCTCCTCCCTCATCCCTATCACCTAGAACCTAAAACCTAGCACCTGACTACTACTCAACAACTATATCCTGCACTTCCTTATTTGAAACGCGGATACCCTTTGCCTTAAGGCTCTTCTCCTCAAACTTGTCGGCCTTGAACTTTTCGGTGAGGACTTTGAGGCGAGGCTTCTTAACATAATTGAGCTGGAAGGTGAAAGACTTGCGCGTATCGACATGAAGAACCTCACAGCCTTCAGGTGCAAAGAAGTAATCGCGATTCATAATAAAGCCCTGTATCTTACATCGCTTAATGTGAACAAACTGAGTCGCAGGGTCGCGGTAGAGAATTGTAAAGAGAACCTTTGAAAGACTCTCCTTGTCGGCAAATCCACAGTAACGCATTTCTGGTCCAACAAAAAGTTTTTTTGGAGTTTCAGAAACAGAATAGATTCCGCTCTTTCGAACGTAAAGAATCTTGTCGTAAGGTGTAACCTTGAAGAGTTCATTGCCACCAGAAACATCTGTTCCAAGATTTCCGTTTTTCTCGTCGTAGCGCAGGGCAAGGTCAC
>CAMNBC010000211.1 GCA_946532115.1 uncultured Treponema sp.
AGATTTCTGCTCAGGTTAAGGGGGCCATTGAAACTATTGGGGCTCAGGTAGATTTATTTAAAGTATAGAATTCGCGGAAAATATAATTTTTTATTAAGAATTATAAATTTGCTTTTTTGACATTTATATATGATACTCTTAGGTAGATATTATTTATAATATTGGAGAGAGTACATGTCAAAAGCATTAAATAGGTTTGATCCTAATTTAAAGAGGGCATTGTCTTTAAAGGTAAAGTTCATCGCGATGATTGTTGGGGCCAGTGTTGTAGGTGTGTTCCTGTCTGGCGCTATTTCTTTCTTCACCTTTGATAAAGGTTTTCTTGAAAAAACTATTCAGGATCTTCAACATACAACCGCTGGTGTTCACTGGATTTTAGATGATTGGTGCGATACGCTCAGCGGGTATGGAGATATGCTTGCTTCCATGGACCGTATAAAAGGTTTTATTGATGGAACCTATGAGGACTATGACAAAGATGCATATCTTACAGAAAAGGGAAAAATCTGTGAGGTTGACCTTCTTGCCCTTACTGATACGACAGGAAATGTAATAGCCGGTTATCATGTGCGTCCTGATTATAATGCTTCGCTTCCATTTGTAAGAAAAGCAATTGCCGGTGAAAAATCTTTTGCTTATACCGAATTTGGAACTATAGATTATGCACTTGTAGCATCTGTCCCAGTTATAAAGGATGGACGTACAATTGGTGCTCTTGTGATTGGTTATGATATTTCAACAATGGATTCAAACGGGTATGTCTCAATTGTTCATGATCATCATTCTGTAGACTGTACCGTATTTAATGGACGTGTCAGAGTTGCAACAACACTTGGTGGCAGTCTGGTTGGAACAGAACTTGATAATAATGAAATTGTTGATACTGTTCTGAAAAGAGGAGAACAGTATTTAGGACAAAACAAAATCAATGGAATTGATTATTTTACAATTTATGAACCTTTAAAAAATGATGATGGTTCTATCATTGGTATGGTGTTTGTTGCCAAAACGATGGAATCCATAAACTATGTCAGAAATAAATCTGTAAAGATTTCAGGACCTGCTTCACTTGTTCTTTTCGTTGTTATTGCTTTAGGCTGTTTTCCATTTATTCGCTGGGTTATAAAACGAATCAAAGGTGTTTCATATTTTCTTGCAGACCTTTCTACAGGCGATGCTGATCTAACAAAACGCTGTACGCTTTATTGTTATGATGAAATTGGAGAGCTTGTAATAAACTTTGACAAATTTATGGACAAGCTTCATGATATTGTAAAGAACCTTAAGACTTCAAAAGAAGACCTTGGTTTAAGTGGTAATAATCTTGATGAAGGTACAGAAAATACTGCAAGTTCAATTACAGAAATCATTGCGAATATCGATAGTATTCATTCCCAGATTAATAATCAGGATAAGTGTGTTAGTAATACCAGTGATTCAGTCTTTCATATTACAAAATCAATTAAAGAACTTGATGTACATATTGAAGACCAGTCTTCCAGTGTAACTCAGGCTTCTGCTGCTGTTGAGCAGATGGTTGGTAATATAAATTCTGTAAATAAATCTGTAGCACAAATGACATCTTCTTTTAAAACCCTTGAGACTAATGCTGAAACCGGCTTCTCAAAACAGGAAGATGTTAATGAGCAGATTCTTAAGATAGAAGGTCAGTCGGAAATGCTGCAGGAGGCAAACTCTGCTATTTCTGCAATTGCTGAACAGACAAATCTTCTTGCGATGAATGCTGCAATTGAAGCTGCTCATGCCGGTGAAGCAGGTAAGGGCTTTGCAGTTGTAGCAGATGAAATCCGTAAACTTTCAGAAACCTCTTCAGAGCAGTCTAAAAAAATTGGTGAGCAGCTTACAAAAATTATGGAAGCAATTTCCGGAGTTGTTAATTCATCTCATGAAGCAAGTTCTGCTCTTACTCAGGTTTCAAATTGTATTAAGGAAACAGATCAGCTTGTGATTCAAATTCAGTCTGCAATGGAAGAACAGAATGAAGGTTCAAAGCAGATTATAGATGCCCTTAAACATTTGAATACTTCTACGAGTGAAGTTCGTGATTCATCACATGAAATGTCCGACCGCAATAAGCAGATCGTAACGGATATGCAGAGTCTTATAGAATCAACTGCTTATATGGCCACCAGTATGTCTGAGATGTCAATAGGTGCAAAAAAAATCAATGAGACTGGCGCAACCCTCAACGAGATTTCAAATCAGGTTAAGGGGGCTATCGATAAGATTGGAGAACAGGTTGATTTATTTAAGGTTTAAAACAAGTCTTTGACTGCGGTCATATATTTGTTTCCACGATCAAATTCATTTGAAAACATCCCAAAAGATGTTGCGCCAGGGGAGAAGACAAAAACTTCTTCACTGGCGTTTTCTTTTTCCATGGATGCTTTTGCTTCTTTGAGAAGAGGTTCCAGACCATCAAAAGGTCCGTGGTATTTTATACCAGCCTTATCAAGTTCTGGAACGAGTTTATCAGTTGCAGTTCCTGCAAGAAGATAAATATCTTTTACTTTGATTGTATTTGCATCTGGGGAAGTCAGGGTTTTTACAAGAGGAGTAAGTTCAAGTCCTTTTTCAGTTCCACCCGTCATAAGAATTACAGGTTTTCCAAAGGCCTGGCTTGCAGCAGCCGCTGCTTCTGGTACTGTTGCACAGGAATCATTATAAAACTTGAAGTTTGTACCATTATCGTTTTTCCAGCTATGAAAATACTGAAGACGGTGGTCAATTCCAGGCCAGCTCTGGAGAATTTCTTTTATACGGGCATCAGGAACTCCCATCAGGTGCATTACAAGGGCAGCATTCTGTGCGTTGGTTTTCATATGAGTACCTGGTACTAAGAGGTTCCCAAGTTCAATGTACCAGCTTGGTTTTTTGCCATAACGTAAAACAGTTGCTTTTGATTCACTTGCAAATAAGTCACCCCAGGTTGCAGTTCCCGGGTGGAGGGTAGAATCAGGGCCAGTGCCCGGTTCATCTTCTCCTGAATCAAAAATTGAATAATCACCGCGAGTCTGGTCTGCATAAATAAGACGCTTGTCTGCAACATAATCTTCCATATTTCCATACCAGTTCTGGTGGTCCGGAACAATTTTTGTAATGATTGCAATGTGAGGTCTCAACACGCCACGTCCGCGTAAGTCAGCAAGCTGCCAGCTTGAGAATTCTATAACAACCGGAGTATCTCCGCTAACATCGTCAAAAAAAGTAAGCGGGCTTACAGTAATGTTTCCGCCAAGAAAAGTTTTATAGCCGGCTTTAGATAAACCGTAATAAATTGCACTGACAGTAGAAGACTTTCCCTTACTTCCGGTTACAGCAATAATAGGACAGTCTGTAAAGCGCAGAAAAATACTGAGGTCTGTTTCAATGGCTCGGGCTGCAGCCAGGTATTTATTACCTTCGTACTTTACTCCCGGATTTTTGATTACGCAGTCAGCATTTTCAAAATCTTCAATGCGGTGTTCTCCAAGGCGGTAGGTGAGGCGGGACGTATCGAGATTCGCATCATTATTAAGCCGGTCAATAGTAGGGCGCAGCTGTTCCTCGGTTTTCATGTCAGTTACGGTAACGTATGCACCTTTGTTCAGAA
>CAMNBC010000212.1 GCA_946532115.1 uncultured Treponema sp.
ACAATTTCACCGGTTTCAATAACATATGCTAAATCAGCAGTTTTAAGAGCCATGTTTGCATTCTGTTCAATAAGAAGCACGGTTACACCTGCATTATTGATTTCGCGGATAATATCAAAAATCTGCTGTACAATAAGCGGAGCAAGTCCAAGCGAAGGTTCATCAAGCATAAGGATTTTAGGTTTACTCATAAGAGCACGCCCAACTGCGAGCATCTGCTGTTCACCGCCACTCAAGGTTCCTGCATATTGCCAGGAACGTTCCTTCAAACGTGGGAACAATTTAAATACCCATTCCAAATCTTTTTCAATTTCTTTTTTATCCTTACGAAGGTAAGCTCCAATTCTTAGATTTTCAAGAACCGAAAGATCTGTAAACACATGTCTTCCTTCAGGACTAAGGGCTATACCTTCTGCACAGATTTTATTAATGGCAAGACCAGTAATATCTTTTCCATCAAGAAGAATTGAACCGCTTTCTGCCTTTACAAGTCCACTGATTGTACGAAGTAAAGTTGATTTTCCTGCTCCATTTGCACCGATTAAAGTAACAATTTTTCCATCAGGAACTTCTATATTTATTCCGCGTAAGGCCTTAATTCCGCCATAAGATACATGTAAGTCTTTAATTTCGAGCATTATTCGGCCTCCTCTTCTACAGCATATGGTTTATCTGAATAATCACTATCTTCTTCTGATTCTCCAAGATAAGCAGCAATTACATCAGGATTGTTCTGAACTTCATCGGGAGTTCCCTGAGCAATAAGAGCACCAAAGTTCAATACATAGATTCTATCAGAAATATCCATAACAAGATCCATATGGTGTTCAATCATAAAAACTGAAAGATGGAAATCTGTACGTATACGTCGGATAAAATCTGTAAGCTCTGCAGTTTCCTGTGGATTCATTCCGGCAGCAGGTTCATCAAGCAGCAGCAGTTTCGGATTTGTAGCCAGAGCACGGGCAATTTCAAGACGGCGCTGAAGTCCATAAGGAAGTGAAGTACAAAGTTCATCCTTAACATCATAAAGACCAAGAATCTTTAAAAGTTCAGCAGTCTCTTCCCTCTGCTTCTTTTCTTCTTTCCAGTTGAGGCGGAAAGTTGCAGAAAAAACATTTGATGTACGGCGTAGATGCTTTGCAATCAAAACGTTATCAAAAACTGTCTGACTTTTCCAGAGTCGAATATTCTGAAAGGTTCGTGCAATTCCAAGTTTTGTAATTTTATCTGGAGTCGGCTCCAGATGTCCCTTAAATACTGTTTTATCTTTTCCTGCATACAATTTTTTCATTTTTCTGCGCGGATGATTTTCTACAATTTTATTTCCGTTGAACCAGACAGCTCCGTTTGTAGGCGCATAAACTCCGGTTACAACATTAAATGCAGTTGTCTTACCTGCTCCGTTAGGGCCGATAAGTGAAACAATTTCTCCCTCATTTACTTCAAGAGAAAGATTATCAACGGCAACAACACCGCCGAACTGCATTGTTATATTTTCCATTTTCAAAATGTTCATAGAATTTCCTGATATGTCATGCTGAACTTGTTTCAGCATCTATTTATTATCTGATTCGGATCCCGAAACAAGTTCGGGATGACACTTTTTCTTTAATTTATTAAAGAATCCCACTATTCCCTTAATTGAGAATTCCTTATCACCCATAATTCCTTTCTGGTAGAAAAGTACGATACACATAATTACAACTGAGAATACAACTTTTCTGAATCCAGGGCGCAGAATCTGAATTGATGTAAAGTTCAGGTTTGCATTATCAAGGAATCGTAGCCACCATTCAGAACATGCAATAAATAAGAATGAAGAAATACAACTTCCCGTAACAGAACCGATTCCACCGATTACTACAATCAAAAGAATTTCATAAGTCATTGCTGACTTAAACTGGCTTGCCTGAATCGTTGTCTGGAACATTGCAAGTAAAGCTCCAGAAATTCCTGCAAAGAAAGAACTGATGGTAAATGCAAGCTGTTTATGATGTGCAAGATTAATTCCCATTGCTTCAGCCGCAACTTCATCATCTCTAATAGCCTTAAAGGCACGTCCATAAGTTGAATTAATAAGAAGAACAATTAAAGCTATACAGATTCCGCTGATTGCAAAATAAAAAGTTGTAGATTTAAATACCGGATACTTTCGCAGAAGGTTTGAACCGTTTGTGATTACGCCAAGTTTATCCCACTGGAAAATTGCTCTTAAAATTTCCGCAAAACCAAGAGTTGCAATTGCAAGATAATCTGATTTAAGATGTAAAACAGGAAGTCCTATTAAATAAGCAAAGAATGCAGCTACAAGACCGGCTAAAATCATTGCGATAATAACTGGAAGCGTAAACTGAATTATACCTCCATTAAAATATTGATAAACCTGTGCCCGAGCTTCAAGCGGGATTGTAAAAATTGCATATGTATATGCACCCAAAAGCATAAATCCGGCCTGTCCTAGACTGAAAAGACCTGTAAAGCCATTAAGAAGATTCATACTTACAGCAACAAGTGCATAAATAGCACCTTTTTTTAATACAGTAAATAAAATTGAAGTTGGTCTGATTGTATGCTCAAGAACTGTAAGAACAATAAAAAGCAAAGCAATCAAGCCAAATCCAATTATTAAATCTTTTTTCTTATTTATATTTTCCATAATTAATACCTGAATTAAACCTTATCTGTCTGCTTTTCACCAAAAATACCAGTTGGCATAAACATCAAAACACAAATCAAAAGAACAAAAGTAAAGGCATCACTAAAAGTTGTCCAGCCAAGTCCTTTAATAATGTTTTCACAAATACCAATTAAGAAAGCTCCAATTACAGCACCCGGAATAGAACCAATTCCTCCAAATACGGCAGCAACAAAGGCTTTAAGTCCCGGCATGCCGCCAACAGTAGGTGTAACACCCGGATAGTTTGAGAAAAATAAAATTGAACCAACAGCAGCAAGGAAGGAACCTATAATAAAAGTCATTGAAATTACAGAGTTAATTTTGATTCCCATAAGCTGTGCAGTTTCAAAATCTTTAGAAACGGCTCTCATAGCCATTCCTATTTTTGTATATTTGATTAACAGAACAAGTGCCACAACCAGAACTATTGTAAGGAAAGGAGTAATCACGGTTACACGTTTTGTGATTGCGCCAAAGATAGTTATGGAATCACTGATCCAGGGAATTTTCGGATAATTTTTTAAGAGTCCGCCTGTAATATAAAGAGCAAGATTCTGAATAAGATATGACATTCCAATTGCGGAAATCATAATAGACATACGAGGAGCAGTTCTTAAAGGTTTATATGCAATTCGTTCAATTGCAAATCCAAGCAGAACTGTCAATATTATTGTAAAAGGAATAGAAATCCAAAGCGGCAAAACGGTATAAGAATAAATCATAATAAGACCCGCTGCCATAAATACATCACCATGTGCAAAATTGATAAGTCTTAAAATACCATAGACCATAGTGTAACCTATGGCAATGAGTGCATACTGACCACCAGTAGATATCCCTGCCAGAAGATAAGGCAGATTAGCCTGAAAAAAGTTCATCAACGTTTCCTGATATATTGAAAATCACTGTCATCCCGAACTT
>CAMNBC010000213.1 GCA_946532115.1 uncultured Treponema sp.
ATGCTGCCCGCTCCGGTTTTCCGTGTAGTTGCAGATTTACAGGCAGTTCGCCGTGTTGGTCTTACCGCAACTCTGGTTCGCGAAGACGGCTGTGAAGGATACGTATTCAGTCTTGTTGGTCCAAAACGCTATGATGTTCCATGGAAGGAACTCGAACGCGACCAGTGGATTGCAACTGCAGAATGCATTGAAGTGCGTATAGATTTACCGACACATCTGGAAATTGAATATGCCGTTTCAACCGTTCGCGAAAAACACAAAATCGCGAGTATGAATCCAGACAAACTACCGGTAGTTAGGCAAATTATTGACCAGTTTCCTGAAGATAAAATTCTCGTAATTGGTCAGTATCTTCAGCAGCTGGATGAAATTACAAAAGAGTTAGGCTGTCCTATCATAACTGGAAAAACTCCGAATGCAGAACGCGATAAAATCTATCAGGATTTCCGAGAAGGTAAAATCCGTGTACTCGTAGTTTCAAAGGTTGCAAACTTTGCAATTGATCTCCCGGATGCTTCACTTGCAATTCAGGTTAGCGGAACCTTTGGCAGCCGACAGGAAGAAGCCCAGAGACTTGGCCGTATTCTCCGTCCAAAGGAGCGTAAATCCCGTTTCTTTACTTTGATTACCCGCAATACCGTAGAAGAAGAGTTTGGTTCTAACAGACAGAAATTCCTTGCAGAACAAGGCTATGCATATAAAATTGTAAGATATGATGGAGAACTCAACCTCGATGAATGAGAATGAAATCAACCTCTGGGCAGAAGCCATTTCTTCTCTACCAGACAAACAGTTTTTTAATACAATGCGTCTCTATCTTGGAGAAATTAAAACTCCATATAACAAGCAGCGACTTACACAGCAGCTTGCAGCTTTTATAAAGTCTCCAGAACACATAAACAGTCTTTTGACTCTCCTCGACAGATTTGATGTAACAGTCCTTACTGCAATTTCTCTCATTCCAAATGCAAGTCAGGATACCTTAGTAAACTTTTTCCACACTGAATATTCAATTACAGAAATATACGCTGAAATCATTAATCTCACTGAACGCCTTGTAATCTACAAAGAAAAATCAGATACAGGCAAAGAGTTCATAAAAATCAATCCGCTTATCCGCGAAAATCTTTTGCCCTACCTTGATTCAAAGTTGATTTTTCCGGATTATGTACCTGCAACTTTTTCCAATGAAGATATCTTTTCAATTTCCCCAAATCTTCTTGCAGCCTTTATAACTTATATCCGTATTCGAGGCATTTCTTGCAAGTCCGACGGAACAATCAAAAAGAACGACAAAAACAGGTTAGAAGAAATCTTCCCGGGTAAAGAAAATTTCATACAGCTTTTGATGAATGCCTTTGTAAACCTTTCGCTTGTTTATGAAACAGAAGATGGCAAAGGCTATAAAATTGAACTTGCCCGCATCAAAAAATTTGCAGAACTGTCTGAATTACAGCAGTACACACTTTTGTGTGCCGCAGCAGTTTCACGCTTTAGTAAAGAAGGATTAAAAAAAGAAGCCCAGCTCCTTATCGACTGTCTGACTTCAATTCCAGAAAACGGATTAAGCCGCGACAGCATTTTACGGCTGGCCTTTCTAGTTGGAACCTTTACAGAAGATGGAAACGCCCTTGCCCACAAAAGCAGATTCAGCCGCATACTGGAAGCAGCCCGCCAGGAAGCAGGTGCAGAGCCCGAACAAAATGCTGAATTACTTGACCGCATGATTGACTGCGCTGTTGAATTCGGTCTTTTGAGAAAAACAGGTAAAACAGAAGATGACATAGATTTATATGTAAGTGCAAAGGAATTGTTTCCCTCTGATACTTACAGTTCAACACTAACTAACGATAGTTTGTCAAACACTTCTTCTATTCATCAGTCACCAAAAGTATTAAACATTGACTCCACCTTCACCGTAACTCTTTTACCAGGCTTAAAACTCAAAGAGCTTATTCCACTCACAGACTTCATGCTTGTAAAAAAATGTGGAGTAGTTACAGAATTCGAAATCACAAGACAATCTGTTTCCGAAGGCTTTGACAACAGCATAACTCCTGAAATCATTTTTGAAAGAATAGAAAACAACTCTTATTATGAGATTCCGCAAAATCTCAAAATCAATATTACAGAATGGTATAATTCATATTCTTCTGCAAAACTGTACTATGGTTACGTACTCAAGGTAACAGATAACAACATCACCTTTGTAGAAAAAAATCCGAACATTCAGAAATATATAAAAGAAAAACTCACCGAAGGAATTTATCTTTTGAATATTCCGGCAGGCACTGATATTTCAGACTTTATTTCAGAAAGCTCTCTGGAGTTTTTAGGAAACGTAAAGACCTCTCATACAAAGTCAGAGTTTTCTACATTTCCTCTTTTACGAAACGGACACAAACCTGCAGTTCTCGAAAGCAAAAAAAATCTTGAACGAAAACAGACATCTATTTCTGAGGCAGACAAACTCCTGAAAAATCTCAAAGCATGTCTTCAAAAAATGGATATGGACACGCATATCAAAGAAAGCCTCGAATACAGAATTTCGAATCGACTTATTCTTTCTGAAAATCAACTTAAGACAGCCTCTGTGCGCACAGAAATTCTTGAAGCAGACGGAATGGATTTTGCAGGCAAAGTACATCTGATTGAAGCAGCAGTAAAAGATGAAGACCTTATGGAAATCCAGATGCCGGATTCAGATGGTTCAGGAAATTTCTTTACCATCATGGGACATCCCTTAGGGATTTCCAAACAGCCGGGCGAAGCAGTAATGCGCCTGCAGATTGAACCAACCGGTGACATTCAGAATCTTCTGGTCAGCAGAATAACACACTTACGAAGATTAAGATTCTAGGAAGTATAAAATATGGAACTTTACATAGTACGACACGGCACCACAGACTGGAATGCACAAAAAAAATTCCAGGGTGCGCAGGATATTGAACTCAACGAAAACGGACGGAAGCTTGCGGCCGAGCTTGGAGTCAGACTTGATGCAGCAAAAATTGATTTTGACTGCATCTACTCTTCTCCACTTATCCGCGCTTATGAAACTGCCTGCTTAATCCGCGGACACAAAACCTATCCGATAATCAGAAATCAGCTTCTTACAGAAATCAGTTTTGGAAAACTTGAAGGGTTACCTTATGATGACTGGATTAACACAGACCTTCCGCGAAAATATTTTTTCACAGCCCCTGCCAGTTATGTACCGCCAGAGGGTGGAGAAACTTTTGATTCCGTTTGCGAACGTACAAAACGTTTTGTACAAACTGTGATTGAACCTGCCCAGAAAACAAAACCAGATTCACGAATTATGATTGTTGCACACGGCGCCCTGCTTGCAGGAATGATGTGCTACCTCGACGGTCGCGGAATAGAAAACTTCTGGGGCAATGGCCTCAAGGGGAATTGTGAAGAGACTGTGTATACATTTGATGGAAACAAATGGACAAAGACTGCCGAAGACGAAGTGCACGATAATCCATATACAAACTAATTGTCATCCCGAACTTGGTTCGGGATCTATTATCAAAAGATGCTGAAACAAGTTCAGCATGACGCTTTTCTATCAGGAGAAAATATATGATACT
>CAMNBC010000214.1 GCA_946532115.1 uncultured Treponema sp.
GTATGGTGAAGACCGCTCAGCGGGCTGAACCTAGGGGGAAGGCTTTCCCCCTCATCCCTAAAACCTAGCACCTAGCACCTAAAACCTAACAACCTATCTCTTAAGATTTACCGCAGTACTTAGCATTGTATCGCTGGTCTGAATTGCCTTTGAGTTGAACTCATAAGCGCGCTGTGCAACAATCATCTGAACCATTTCGTTCACAACCGAAACGTTTGACATTTCGAGGAACTTGTGGCGAACATCACCAAAGCCATCGTAACCAGGGCGGCCTGCAATTGCTTCACCGCTGGCTGCAGTAACCTTAAAGAGGTTGTCGCCGTCTGCCTGAAGACCTACAGCATTTGGGAAGCGGTAAAGTTCAAGCTGACCAACTTCAACAGGATCATTTTCACCGTTGATTTTTACGCTAACAAGACCTGTCTGAGTAACGTTCAAAGTTGAAACGTCATAACCTTCCGGCAGGATAATTTCTGGAATTACACGAAGGCCGTTATTTGTAACTAACTGACCGGTAGAATCAACCTTAAAAGAACCGTCGCGGGTGTAAGCATAGCTTCCGTCATATTTCTGAACACGGAAGAAACCTTCACCAACGATAGCAACGTCTGTATCAACACCAGTGTTCTGGAGAGAGCCCTGATTCATAATTCTCTGAGTAGCTCCAACCTTAACACCGGTACCCTGCTGAATGCCAACCGGGGTCACTGTATCTTCTGTTGCAGGAGTTCCTGCAAGTTTAATATTCTGATAAACAAGGTCCTCAAACTCAACGCGCTGCTGCTTGTAACCTGTTGTATTTACGTTTGAAAGGTTGTTTGAAATTGCATCTATATTTGACTGCTGACCGTTCATTCCGGTAGCTGCTGTCCATAATGATCTGACCATTTACTTACTCCTCCTACTGAAGCACGGCAACCTTCTGCCAGAGTGTGCTCATCATAGAATCTTCAGACTGAATTGTTTTCTGATTTGCTTCGTAAGCACGGTTTACTTCAATCATCTGAACCATTTCGTTTACAACATTTACATTGCTTGTTTCTGTGTAGCCCTGAAGGAAGCGTGGACGCTCATTACCTTCTGCAATGTGAGCAGGGCCTGCAATGTCATTTGTTGCGTAAAAGCTTTCGCCCATCTTTTTGAGGTAGCGCTCGTTATCAAAACGAACAACCTTAAAGCGGTCAATTTCTTCGCCATTTTCGCTGCGAGAGATGATTCCGTCTTCATTTACTGTGAACTTATCATCTTCAACGTAGATTGGACCTTTTTCACCAAGAACAGGATATCCATCCTTAGTTTCAAGAAGACCTTCTTTACCGATAAAGAAATCACCATTGCGTGTGTAGCGTTCACCGTTAGGAGTGTCTATAACATAAAAGCCCTTACCACTAAGAGCTGTATCTGTCTTTGTATTTGTGATTTTGAAAGAGCCCTGACTGAAATCAATATAATTCTCGTTAGTTTCAACGCCAAGGCCAAGCTTGCCAATTACAGGTGCTGCATCAGCAGAACCTTCTGTAGTGTGATAAACGCCGTCAAGATTTGTCCGGCGAAGCAGCAGTTCCGGGAAAGACTTGCTCGAAACTACATCGCGTTTGTAGCCTGCAGTATCAACATTTGCAAGATTATTTGCAATTGCATCAAGTCTGTTCTGCTGTGCATTCATACCGGAAGCCCCGGTATACCAGCCACGAATCATATTTTTTAACCTCCGAAGAATTTATTTACATCTATTTTAATCTTCGGAATCTGAAAAAAATTGTTTAGGGGAATTTTATTTGCAAAACCTTCATTTCAGATTTATACTATTCTTATTAATTAATATTTTATTGCATCATCAAAAGGAGTTTTTCTATGGCAAACACAGAACCAAGAGTTCTTTCAATCATTTTAGGTGGTGGTAAGGGTACACGTCTTTATCCACTTACAAAAGAGCGTTCAAAACCGGCTGTTTCTTTCGGCGGAAAATATAGGATTGTTGATATTCCTATTTCTAACTGTATCAACTCCGGATATAAAAAGATTTACCTTTTGACTCAGTTCAACTCGGCTTCTCTTCACCTTCACATTTCAAATTCTTACAATTTTGACCGTTTCTCCGGCGGATTCGTAGAAATTCTTGCTGCTGAACAGACTCTTGAGCATTCAGGCTGGTATGAAGGTACTGCAGATGCCGTTCGCAAGAACTTTATTCATTTTAAGACTCAAAAACCAACTCACTATATCATTCTTTCCGGTGACCAGCTTTACAAAATGGATCTCCGTGCCTTTATGGATGCCCACATTAAGTCTGGTGCAGAAATCACAATCGCAACAACTGCTGTAAACCGCCACGACGCTTCCGGTTTTGGTATTATGAAGATTGATGACCAGAATCATGTAAAAGCTTTTATGGAAAAACCAAAGCCAGATCTGAACATTGACGACTGGAAGATTCCTGCAGAAGCACGCGGAAGCCTGCCTCCAGAGAAGGAATACCTTGCTTCTATGGGTATTTACATCTTCAATGCCGACACAATGGAAGAAATGCTGGGCGGCGAAAACGAAAAATACACTGACTTTGGTAAGGAAATCCTTCCTCTCGCCATCGGTAAGAAGAAAATCAGCTCTTATGTATTCGACGGCTACTGGGAAGACATCGGAACTATCCGCAGCTTCTATGATGCAAACATTGCCCTTTGTGAGCCTTACCCAACCTTCGACTTCTTTGGTGAAACTCAGCCGATTTATACCCACATGCGCAACCTGCCTCCATCAAAAATCAACAAGGCAGATATTAACGCATCGCTTATTTCTGAAGGATGTATCATAACTGATGCAAAATTCAACAAATCTGTTGTCGGTGTACGCTCAATCATCAATGAAGGAACCGAATTTGACGGCGTAATTATGATGGGTGCCGACTATTACGACACAGAAGAAGAAAAAGAAGCAAACAAAAAGGCTGGAAAACCAAGCACTGGAATCGGTAAAAACTGTAAGATTGCCAACACAATCATCGATAAGAATGCAAAAATCGGTGATAACTGTAAAATCGGCGTAAGCGGCAAGAAATACGAAGACGGTGACCACGGCAGCTTCTACAGCGCAGATGGAATTATCGTAATCCGTAAGGGTGCGGTAATTTCTTCCGGAACAGAAATCTAATAAATTATGCCTGATATGTACGACAAACTGGGCGAAATGCTCAATGAAGTATTAGAATCAGGCAAAATTCCTCATAGCGAACAACAAAATATAAATGACCAGGATACTGAAAATAAAAAAGCAGCAGATTCTGGTCATTTTTCATTTAAAAATGATGAAAAAACTGTCGAAAATGATAAGAAATCAGCTAAAAAAGCCTCAAAAAAGGATATTCCAACCGGCGAAGTGATAAAATTGCATAAATATACATATAATATGCAGTTTCCACCGCATATTCAAAAAGCACTGAGCACACTAGATATAGCGTACCCTTTTTCGCAAAAAGATATTACAAAACTATATCATAAACTACTCAAACAAAATCATCCGGATACAAAAATTACTATACAGTATTCTCAAGATGTACAAAATAATAGACAATTAACCATAGATGATATCAAAAATA
>CAMNBC010000215.1 GCA_946532115.1 uncultured Treponema sp.
AAGCCCATCCAATCTTAGTAATTATTTTAGGGGCAGTCTTTGGAATGATATTCTTATAACCGAAAAATAAAAGAGCCCACTTGACTCCTTAGGAGCGAAAAAAAAGACAGCGAACAACATCACCCCCGTTGAATTTTATTATGAATGAAAAATAAAAAGTCCACATAACTCCAGAACAGAGAAAAAGGGTATCAGACAACATCATCCCCGTTGGCTGGTGCCCTTTTTCTCTGTTCTGGAGATTATGAGTAACTATTTGCTTTATTTTATTTTTTAATTATAATAAAGATATGAGTACACATATTAACGCTCCAGAAGGAGCAATAGCAGATAAAATCCTGCTTCCAGGTGACCCTTTAAGGGCAAAATTTATTGCCGAGAATTTTCTTGAAAATCCGGTATGTTATAATGAAGTTCGCGGTATGCTTGGCTTTACCGGTACATACAAAGGTGTAAAAGTTTCTGTTCAGGGTACTGGTATGGGGCAACCTTCTCTTTCAATTTATGTCCATGAGCTCTTTGACTGTTATGGAGTACAGAAGGCAATCCGCGTTGGAACCTGCGGGGCTGTAAGCGAAGATGTTGAACTCCGCGATGTAATTCTTGCAAACGGAGCCTGTACAGACTCTTGCCTCCAGAATCAGAGATTTGGAATGCTTCATTATGCACCGGTTCCTGATTTTGAGCTTTTGTACACTGCCTATAATAAGGCAAAGGAAATGGGCTTGAAAACTGTTGTCGGACAGTGTGTTTCAAGTGACCGTTTTTATGATGATAATGAAAACTGGAAGCTCTGGAAAAAGTATGGAGCAAAAGGTATTGAAATGGAATCTGCCGAACTGTATACTTTGGCAGCCGAATTCAATAGAAAGGCTCTTACAATTCTTACTGTTAGTGACCATATTCTTAAAGGAACTGCCACAACAGCAGAAGAAAGACAGACAACCTTCAAGGACATGATGAAACTTGCCCTTGAAACTATTATTGCTTAGAGGTAAAAAAAATGAAACCAACATTATTAGTTCTCGCAGCCGGAATGGGCAGCCGTTATGGTGGAGTAAAACAAATAGACGGAGTAGGCCTTCATGATGAATGTCTTCTTGACTTTGCAACTTATGATGCAATGAAGAGCGGTTTTGGAAAAGTTGTATTCATCATCCGTAAGGATATTGAACAGGCTTTCCGAGAACGTCTTTTTGACCGCATTGCAAAAAACTTTGATGCGGAATATGTTTTCCAGCAGCATGAAAGTCTTTTGACAGAGCAGCAGCTTAAAGACAGTGAAGGTCGCCAAAAGCCATGGGGAACAACTCATGCTGTTTTATGTGCGGAAAAAGCAATTAATGCACCATTTGCCGTAATCAATTCTGATGACTATTACGGACGACAGGCCTTCGAAGTTCTTGGAAAATATCTTTCTTCAATTAATAACGATTGCACAGAACATGCAATGGTAGGCTATATTCTTGGAAATACAATGAGCCGCTCAGGTTCAGTAAGCCGTGGTGTATGTACTGTAAAAGATGAAAAGCTTGAATCAATCGTAGAAAATCTTAAGATTTACTATGGTGAAAATGATCAGGTAATCAGCGAAATGCCGGATGGTGAGAAAAAAATCCTTACCGGAAAAGAGTGGGTTAGTATGAATCTTTTTGGATTTAGTCCAAAGGCATTCGAAGAATTCCATGTTTACTGGGATAACTTTATTGCAAATAACGCTAAGGCTCCAAAAGCAGAAGCGCTTTTGCCTGTAGCTGCAAGTGATATTATTGCCCATGGCAAGGGAATCATTAAGTTCTTTAATTCTACCGAAACCTGGTTTGGCATGACATATCCTGAAGACCGTCAGCTTGTAAAAGATGAAATTGCAAAGAAAATCCGCGATGGTTATTACCCGGAAAAATTGTGGGAAGCCTAAAATCGAAAATCCGTTAAAAAACGAACCGATAGGTTCGTTTTAGAATTATCGAGAAAATGGCTCAGAGGCAGGCTATGCCTGCCGACTATATATGGAACTGCTATGTTAAAATTAAATCCGATAAAATCAGATAAAATCTGGGGCTATGAACTCTGGATTGCTTCTACTCATCCAAATGGCTGTCAGAATTCATTTAAAGAGTTTTGTGGTGGAGATTATCCGCTTTTAGTCAAGGTTATACAGGCAAATGATACACTTTCTATTCAGGTACATCCGGATGATGACTGGGCTGTAAAGCTTGAAGGAAAAGGAAATCGTGGTAAAACCGAATGCTGGTACATTCTTGATGCTGCTCCAGATGCAAAACTTGTTTATGGAATCAAGGAAGGGTATTCAAACGAAATTCTTGCAAAAGCAATTACAGATAATACTCTTGAACAGTATCTGGATTTTGTAAATGTAAAAGCCGGAGATTTTGTTTATATTCCGGCTGGAACTGTACATGCAATTGGTGGCGGACTTCGTCTTATGGAAGTTCAGCAGTCCTGTGATCTGACATACCGTCTTTATGACTGGGGCCGTGGACGCGAAGTTCATATAGAAAAAGGTCTTGCTGTAATAAAACGTGAAGAAATGCAGCCGGTCGCTCCATTCCCTGGTGATTTCGAATGTAAGTATTTTTCACTTGAACGTATAGATGTAAAGGGTGGCTGGAGTATGTACTGCTCTGGCGATGATAACGGTGCTGCGGATGTTCAACTTTTGTATATTCTTAATGAAGATAAGGCTGTGATTCGTGGACCGGGTGATAAAATTGGTCAGAAACTTGTAGCAGAAGATATCTACGCTGTAAAACCTGGCGAAAAAATTACTGTGGAGGGAAAGGCGAGCATTATGCGTATTCGCGCAAAAAAAGGTTAAAAAAGACCTGCTCTAAACTGATTTTACTATGTATCTTTTTATGTTTTTACTTCTTCCGCTTATACTTGCGGCCTGGTGTTTTTACAAAAAGGATTCGCACTTAATTCCTGTAATTCTAACAGGCCTGGTAGCTGCCGTTCTGGTCTGCGGCTTCAAAGCGTTCTTTTTGTATTCGCACAGAATAATACCGTATTCTTTCGAGAGTAACGTGCTGTATTTACTGGTGCGTCAGACTTTACTGCCCGTAGTTCTTTTGTACGGAATCTTTTTTGCCTGGTCAAAAGATGATATTTCTTATAAAATTGATTCCTTTTTTCCACTTTTGATTTCTTTTTATATGCTTTACCTGCCGTATACAATCATTTCTACTTCAGAAGGTTTGTACACAAGTTTTTCGCTTTTTGTAAAGCCTGTGCTTTTTGTGGTAATGATATTTTCATTAGGTCTTAGTGCAAAGCATATTGAAAAGACGTTGAAAAATAAGAAGATTCTATTTGCAGTTATATGGATTTTTATAGGTCTTATAAGTGTTGTAATTCCATCTCTTCTTGAAGGAATGTACATTCTTGATATGAATTATCTGCTGGTGCTGATTTTGAGTGCTGTTTACAGTGCATTGCTTCCGGTCCTGTTTATACTCAGCAGATTCGGTGTGCTGACGGTAAAATAGATTGCTTCGGCTTTTAGCCTCGCAATGACTATTA
>CAMNBC010000216.1 GCA_946532115.1 uncultured Treponema sp.
GCTTCTCTTGGTGTTGACTCATTCATTTCTGCTGCTTCATTCCAGGAAACAACTCGTGTTCTTACAAATGCAGCAATTAAGGGTGATGTTGATAATCTCCATGGTATTAAGGAAAATGTTGCAATTGGTCATATGATTCCTGCTGGTACTGGTATTAAGAACTATAAGGGAATTAAACTTTATGACGATAGTGATAAAGATCTTGATCAGTTAATGCAAGATATTCTTGATAGAAAAGAAGCTGAAGAAGAACAGAAGTCACAGCTTGAAGAACCAAACTTCGAAGCTGAAGAAAATGACTAATCTGATTTTCTAAAAATATGATGAAAAGGTGCATTTTTCTTCGAAAAATGCACCTTTTTATTTTGTTTAACGCAAAATTCAGTTGAATTCATTTTTTGAATTTTATATAATCGTTAAACCTATCCGAAATGGATCTTAATTGAAAATCTTCCGGGGTGCTGACCGGAATAAAATAGGAGAATAGGCGATGCCTACAATAAATCAATTAATCCGTCAGGGTCGTAAAGCGGCAGCTAACAGAACCAAGTCTCCCGCACTTGATTCATGCCCTCAGAAACGTGGCGTATGTACACGTGTTATGACTCAGACACCTAAGAAACCAAACTCAGCTCTCAGAAAGATTGCTCGTGTTCGTTTGTCAAATGGTATTGAAGTTACTGCTTATATTCCAGGTATTGGACATAACTTGCAGGAACACTCAGTTGTATTAGTACGTGGTGGTCGTGTTAAGGACCTTCCTGGTGTACGTTATCACATTATTCGTGGTACAAAAGATACTCTTGGCGTAGAAGATCGTAAACGCGGTCGTTCAAAGTACGGTGCTAAGAGACCTAAGGCTTAATGGAGGACTAAGATGGGAAGACATAAGAAATCAATCGAACGTCCATTATTGCCAGACGTAAAATATAATTCAAAAGTAGTTTCTAAGTTCGTATGTCGTATGATGTTGGACGGAAAGAAAGATACTTGTACAAAAATTGTTTATGAAGCTATGGATAAGCTCAAGGCAAAAACAGAAAAAGATCCTTTGGAAGTATTCCTTAAGGCTCTTGAAAATGTAAAACCACAGGTTGAAGTTAAATCTCGCCGTGTTGGTGGTGCTACATATCAGGTTCCAATGGAGATTCGCGAAACACGTCGTGAAGCTCTTGCAATGAGATGGATCATTGAAGCTGCTCGTTCTAGAAGTGGACATGGTATGGCTGATACATTATCATCTGAACTTCTTGATGCTTACAATAATACAGGTACAGCTTACAAGAAACGTGAAGATGTACATAAGATGGCTGAAGCAAACAAGGCTTTTGCTCACTATCGCTGGTAGATTTTTTAATCTATTCGAAAGGGCGTTTACAGAAATGTAGGCGCCTTTTTTGTTTTTAAATAAATTATTATTTTATAGAAAAATGGAGAATGGTATGGAAGGTGTTTATATTCGTTCGGTTAGAGTTGAAGATGCAGAAAGGCTTTTGTCAATTTATAAACCTTATGTAGAAAATACTGCAATAAGTTTTGAATATAAGGTTCCAGATCTTCAAGAATTTTCTGAAAGAATTAAAACAATTTCAGCTCGTTTTCCTTATCTTGTTTTGTGTAAAAATGATGAAGTGTTTGGTTATGCGTATGCTTCAGTTTTTCATGCTCGTTCAGCCTATGATAGAAGTGTTGAACTTTCTATATATATAGATAAAGATTTTCGTGGTAAAGGGTTTGGCCGCTTTCTTTATCAAGCTTTAGAAAAAGAGTTGCGTGAAAAAGGTTTTGCTGTAATGTATGCCTGTATTGCTGCATCGTCAAGAAATCCTGATCAATATTTAACAGATGCAAGCATAAAGTTTCATGAAAAAATGGGCTTTAAAAATGCAGGGTATTTTCAGAATTGTGCTCAGAAATTTGGTTGCTGGTACAATATTGTTTATATGCAGAAAAATCTTTTACTAGAGTATAAAGATGGACATATTTCTTCTATAAATAATGAAGTTGTTGATGTTTATGATAATCAAAAATGTATAACAGGAAAGACTATTTTAAGAAGTGATTTTTTTGAAAATAATGGTATTTTACGACTTGTTATTCATGCTGCTGTTTTTAATTCTAAAGGTGAACTTTTAATTCAGCAGAGGGCTTTATCAAAAAAGACGGGTGCTGGTTTATGGGATTTTTCTGCGAGCGGCCAGGTTGTTGCTGGAGAAACTTCGCAGGATGGTGTGTGCCGCGAATTGAAGGAAGAACTTGGGATTGATATTGAGGTTTGTCAGCCACCTGTTTTTACCAAGATATTTTTTAACAGTTATAATGATTATTATGTTTTCTGGAAGGATCTGGATGATTCATCTTTGAAATTGCAGAAAGAAGAAGTTCAAAGTGTAAAATGGGTATCTAGAGAAGAGGTTTTGGAATTAAGGGATGAAGAATTGTTTTTGTCTTATCCTAAGTCCTTGATAGAGCTGGTATTTGATATAGGGCAAAGAAAGGATTGAAAATTATTGAAAATGCTGATTTGACCTATTGCTTAAATTTTTAAAAAATTATATAAATACAATACTACTCTTTAAATAAGGGTATACTGTCTGCGTCTATGCAGAAATGGGTTCTTTGAGAAGACAGACGGATTTATTCCGGTGCGACCGTAAAGTTAATCAGAAGTGATTTTCAGGGAGGCGGCCCATAATTAGTGAAATTGTTACCGTTGGTAATAATTATAGATGAACTTGATTTTGGGTTTCTGTCAGCCGATTAAAGGCAAAACTCGAAATACCAAACCAAGTTGTCAAAAAAAATGTTAGAGATAACGAAAGGTGGTTACGGGTTTGAATCATTCCGAATTGATGGAGTGATAAATAATTTCTAATCTGTTTTCCAATCTATCATCTCTAATAATTGTAAATAGTGTGTCTGCGAATGTAATGGTTCTTAGTAAAGAGTTGTTACGTTCTGGCTTAAAGTGCAGCACATAAAAAATATTAATGCCGGACGTAAGGAATAAATAATCCGGCAAGGAGAAAAAACATGGCTAAGGAGAAGTTCGTTAGAACTAAACCTCACATGAACGTTGGTACTATTGGTCACGTAGACCATGGTAAGACTACACTTTCAGCTGCTATCACTACATACTGTGGTAACAAGTATGGTGATAAAGTACTTAAGTACGACGAAATTGATAACGCTCCAGAAGAGAAGGAACGTGGTATTACAATCAATACTCGTCACTTGGAATATCAGTCAGATAAGAGACACTATGCTCATATCGACTGCCCAGGACATGCCGACTATATTAAGAACATGATTACTGGTGCTGCTCAGATGGATGGTGCTATCCTTGTAGTATCTGCTCCAGATTCAGTTATGCCACAGACACGTGAACACTTGTTGCTTGCTCGTCAGGTAGGTGTACCAAAGATTATCGTATTCTTGAACAAAGTTGATATGCTCGACGGCGATGAAGAAATGTTGATGCTCGTAGAAGAAGAAGTAAAAGATACTCTTAAGGAATATGGTTTCTCTGAAGATACACCAATC
>CAMNBC010000217.1 GCA_946532115.1 uncultured Treponema sp.
TAGATGCTGAAACAAGTTCAGCATGACAATACTTTTTGGACAGCCCCTTTTTTATACCTATTTCCAATTAATATAAAAGTCGCTATAATTGCCACCTATGAAGAAAAAAGTCCTTTGGGCACTTTTTACACTCTGTTTGTCTATACTAACAATTTTCGCACTCTTTCATAACAGCGGACTTTCACTAACAGAGCTCTGGCAAAACATCAAAAACTCCTCTGCCCTATGGCTTGTTCCGGCAGCTCTGTGCATGCTTGGTTTTATCTTTTTTGAAGGTCGTTCTCTGGTTTTGATTTTACGCACTCTGGAGTACCCTGCAAAAAAACGACAGGGCTTTCTCTACGCTGCAGCAGACATATACTTTTCTTCTATTACACCTTCTGCAACCGGTGGCCAGCCTGCAAGTGCTTACTTTATGTACAAGGACGGAGTCACCGCAATTGAAGTAACCGTTTCGCTGATTTTGAATCTTACAATGTATACCCTGGCTCTTGTAACTCTTGGGCTTTTTTCAATTATCTTTTTCCCGGGAATCTTTCTTGAATTTAATACCGCAAGCAAGATAATGATTTTGATTGGCATTCTGGTGATGATTCTGCTTACTACTTTCTTCATCATTTTGCTAAAACATCAGAAGTTTATTATGAAGTTTGGAAACCTTGTAATTTCTCTGCTGCACAAGCTTCACTTTAATAACCTTGCAGAAAAGTTCAAATCAAAGTTCGACACCGCAATTGAAAATTACAACGAATGCGTTGTCACCTTATCAGGGAAAAAGAAACTGTTAGTAAAAACTTACTTATTAAATCTTCTTCAAAGAGCATCGCAGATTCTTGTTACTGTATTCTGCTTTTTTGCCCTTCACGGAAACCTGAGCGACGGACTAAAAGTTTTCGCAGTTCAGACCTATGTTGTATTAGGTTCAAATTTTATACCGGTTCCTGGAGCCGTAGGAATTTCTGAATTCATAATGTTTTTTGGTTATATGATGTTCTTTAGCGAAGAAGCGGCCTGCAGTCTTGCAATTTTGAGCCGTGGAATTTCTTTTTACACCTGTAGTATTATAAGTATTTTTACTGTAATATTAGGCTATATAATAATTTGTTTTCGCAAGAAAAAATTAAGAGGAAATATATGATTGGCTGTTATGATTACACAGTAGTTCTTACCTATCTTTCAATGCTTTCTGCAACAAGCGGAATTATGCTTTGTTTGAATGATATAGGACACCCGTATCTTGGAATGTTCTTTTTGATGTTCTGCGGGTTGTGCGATGCTTTTGATGGAAAAGTTGCACGCACAAAAAAGAACCGCACAGATTCAATGAAAAAATTCGGCATTCAGATTGATTCCCTTTCTGATTTAGTTGCCTTTGGTGTACTGCCTGCATGTATCGGCATTGCAATGCTTAGAAGCAGCATTGAGTTTTTAACTTTCCCAAACATTAAATTCCTTCATCTTCATCTGGCAGACAAGCCAATTGTTATAAAAGTAGTTCTTACCTTAATTGCAATTTTTTATGCCCTTGCAGCAATGATTCGCCTTGCATATTTTAATGTACTTGAAGAAGAAAGACAGGAAACTGAAAATGGAGTTCGCAAAACCTACATCGGCCTCCCGGTAACCAGTGCGGCTCTCGTATTCCCAACCATTCTCTTACTTCATATCTTCTGCAACGCCGACCTCACCCTGCTGTACTTTTTATTCCTCGTAATAGTCGGCGTTTTATTTATTTCCGAAATTCAGGTAAAGAAGCCTACCACAAAAGGCATACTCATAATGATTGGCATCGGAATATTAGAAGCGGCGGCTCTTGCATTTATCTTTATTGTAATGAGAAAGAAATAAAATTAGCGTGGTGCCCCATGAACACCCTTCAATTTTTATACAAAACTTCATTCGGAAGAATTCTCCTAAAACCACTGACAGCTTCTGCACTCTCAAAGTTTTGCGGACGCTTTTTAGACTCAAAACTTTCTGCATTTTTAATAAAAAGTTTTGTCCGCAAAAATCATATACAACTAGAAGATTACGAAACAGACGGAATTACAACCTTCAATCAGTTTTTCAGACGTAAAATCAAAGACGGTTTGCGTCCCTTTGATATGACTCCCTCAAATTTGTGTGCGCCCTGCGACGGTCTTCTTTCGGTGTGGAATATAAAAAAAGACACAGTAATTCCGGTAAAACAATCTTATTATACAGTTGAGTCACTCTTACAAAATAAAGAACTTGCCGCAGAATATAAAGACGGGCTTTGCCTTGTATTCCGTCTGTGCGTAAATCATTACCACCGCTATGCCTATGTTGACAGCGGCAGCAAGGGACGCAATGTTTTTATTCCCGGAGTTCTCCACACCGTGCGTCCAATTGCACTCGAAACATTTCCCGTGTTTATTCAAAACTCACGCGAGTACACGGTGATTGAAAGCGCGGCATTTGGAACTCTTGTTCAGATGGAAGTTGGGGCAATGCTTGTTGGAAGAATTGTAAACCACGAACAGGAAGCAGTAGTTACGCGCGGTGCTGAAAAAGGATTTTTTGAATACGGCGGTTCAACAATTATTGTGCTTGTGAAAAAAGACGCCATTTGTCTGCGCGCTGAGATTTTAGAGAACTCTCAGCGCGGAATTGAAACTCCCGTAAAGATGGGAGAAGTTATCGGCGGGATTGGACACTAAGTGCGGCAGGTACAATAAGTGTCGCAGCACGGCACACGGTGTGGCGTGACATGGCACTCAGTGTCGCAGCGCGGCACACGGTGTGTCGTGACATGGCACTCAGTGTCGCAGCGCGGCACACGGTATGTCGTAATATGACACTCAGTGTGTCGCGCGCAAAATGGCTCGGCTACCGGCCGTTTGCCTTGTCTTGAAGAATCAGACGACGCAATGCTTCTACACCAACAGTGATAGCGAGCTCGGTGTCGTGGGCTTGTTTATTCGGCAGGCCTTTTTTGGCGCGCTCCTGATTTGCTACTACCAGGAAGCAGGAACCTACGCGAACTCGAAGGAACTGGCCTGCAATGAAAAGTGCCGCACTCTCCATTTCGCTGGCGAGACAGCCCATGCGGAGCCAGGCCTGCCATTTGTTTTCGAGCTCGTAGCTTACCGGCATGACCTCGGGTTCGTGCTGACCGAAAAACGAGTCCTTGCACTGAACTACTCCGGTGTGGTGCGGCGCTTTGAGTTCGGTTGCGGCAGCCACGAGCGCGTTGACGCAGTCGAGGTTTGCAACAGCAGGATATTCAATGGGTGCGAACTCACGGCTTGTGCCTTCCATACGAACAGCACCAGTAGCAATTACAATATCACCACCCATAACCTCTTCCTGCATTCCGCCGCATGTACCCACACGAATAAAAGTGTGAGCACCGCATTTTGCAAGCTCGTCTATGGCGATTGCGGCAGAAGGTCCGCCGATACCGGTTGAGGTAACGCTTACAGGAACTCCTTCGAGAGTACCAGTGTAAGTTGTGTATTCACGTACATCTGCAACAAGCTTCGGATTATCAAAGTGTGCAGCAATTTTTTCGCAGCG
>CAMNBC010000218.1 GCA_946532115.1 uncultured Treponema sp.
GCAACTGCTTCGTCTGAATCATCTTCTTTAAGACCAGCTTCTGCAGCCTTTCCGAGAATAGAATTGATTCGCGCACCCATGTACTGCAGGTATGGTCCGGTATTTCCATTGAAACTCAAAGATTCTTCCGGATTAAAGAGCATGTCTTTGATTGGAGTTGCCTGAAGCATATAATAATGAAGCGCACCAAGGGCAACCTTTTCTGCAACTTCATCTGCGTCCCCTACCTGATCGTCGCGACCTCGCTCTTTAATTGCCTTAAGGGCATCTTCGTGGAGAGAATCAATTAAATCATCTGCATCAACTACTGTACCCTCACGGCTCTTCATACGGCCACTAGGAAGATTTACAAGACCATAACTCAGGTGATAAAGTTTTTCTGCCCAGTCAAAACCAAGTTTTTTGAGAATGTGGAACAAAATCTTAAAGTGATAGTTCTGCTCACTTGCTACAACATATACAAGCTGATTAAAAGCCCAGTCATCATGACGTGAAATTGCAGTTCCAATATCCTGCGTAATATAAACAGAAGTTCCGTCCTTGCGGAGCAAAACCTTTTCGTGATTCTCTTCGTCTTTACCCTTGCCTACTACATCAGTTACATCAATGCGGACAGATCCGTCATCAGCCTTAAAGAAAACGCCCTTTTCAAGCCCCTTCATAATTTCGTCTTTTCCCTTAAGGTAGGTTTCGCTTTCAAAGTAGTATTTATCAAAGCTGATTCCAGTACGCTCGTAAGTTTCCTTTACGCCGTCGAAAGTCCAGCCGTTCATTTTTTCCCAGAGAGCGTGAACTTCAGGATCACCTGCTTCCCACTTAATCAGCATATCTTCTGCCATCTGAGCAGCTTCTGGGTGAGCTGTTTCAGGCTTGTCTTTTTCACCTTTGAGATATTTGTCGAACTCAACGTAGCACTGGCCTACAAAATGATCGCCCTTCATTCCAAGGCTTTCCGGAGTATCGCCCTTTGCCTCGTGGAAGAGTTTATAAGCGAGCATAGATTTACAGATATGAACACCACGGTTATTGATGAGGTCTACCTTATAAACATCTGCACCGGCAGCCTTAAGAATACGGCTTACAGATTCACCGAGGGCGTCGTTGCGGACATGGCCAAGGTGCAGAGGCTTGTTTGTATTTGGAGAAGAGAATTCAATCATTACGCGGCGGCCTTCCAGAGGCTTTTTACCGTTGCTGTCGAGAGAACCGTAAGAATCCGCCTGAGCCTTAATTGCTTTAAGAATTGGAGAGGCAGCACCAGATTTATCGAGTTTTACGTTTACGTAAGGACCAACGGCAATAAATTCGCCAAGAGATTTATCAGTTATTTTTGCGACAACGCCAGAGGCAATTTGTGAAGGCGCCATACGGAGAGTCTTTGCAAAAGCGAACATTGGAGCCCCCAAATCCCCCATTTCTGGATTTGGTGCATTCTGAACAACAATGCTTTCTGCAGCTACAGCTTCTGCTTCAGGATTTTTTTCTTTAATAAATTCATTTAATGCCGCAGCAATGATTACACGGCAAGTTTCTTTTGCGTCTGCCATTTATGACCTCGTTAAAAAAAATAATGGTATGTTTAGTAAAAAAATAATCTACTAAACATACCATTTACACAAAGATTTCACAACAGGTGTCAGAATAAATTAAAATCTGTAAGTTCCTGTTGTAATTGTTCCGCCGTTGCTGTAGATATCGAAGTTTACAGACTTCTGGGCAGAAGCAAGTTCATCGTAGAACTCAGCGAGGGTTGTAATCTTCTTTCCGTTGACAGCGGTGATTACATCTCCATTCTGAATACGCAGGCTTGCCGCTGGAGATTTTTCTTCTACGTTAGTAACAATTACACCCTTAACTTTCTTGTCATCAATCTTAAGCTGTTCGCGGGCTTTGTCTGTAAGTGGACTTGCAATAAAACCAGGCCACATTCTGCTGTTGTTGATATCAGTTTCGTTAGCACGTTCTTCGGTTTTTACAACAATATCAGGAATCTTCTTACCGCCACGAATTACTGTAAATCTTGCAGTTGCACCAGCTTCGAGGCTTCCAATATCACGTACGAGCTGATTTGTAGACTTAACCTTCTTGCCGTTCAATTCAATGATATAGTCACCAGGCTTTACGCCGCCCTTGAAGGCCGGAGAATTAGAGAATACTTCTGCGGCAAAAGCACCATCAACATCATTAACTCCAAGTTCTTCTTTATAATCTTTTGTTACATCAACAAGAGAAATACCAACCCAGCCGTATACAACCTTACCCTTCTTGATGAAAGAATCGATTGCAGACTTAAGATTGTTGATTGGAATGGCAAAACCAAGACCAACTGAACCACCGGAAGAAGAAGCAATCCAGGTGTTGATACCTATTACTTCACCATAAATATTTACAAGAGGTCCACCAGAGTTTCCCTGATTGATGGCAGCATCTGTCTGAATGTAATCGCTGATTGCCGACATATGACTTTCAGAACGGCCAACAGCACTTACAATACCCTGTGTTACAGACTGACTGTAGCCGAGAGGGGCACCAAATGCAAGACAAATATCACCAGGCTGAACCTTATCTGAATCACCAAGAGTTGCTACCGGAATAGAACTGTCTTTTGATTCAAAAGAAACAAGAGCTACGTCTATACGGCTGTCTGCGCCAACAAGTTTTCCTTCAAACTCACGCTCATCATTAAGCTTAATGCTGATTTTTGATGCAGAACCTGCAACGTGATTGTTTGTAAGTACGTAATAGGTATTTCCAGTTTTGCGTACGATTACACCTGAACCAAGGCCTTTTGATTCATACTCACGCTGATTTTTCTTATTATCGTTATCATCATCTCCACCACGAGGTGAACCAAAGAAGAATTCAAACGGATTTGTCATTCCGCCGAATGGGTCTGTATAAGTCTTTGTTTCAGTAACATCAACTTCTACAACTGCCGGAAGCATTGTATTACTTATTGAGCGGAAGGAATTCTGGAGAGCTTCAATTACGTTTAAAGAAGCATCAGCTCCTTTTTTCGGAGGGTCAGCAAAAACCTGCGCTGAAACAAACAGCAGCATTGCAGCTGCGGCAAATACTTTAAGTAGTTTTTTCATTTTAGTATCTCCTCAAAATTAAAATGAAGAATGAAAACTGTTTTCTGTTCTTTTAAAAATATAACTATAAAAATGCTAAAAGGTAACAGAAAAAATAATTAGAGATTTCTTATTTTGCAGTTATTTTATTTGAGCCGCTCTACCAGGAATGGAATTGCAGATTCGAAGTCCACACCATACCAATTATAATCTTTATGACTCAGAGTTGCGCGAATTGCTTCAACAACAAAATCCGCAGCAAGACGACAGGCATCCTGAAGTTCAAAACCACGAACCAATGCACCAGTAAGAACGCTTGCAAAAATATCGCCGGTACCGTGAAAACTCTGCGGCATTCTTTCGTGGAAATACCAGTTGATTTTTTGATTTTGAGAATCATAAGATACAATGCCGATTTTTTTATCATCAAAAGAAACGCCCTTAAGCACTACCCG
>CAMNBC010000219.1 GCA_946532115.1 uncultured Treponema sp.
TCGTGCAGCTGAGTCATATAGTGCCACCATTCATTCTGAATATTTCTTTTGAATTCTACACCAAGAGGACCGTAGTCCCAGGCACCAGCCTGTCCACCATAAATTTCAGAAGCCTGATATACAAAGCCTCGTCTCTTACACAAGCTGATGATTTTGTCCAAAGTACATGCGTGTGTATCTTTAGTTTCTGTTTTTGCCATTTATATCTCCTTACGACTCTGGCGTGGGCCGTTTTTGATTTTTTCGCTCTGACAGGCCGGGAAAGGCAGCCAAAAGCATTTTTGTTGTAAATGTGAGAGTATCACAAAAAAAGATTGTTTGCAAACAAAAAAGGTGGCCGGATTTTTTTTGATTTTTCCAGCCACCGTAAAAACTCACAGCTTTCTAAATACCTTATACCTTAAATTCATCAATCTGTTTTCCAATCTTAATGATTGAATCCTTCATTCTACCGGCAACCTCTGTAAGGACGGAACCGGTTTCATTAATTTTCTGAGCTCCTGCAGACATTTCATCCATACTGGACTTCATGGAAATTGTAACATTCTGCAGCTGCTGAACCTCAGAAAGAATCAGCTTGTTACCTTCCTGCATTTCATCAGAAGAAGAACGTACTTCCTGAGTAGAGTCATTCATCATTTTTAGGGCTTCAAGAATCTGCTTTGAACCTTCGTTCTGTTCTTCCATAGCAGTTTTTATCTGCATAACAAGCTGGTCTGTATCAGAAAGTTCCTGAGAAACAAGGGAGAAGGTTTTACTTGCATCAGTAGAAGCTCCAACGACTTCCTGAATGGAAGCCATAATCTGATTAAGCTGATTAGAAATCTGTGTAGACTGCTGGGAAGAAATTTCAGAAAGTTTACGAATTTCATCTGCAACAACCGCAAAGCCCTTACCTGCTTCACCGGCATGAGCCGCTTCAATTGCCGCATTCATGGCAAGCAGGTTTGTCTGTTCTGCGATATTTGCAATTGCAAGGTTTGCATCATTAAGGGATTCAGACTGGCTTTCAATAGCCTGAACCTTCATACTTACATCTTCAAGCTTTCCAAATCCCTCTTGAGAATGCTGCTGGAGTTCACCAAATGAATGATTCATTTTTTCCATAGAACTGCTTACAGCATTAATATTACCAATCATTTCTTCAACAGCAGAAGATGCCTGAGTAACACCAGCAGACTGGTTTTCTATCATCTGATTCAAGGAAGTAATATTTGCAGAAATTTCATCTACAGCACCTGCGGTCTGGTCTACACTCTTTTTCTGACCATCCAGCTGCTGGCGGAAGCTTTCAATATTTGCAATAATCTGACTAATTGCACTTGCAGTATCTTGGGCAGTAGAAGTCATATCTTCACCGGCAATGCCAAGCTCATTTTTAGAATCCTTTACATCAGAAATAATTGTATGAAGCTTTTCCGTAAACTGATTAAAGCCCTGCACAACCTGGCCTATTTCATTATTTGTATGAACCTCAATCCTTTGCGTTAAATCCGCATTACCCTGAGCAATACCAACAATTGCATTCTTTACGATATTAAGAGGCTTTAAGGAAATAACAAGTACCAATCCACCAAGGAAAAGGATGATTAATACCATTGCAATTCCAAAGATAATAGCAGCATTTGCAATTTTATTACCCAGTCCATCTACAATTCTGCCAGGAACATTAAAGCCCAGTCCCCACTGAGTACCTCCTATGCCTGTATAAACCAGCAAATCATACTTACTGCCAGTCAGGGAATTAAGAAAAACATAACCGGATTCACCATCAACCATTTTTTGAGAAACCTTTGCCAGATCCTCATGCCCCATTCCAGCATGTGTAATATAATTTGTACCTTCTTCTGCGGCAGGATGATAGATAAGCTCACCATTGTGATCTATTACATAAAGCCATACACCATCAGGAACTTCCAGATTTTTAATAGGCTGAATAAGATTATCTACATTAATAACCCCGGCTATCATTACAAAAACCCTTCCGTCCGGTCCATATACAGCCCTTGTAACATGTATTACCTTTTTGCCGGTGGTTTTTGAAACTACAGGATTATCTATAAAAGTCTGCTGCCCCTTAAACATTATTGCCTTAAAATAATCGCGGTCTGCAATATTGGTACGAGTTCCGTTGTCGTTATAAGAATAGCCCTGTGCATCTGCAACCATAACATAGTCAAAATCCTTGGCACGAATCTGTGGATTCTGCTGCAGCCAGCGTCCTACAAGGTCAAAGTTCCCGGACTTCATAATTTCGGAATTTACATAAGGATTCAGCTGCATCAAGTACCCCTGCAAAGTATTTTCCAGAGATTCCTTTAATGTGTTTGTAAGCATTACATAACTTTCTACATGATCAGTTCGCGAATCTTTTTTTGCAAGCTGAGACAAAACCGCAACCTGAATGCCCGTAAGGGTTGCAATGGCAAGACCAATAAAAATAATAAGATTAACTACAAGACTTACCTTTTTCTTTTTACTATTATCCACAATAATACCTCTCGTTCTTCTCTCCATATTAAAACTTTATAATAAATAGAATTATTTTATATATATTAAATAATTTTATATACCCTTGTTAAATAAAGCAAATTAATTTTTTTGTTGATTTTTTGCTTTCAGAAAATTTTGTACAGTCCAGGCTATTCTGCAGTTTTTTCTTTTTCAGAATCTTCTGCTCCTTCAGTTTTTTCAGATTTTTCTGTCTCTTCAGCCTTTTCTGTTTTTTCAGACTCTTCTACTTCCTCTGCCTCTTCAATTTCTTCAACTTCATCCACCGTTTCATCGGTCTGTTTATCTTTTTCTTCCGACAAAGCTGATTTACCCAGATAATCATCAATATCCGGCGGATTTGCATAAATCAAATTGTCCAGACGTTTTTCCATATGCTCAAAAATGAAATTCTTTATTACCTTTCTGTCATCTTGCCCTACCGACTTCAAAAAGAGCAGCATAGCAAAGTAATTATTGTTATCAAAAGACTTTACATCAAAAACAATAGAAGGAGTGGCTATAGAACGTCTTCCCAAGGTAATGGAAAAACTTGGAACAATCATTTTTTTTGCAAGAACTGCACCATAGCTCTTTGGAAAAATGCAGGTAAAACCTACAGAAGAAATATTTGCTATGGAAACCTGAAGCAGCTGCGTTTGAGTTGCAAAATAACCATTTATGGAAATACTTTCATCGCAATCAAGGCGTAAATACTTTCTTTTTCCTTTTGCGCCGTTCAATTCAAGGATTCCAATTACAGTTTTAATTAATTCAGCACCCTTTACTTCATTAAGCATTATGAAACCACCGGGCAGAGAAAGATTCATCATAAACTTTTCTCTTTTAGGCTGAGGAATCATTGCAGACATAAGTCCAACAAAAATAGTTTTTAATTTTTCATCCTGCTGGAAAGAAAGAATATAATTAAACCAGCCGTCATAGCTCATTTCATCATCAATAAAAATGAAACAAAGAGCATCAGGAAACATTC
>CAMNBC010000220.1 GCA_946532115.1 uncultured Treponema sp.
CACTCTGACTGGAACATTATGAAAGAACTTGTTGAACTGGTTAGAGCGTGGGAGGTTGCACACGGTGTGTCGGCCGGACAGATTCCTGTTTTTGGAAGCGGTGATTTGTTTAAGCCGGAAGACGCACGGGCAATGCTTGAGCAAACTGGTGCGGATGCCGTGATGTTTGCCCGCGGTGCTATGGGCAACCCTTTTATTTTCCGTGATGCCACTTCGCTGCTGACAAACGGAAGCTATGAGCCGCTGCCTGCGGAAGACCGCGTGAGAACGGGGTTTGCGGAGCTTGAACGGCTTGTGGCTGAGACTAACGAGCAGCACGCGTGTCTGGAAATGCGCAAACGTTTTGCTGCGTACTCAAAGGGTATTTCAGGCGGAGCGGCTTTGCGTGCACGCATCGTCCACGCCGCCACAGTCGCCGACTACAAAGACATCTTTTCTCAATTTATTTGATAATTTTAAAAATGTTTGTTAAAATATTTGCGTAAAAATGGGATTTATAAAAACAATATCGGATTTATTTGAGTCTATTTTCAAGCGTTCCTCACCGGAAGTTCAAAAAAAGCAGCAGATGAAGAAGCTGGAGCTGGAAATCAGAGACTTTCAGCCTTCAATTTGCCGTAACGGCATGCTTCTGCCTAATTTTGGTGAAGCAATTTATGCACTTTATAAAAATACGCGTCCACTTGATAATCTTTTTTCAGTTACTGTAAGTCCAAACAATATTCAGCGTCAGCATCGCTTTGAGGCACAGCTCATTGTTACCGGATATACAGTCCAGGACCAGGAAGCGCTGGATGCACTTTCATTTGAAAACCGTAAGGCAGATGTAATTGCAGAACCGCAGAATCCGGAAAGAATTTATATTCATCAACGAAAAGAACTTGAACGTCTTATAAAAGCACTTAATACAGATGGATTTAAGAAAATGGATTCAGATCTTCTGGCTCTTCGTCAGCTGGTCGAATTCTGCCGCTATAATTATACTCCTTTTTTACAGGCTTTTGACTCAAACTTTATTCCTGCAGACCTGAATTACAAACCTGTTTACAAGGAAATTTCAGTTGCTACGGCTCAGAATCTTCTGGAAGATTTGTTCTATCAGTCAAGCGGGCTTGTAATTACAACTTCTACAGCAGATGCTGTAATTGCCCTTGCACAGCTGCGAAAAGGCAGCGAGCTTACTGATGATGAAAAGAAACTCTATCTTGGAAATCTTAAGAAAATTAACTATATAATTACAAAAATTTTAAGTCCGAACAAGCTGAAGAGTCTTATCCGCCTTTGTCGGCAGGATTTGACTTATGAACCTGGATTTGCAACTTATACAGGTTCTCCGCGCCAGGATTTTGCAAATATGCTTCAGGGCCGTTTTGATGCTGATGAACAGCGTATTAAAACTGAGATTCAGGATGAAACAATTACTGAAGAGGTTGCAGAGCTTTTTCCTGATATTTCGCTTGAAGAAGTTGGTTGCTATAGTCAAAGTTATAATACGCTTTTGCAGGATGAAGTTTCCATGGCTTTTAAATGGATTCTTCCAATGCGAATTTTAAAAACCTTTTTAAAAATCTATCTGCCGGAAGGGGCACGAGCCCTTTTAAATGACATTGTAATAGAAGGTTTTTTTAATAATCCGGCTTACAAGTCTAGTTTTTCTTCTATTGTTTTTGCAGCAATTAATGCAGAAAAAGATTTTGCTGAATTTGAGGCATCTTTTGGTGCAGACAAAAAGCACAGTATTGCAGTACTTGAAAGTTATATAAAAGACAGTAAAAAGGATAAAGACTTTTTCAAGCGTCTCGAAAAAATGGTACAGTCAATTAATGATGATGCCCATAAGGTTCTGCAGGAACAATGTACAAATCTTTCTGCATTGAGCAGACAGCTTGGAGAACTTCTTGCTGATGCAAAGAAACCTTCAAGTGAAATAATTTCAAATCTGAAAGTTTTAATGATGTCTTCCCGTAACAGGGATAATACAAACTTCCTGGAAGCAAATTACGAAAAATGGAATATATTTTTTGAAATTATGAAAAACTATGTTATTATTAATACTGGTGACATAAAACATGAATAAAAAAAAGCTAGACGAAAAAGTGAATCCATCTCAAAAACAGGTGCTGGAACAAACTCTTCAGTACGAAAAAAGAATTTACGATTTAGAACAACTTCTTGATATAGCAAAATCTTTTTGTCAAAATCTTGATTTTAGTAACCTTCTTGAATCAATTGTTTATATTTGTATGGCACAGATGCATGTGCTTGGTGCTGAAATTTTTGTTCGTGATTTTATTACCAACGAACACTTTGTTCTTGAAACTTCAAAAGATTTTTTAAGTGACCATAAAACGATGCTTCCTGTATCTACTCCAATTGCAGCAATTCTTAATTCAGAAAAACGTCCCCTTACATTTGAGGAATTAAAACAAACCTGTCCTAACTGTGAGCATCTTAAACTCCTTGAGTCGCTGAATCCAACTCTGATTGTTCCGCTCATCCAGAAAAATCACTTGAATGGTATGCTCATACTTCAGGAACGAATTGCTATAGAAGATGATGCTTCTTATTCTGAGTATGAAATCAGCCAGATTATGTCTATTGCAAGTCTTGCGTCGGTGGCAATTAATAATGCTGCTCTTCTGGAAATGTCTTCTACAGATATGATGACACATCTGAAGCTTAAGTATTATTTCTTTAATGTCCTTACAGAAGCAATTGATGCGGCCTTTTTGAATAAAAAACATATTGCCGTTCTTATGTTTGATATAGACTTCTTTAAAAAGTTCAACGATACCTATGGCCATGAATGCGGTGACTTTGTTTTAAAGAGTGTTGCAGATTTGATTCGAAAAAATCTGCGGGATTCCGATGTTGCAAGCCGTTATGGTGGTGAGGAATTTACCGCTCTTCTTATGGATACCGGCAAGGAAGAAGCACTTATTGTAGCGGAAAGAATTCGTTCTACAATTAATGAACATGATTTTATTTATGAAAATCAGCATCTGCATGTAACAATTTCCGGTGGTGTTTCTGTATTTGATGCTGACACAAACCTGGTCAGCTCTCCAAATGAATTTGTAAATCAGGCTGATAAAGGATTATATATTTCAAAAAATAATGGAAGAAATCGTGTAACTTACTTTGACCCAAAGGCACAGTCTGTGCTAAAATCTGCCAATGTCAGGAAATAAATTCATCTTACGCAGACCTTTCCCCTATGTTTATAGAAGAATGGCTCTTTTTATTATTTTAATTAATTTCTGTATTTACGCGCTAGGGTTTTTGTATCCAACTCTGAATAAATATATTCATTATTATGGTGCTATGAATCCGATTCTTGTTCATAAGTATCATATGTACTGGCAGTTCCTGTCATATATGTTTGTTCATCAGAATATATCACATGTCTTTTTTAATATGCTGGCTCTTCTGGTCTTTGGAATTAATCTGGAAAAAGC
>CAMNBC010000221.1 GCA_946532115.1 uncultured Treponema sp.
GTTCTTTAATTTTACATCAAGAATGAGGTGGCAGATGGGAGTAAAACTCCTTTTAGGCACTATCCGAATTTTTCAAATTGAAATTAAAAAAAGTCAAAATTCTTTAAATTCTGGTTAGTTTTTCAAAAGCTTCGCCTGCAGTTTTAGCGACTAAGCCGGGATTATGCTCTTCGAGAACTTCAAAAGAATTTAATCCCCATGGAATTGAAACAATAGGAATATTGTTTTTTCTACAGGCTTCTATATCACGAAGCTCATCGCCTATGTAAAGGATTTTTTTGTTAAGCACCTTTTTTGATTTTGCAAGAGCTTTCTTTTTTCCAAATAAAGAAACATCAGTTTTTAAAAATGTAAAATATGAATCTAGTTCGTATTTTTTGAGGAAAGCTTTTACAATTTTATAGGAATTTGAAGTTAATATACCAAGTTCATAACCTGCTTCATATAATTTTTTGATAAGAACTGGGGCTTCAGGAAGAAGTTTCAATTCATCAGATTTTTCTGAAAGCTTCTTTTTTAATTGATAAATTAAATAAGGAAGCTTCCAGAGTTTTATTTCAGCGAGTTTTACTAACTGCAGTGCAGAAAAGTGTGTATTTATATCACCATCCAGCTTTTTATAGCCATACTTTTCTGCATGAGAATTAATAATTTCAAGACCTGCAGATATGGTATCTGCTATTGTACCATCAAAATCAAAAAGAATAATGGAATCCATATATACAATATATAGTAACTCATTAATCTTCTACTTTCAACACTTCTCTGCGGTATTTTGTTCCAATTTCTGTAAGCTTAAATTTCTGTATTTTACCGGAACCTGTCATAGGGAATTCATCCATAAACATAACCAGCTGAGGCCACTTAAACTTAGAAAGCTTGTCGCGGCAGAACTCAATTACATCCTGTTCTGTAAGAGTTTTTCCTTCATGAAGAATTATAAATGCACCTGTAATTTCGCCGTAGCGTTCGCTCTTTACAGCAGCTACCTGAATGTCTTTAATTTCAGGCATCTGAATAAGGAACTCTTCAATTTCGCGAGGGTAAATATTTTCACCGCCACGAATAATCATATCCTTGATTCGGCCGGTAATTTTAAAGTTTCCGTTTTCATCTTTTACGCCAAGGTCGCCTGAATGAAGGAATCCGTTTTTATCAATAGTCTCGGCTGTTGCTTCCGGCATTTTATAGTAGCCCTTCATAACGTTCCAGCCCTTACAGCACATTTCACCCTGCACTCCAACCGGGCATTCTTTTCCTGTTTCCGGATCAAGAACTTTTACATCAATTCCTTCAAAAGCATCGCCTACAGTTGTGGCCTTTACTTCTACAGAATCGTTCCAGTGGCTCTGTGTCATTCCCGGACTTGATTCAGTAAGACCATAAACAGAAGTAATTTCCGGCATATGCATTTTTTCAATTACAGTCTTCATTAATTCAACAGGAACACCAGAACCAGCCATAATACCAGTACGGAGAGATGTCAAATCAAACATACTGAACATAGGATGATTAAGTTCTGCAATAAACATTGTAGGAACGCCGTAAAGTGAAGTACACTTCTCCTTCTGAATAGAAGCAAGAGCTACAAGCGGATCAAATGTTTCGAGAAGAACGTGTGTACCACCGTGAGTTAAAACTGCCATAACACCAAGTACGATTCCGAAACAATGGAAAAGTGGTACCAGGAGGCAGAGCTTATCATTTGCCGTATAGCGCATGCGTTCACCAATGATAAATCCATCATTTATAATATTGCGGCTGGTAAGCATAACACCTTTTGGGAAACCTGTCGTACCAGAAGTATACTGCATGTTTACAACATCTTCCGGAGTAACTTCGCTTTCAATTTTATGAATGATTTCAATATCAACATGTTGGCCGAGCAAGAGTAATTCTGGTGTTGAATAAAGACCGCGGTATTTTTCAGGGCCCATAAATACAACATTTTTCAAACATGGGAAACGCTTAGATTTAAGACATCCACGCTCGTATTCATCGAGTTCAGGAACAAGTTCCTTAATCATGCTTACATAGTTAGAATCTTTAACACCGTCGGTAAGACAAAGAGTGGTTAAATCAGACTGTTTTACAAGATATTCAAGCTCGTGCAATTTATAAGAAGTATTTACTGTAACTCCAACTGCACCAAGTCTTGCACATGCAAACATATATGTAAGCCAGTCTGGAACATTTGTTGCCCAGATACCTACATTATCTCCTTTTCTAACGCCAATTGCATATAGACCACAAGCCAGATCATCAACGCGTTTATCAAACTGCGCATAGGTAAAACGAAGGTCACGGTCTGCATATACCATAAACTCATGCTCTGGATTTTCTTTTGTCTTTTCTCTTAACAACTGTGATAAAGTTAATTCAATCATATTCTAAATATAAAAAATAATGACGAAAAATTCAATAGAAATATTAATAAATATTAAATATATTTAGTATAATTAAAAAAAGGAGATGACCAATAAGTTTACATCCTAGTGTCATTCCGAACTTGTTTCGGAATCTATAGAACTAGATGTGGTGTAGATGCTGAAACAAGTTCAGCATGACAATACTTTTTGGACAGCTCCTTTAATGTTTTAAGATTACCTGGAAATCAGTTTTTTCGTATTTTTGAATTTTAATAGACTAATCTTGAAGTGCTTCATATCCCTCTTCGCCGGTACGAACCTTAACAACATTCTGTACATCGTATACGAAAATCTTTCCGTCACCGATGTGACCTGTGTAAAGAACTTCCTTAGCGGCTGTTACAACGAGGTCTACAGGAACTTCGCTGACTACGATATCAACCTTGATTTTTGGAAGCAAAGTCATATCCATTTCAACACCACGATACTTCTGAACGTTTCCGTGTTGCTGGCCGCAGCCAAGTACGTTTGTAACTGTCATACCTGTTACGTTGATGTCGTTCATGGCGGCCTTGAGTTCGTCGAACTTGCTCTGACGGGTAATGATTGTAACCATGTGGAACTTTGCATCTGGACGGGCTGTTGCTTTTGCAACCGGCACTGCCTTTTCTACAGGAACACTTTCGCCAGCTGCTGCTGGGCTGTCTCCGCCGAGTACCTGTGGAGCCATGATAAAGCCTGCATAACTTGAATCGATTCCGTGCTCGAGCTTATCTAGTCCGACAATTTCTTCTTCGCGGCTGGCACGAAGTCCATGGAGCTTCTTAATCAGGGTAAAGGTAATCAGCATACAAACTGTTGTCCAGACAAGGATTGCAGCTTCACCAACGAACTGAACTCCAAGGTGATGGAAACCACCGCCGTAGAATACACCTGACTCAACGTTGAAGAGACCGTCTGACAAAGTACCCCAGATACCGTTTGCAAGGTGTACAGCAACAGCACCAACCGGATCATCAATGTGGAGCTTAAGGTCGAGAAGTTCAACAACAAGCACAACAATAATTCCGGCAACAATAC
>CAMNBC010000222.1 GCA_946532115.1 uncultured Treponema sp.
ATCTTCCGGAAGAAAAGCTTGCTGATTTGATTTATCTTTATGGTGAAGAAAAACTCAGCCGTCGTATTGCCCGTGCAATTGTAGAAGCACGTAACGGTGGGCGAATAGAGTCTTCTAAGGCTCTGGCTGAAATTATCTGGAATGCGGTTCCTGCAAATTACCGTTATGGTAATATCCATCCGGCAACCCGAACCTTCCAGGCTTTGCGTATTGCTGTAAATGGTGAGCTAAAACGTCTGCCGCTCGCTCTTCATAATGCTTTCGGATGTCTGAAAGAAGGCGGAAAAATGGGAGTCATTACTTTCCATTCGCTTGAAGACCGCATTGTTAAGAATTATTTCCGAAATCTTGGAAAGCAGTGTGTGTGTCCGCCGGAAGTTGCAATCTGCCGTTGTGGTGGTAAACAGTGTGCGGAGCTTATTACCCGTAAGCCAATTGCACCAACAGAAGAGGAGGTTCGGGTTAATTCTCCTTCACGCAGTGCAAAACTCAGGGTAATCAGAAAAATTAAGGATGACACGGAATATCATCTGGATGGAGTGGTAGGTTTTTAGTTTATGAAGCGTGGTATTAAAGATTTTATAGTTAAATTTTTCTTCTGCGTGTTTGTGCTTGCTATTCCAGCTGTACTTTGTTTATACGCTGCTCAGGCTCGGCGATATACAGCTTTAACGAGCGAAATCCGGGAGCTTGAGAAAAAGCAGGAACGCCTGATAGAAGAGAATAAAAAGCTTGTGAGTGATATAGCTGTTCTTTCAAGTGCAGATAGAATTGAAAAAATTGCAGTGGAAGAACTTGGAATGCATAAGGCTGAAACAGAAGATATTGTCAGGGTTGAGATGACGGGAGAGAAAAAGTGATGGAAAGTCTGCTTAGTAAAGAAGAACTTTTGACCGCAGTAAAAGGCACTCAGATTGGCAGTGCGGACTGTTTGTTTAACGATGTTCAGACAGACAGCCGTAATGTTTCTGCCGGCAAGCCTTGTATGTTTGTGCCTCTCCTGGGTGAATTTCAGAATGGTCACAAATATATTCCTGATGTTCTAAAAGATGGAAAAAAGGCTTCTGTTATTTTAATGAATGAAGCTGAATATAAGTCAAATGCGAATTATTACGAAAAGCTTGCTGCTGAAAATGCAGGAGTTTGCTTTGTGCGTGTTGAAAATACTTTGCATGCACTTCAGGATGCAGCAGAGGCTTATGTTGCTAAAAAATGCCGTAATATGATTCTTGTGAGTATTACCGGTTCAAGTGGTAAGACCACAACCAAAGAACTGATGGTAAGCGTAGCCAAGGCACATTTTGGGGAAGCTGGTGTGGCTTATACCTATGGTAATTTGAACTCTGAAACTGGATTGCCGCTTTCTGTATTTAAAATTCGCGGTGATGAAAAAATCGGAATTTTTGAAATGGGAATGAACCGGGTCGGGGAGATTGGGGAGATTTCTAAGGTTCTGAAGTCTCGCTACGGGATTATCACAAATATTGGAACTGCTCATATAGGTATTCTTGGAAGCCGTGAAAATATTGCTTTGGAAAAGCGTAAGTCTCTTGCTTATATTCCTTCTGATGGTGCTGCAATTGTTGGAGCAGCTGATGATTTTGCAGATTTTTGTACAGAAGGTGTGAGTGGTAAAATTGTAAAATTTGGATATGACGTTCCGGTAGAAATCAGTGGCGTTCGTTTTGTAGAAGACAAAGGTCTGTTCGGTACAGATTTTGAACTTGACGGTCTTCGTGTTCATCTGCCGCTTTCTGGACGCTATAATTATTTGAATGCGTTGAGTGTAATTGCTTGTGCTAAAGAAATAGGAATTCCTTCTGCTGATATAAAGAAGGGGCTTGAAAGTGTAGCATCTCTTTCTGGCCGTATGGAAGTTTGCGAAGCTGCTTTGCGCAGCGGTAAAAAATCAATCCTCATAAAGGACTGTTACAATGCAAACCTTGATTCCATGATGAAGGTAATTGATTTCTGCGGAGAACTAAAGAACGTTGGTAAAAAGATTTTTGTTCTGGCCGATATGAAAGAACTGGGGGCTGAATCAAAGAAATCTCACGAAGCAATTGGTAGTCGTATTACCGAGGTTAAACCTGAACTTGTATATTTTGTTGGGCCTGAAATGAAGTCTGCTTTTGATGCAGTACTTTCTGGTGATGAAAAAATCAATGCAAAATGGATTGATTCATCATCAGATATTAACTTTGAAAAGATTGCAGGCGATATTAATTTATTTGCCGACGACAACGATGTAATTTTATTAAAAGGTTCTCATTCCATGCAGCTCGAAAAACTTGTACCACTTCTTTGCGGAACTGAAGTGGAGGTTTGCTAAAAATGAATCAGTTTACATTTTATGCGAATAAACCTTCGCAAAATTATAATAAAGTTGACATCTGGCTGCTAGGTTCTGTTCTCTTGTTGTGGGGGCTTGGAATTTTTACTTTGTATATTTGTTCTCAGAATTTTGCAATACGAGCTTTTGGTGATCCGATATATTTTGTAAAACGACAGCTTTTGTGTTCTGCTGTTGGATTTGTGCTGTTTGCAGGTTTTATGTTTACAGATATGAAATATATCAGAAACTTTGTTGGTATAATTGTAATTGTAACCTTTATTTTGTGTCTTTTGACATTTATACCTGGTATTTCTATTACAAAGAATGGTGCCCGCCGCTGGATAAAAATGCCCGGAAATTTTACCTTTCAGCCATCTGAACTTGTAAAATTTGCACTTGTGCTGTTTCTTGCAAACTATTTTGATAAGCAGGATAAATTACTGGATCCGGAAGAAAAAACAGTTTTTCCGTGTGTAATAATTTTTATTCTTTTTGCAGGTGTCGTTTTTGCACAAAAAGATTTTTCATCTGGTGTGTTTATCATGCTTATTGGAATCCTTTTGTTTTTTGTGTCTGGTGCAAAACTTGTATGGATTTTCCCATTTACGTTGATAGCAATACCCGCAGCGTTTCTTATGATTACGTTGAATCCTTATCGTCTTCAGCGTCTTATCGGGTGGATTAGTCCTGATGAATTTGGATCAACAATTAATTATCAGAGTCTTAATGCTAAGCGTGCTATTAGTGCCGGAGGTGTTTGGGGAAGCGGAATCGGAAGCGGACTTTCAAAAATTAACAGTATTCCAGAGGTTCAGGCAGATTATATTTTTGCCGGTTGGGCTGAAGCTATGGGCTATATTGGTGTTGTTCTATATTTTCTTCTGCTTGTTTTCTTTGCTTACAGAGGATATAAAGCAGCATTTGAAAATCCGGATAAGTTTTCTGCACTTTCAACCTTCGGCTGTGTTTCTGCGATTGTTCTGCAGTCTGTTGTAAACACAATGGTTGTTTGTGGTGTTCTTCCTGCAACTGGAATTAACCTTCCGTTCTTCTCTCTTGGAGGAACTTCAATTATTGTAACTCTCGCAATGTGTGGCTTTATTGT
>CAMNBC010000223.1 GCA_946532115.1 uncultured Treponema sp.
GGAATAAGGTTGAAGGTCTGGAAAATAAAACCAAGGTGTGAACGGCGAAGGGCTGTAATACGACGGTCGAGTTTTGAAGGAATTGCAATACGAACCTTCTTTTTCTTTCCGTCTTTTTTATCAGGTCCGGCAGAAGACCAGCGGGTATTTACTGTTTCAGCATCTGCAAGGTCTACTCCGTCATAAACATCTGTATCGCCGATTATGATTGATCCGCTGCTAGGAAGATCAATCAAACCAATCATATTCAAAATTGTAGATTTTCCTGAACCAGATGGTCCGGAAACTGCTGCAAACTCTCCTTTCTCTATATCAAAGGAAACTCCACGAACGGCTTCGATTCTCTCTTTTCCGAGAGGATAAAACTTGTGAACGTCTTTTAAGCTAACTACGGCCATTTAAAACTCCTTTAAGAATAATATATTCTATGTATCACTGTATTAAGTGCATAGTACAGTGATACATAAAAAGTGTCAATATTAAAAATATTTTATTATTTAAAGTAATATTATGCCTCCCGGCGGAACTCCACACAAAAAAAGGCTTCCGCGCTTCGCTTGTGCAGAATTTTTTTTTGTGTGGATTCCGCCTCCGGCATAATATAATTTAAACAGTTGAGATCTCTTATATTGTCACTTTTTATGATTTTTAGCGGGAGAAAGCGTCCTTGCGAGCACATAGTACGAAGCAAGGACGTTTATTGCAATGGCAACTAATCTACGAGTTTCTTTTTACCCCAGGCCTGAACCAGGTCTTTGGGATTTTTTGAGAGGAGGGCTTTGACTAAGAGGAGGTTTGTCTGGCTGAAGACGTTTTGCATAAGCTCCTGCTGGTCGGGTGTGAAACGGCTCAGAACGTAGTCTGCTACGCTGATTTTGTCGTTATCCGGTCGGCCTATGCCAAAGCGCAAACGGAAGAAGTCTGGTGTATTGAGCACTGCTTTGGTAGAACGCAGGCCGTTGTGACCGCCTAAGCCGCCGCTCCATTTGAGGCTGACGAAGCCTGGGGCGAGCTCTAATTCATCATGAACTACCATAATTTCTTCCGGCAGAATTTTATAAAAGTTTGCAACTTCTATAATGCTGTCGCCGCTGAGGTTCATATAAGTCAAAGGCTTAAGAAAATAAATGTGAGCCGGAGCCTCTTCCGGTACAAGGACCGGAGATCCGTCTTTTTTTGAACAGATTTTTGTGTCACAGGCCCACTGAGAGAGCTCGGCCGGTGTAAAGGACGCGAACTCTCCTTTGAACTTGTTCTGCCAGTTAAGTCGGTTTGCAAATGGCAGGGAATCTTCAAAATACCAGCTTACATTGTGGCGGGTCTTTTCATATTCCTTGCCGTAATTTCCCAAGAAGGCTACAAGTTTAATCATTTTGAAAGTGCTTCCAGTGTTTTAAGATACTGCTTTACAGTGTTTTCGTTTACCTTGAAGCGATATGGAGTTTCGCTGCAAGTTCCATAATACTGCTGAAGGTCATTTTCATTTACCTTAGGAAGTGCATAGAACTCTACAGTAATATCTTTGTATGCACAGGTGATTTTTGCAGAAACTGTCTTTGTTCCTTCAAGCACTGCATCATCAAGATACCAGTCGCGGGTTGAAAGAGAAGCAAAAGAGTTAAGCCAGTTTGCAGCATCAATAGTATCAAGTTCATAACCTTCTGTTGCACCATCACCACTCACATTCCATGCTAAATCTTCTCCATCACCCATGCGTGAAACTGACCAGGTTTTATCTGTTTCATAATCGGTAATAGTAACATTTGTAATATCTGGTGCTTCAAGATTCAAAACGATTGTTGTACGGGCTGCAGCAACACTTGTATCAAAAGTATCATTGATTCCACCGGAAAGAAGATAGATATCTTTTCCGCCATCAACAGTTGCATAGCACTGAGATGAAGAAACAGCTGTCTTACCAATTTCAAGAGTTCTCAACACCTTATCGCCTAGCTTAGCAGTTACAATAGTTTTTTTACCATCTACAAGCTCATAGCGCTCAGCTACAGCATCACTAGAAGTACTTCCAACTTTGTCGAGCGCACGAATATTTTTTATTGCATCCAGATATCCGTCAATTACAGAAATACTTGCAGGATATTTTTTTTCACCAATAAACCAGTCTTCACCTTCTTTTACAAGGCTGATTGTTTCTCCCGGAGTTACAATTTCCATCGAATCCGGTTCTTCTTTAAAAGTAAAATACTTAGTTGTATCTCGTGCTGAAACTGCAAACTGAATAATGCAAACAGCAAGCAGCAGTACGTCAGCAATTATCAAAACTAATTTTCTTGTCTTCATAATCTTTTTACCTCTCGCCTATTTTGTAATTGTTCTTGTGTCGTCAGGATTATATTTTTTATTGATTGCACGGCGGCGGGCTGTACGAATACGCCATACAATAAAGCCTGCGAGAGCAACAAGAACAGCAAGACCATACTGGTTGAAAATCTTCCAGAAGTTTGCAGCACCAGGTTTCTTAATTGTAAGATTATTTACAGAAAGACTCTTTGTACGCATTGTACAAAGCTCTTCGTTTCCATTCATATAATCAACAATATTCATAAGGAACATTGAAACAGGACTTGAACCGTTTTCATCTATTACCTGACGTGTTGTAATTGTAGAAGAACCTGCTACAAAAAGTTTTCCAGGCATTACGCTTGTCTTAATATGATTTGATGTAACAAGTGTATTTTCTTCCGAACTAACGTTAGTTTGTTTATCACCATCTTCATCTGAATTATTATTTTCTGTCACAGGAGCTTCATCAAATGCAGAATCGAATTTACCTTCAAGCAAAAGTGCAAGATCATACTGGCTGAAACTTGAAGAATCTGCAGGTGGTTCAAGATAAAGCGGGTGCAACATAATTCCGCTTTCCAGAGCCCACGCTTCTTCAGAAGATTTTGCAAGTTCAGTTACCTTAAGATTTTTATTTTCTTTTGCTTCATCCGGATGGAGTGAACTGCTCTGTAAAAGGTAAACATAGCCAAGGTTATTTGTAATAGGATTTTTCTTAGCAAGCTGTTTTTTATGGATATTAGGAACCCAGTAATAATTAAGCTCACCATACTGTGCATTCATATCTGTAATACACTTTTTATCCATTACCATATTCTTTTTATGCTCAACGCCGTATTTAGCAAGAAGACGGTCAATGTTATTGTTATTTGCAACATAGTTTCCAAGACCATAAGACTGATTTTTTCCATCATCAACTACACCGTCGATAAACAGCATTACATTTCCACCGCGAAGGAGGAACTGGTCAATCTTATAAAGTTCTTCTTCTGTAAAATCAATCTTTGGGCCATTGATAATGATTGAGTTCATTCCGGCCGGGATATCAGCTGAGTTCAAATCAATGTCTGTAAGCTCATACATTCCGGAAATCAG
>CAMNBC010000224.1 GCA_946532115.1 uncultured Treponema sp.
CATTATTAGGAAAGAAAGATTTGAACTCGCGATACAATTGAGCCGAAAGGGTTTTATTATGACTGATAATCAAAGTTGGCCGCTGAACCTTTTCAATGATTTTTGCCATTGTAAAAGTTTTTCCGGAACCGGTAACACCCTTAAGAGTCTGAAACTTATCACCCCGCAAAAATCCTTCGCTGAGTTTTTCTATAGCCTGCCCCTGATCTCCGCTGGGCTCAAACGGCGAAACAACTTCAAATTTCCGCATAGTCCATCCTAACTTTCAACAAGTTTAATCTTTAGTGTAATATCTTTACGATTTCTGCGAACTACTACGGTTACTGTATCTCCAGGCTTTTTACTTTCCAAAGCTGAATAATAATCCGCAAGTGAAGTAACAGCAATATTGTCAATCTGTGTTATTACATCACCGCCAATATAAATAATATCTCGTCTAGAACCATAATAAGCAGCTTCCGTTCCACCTCTGAGCCCTGCACTTTCTGCATTACCACCACGGCGAACTTCAGAAATTAAAACTCCGCTGGCAATATCAAGTCCGGCATATTGTGCAATCCTACGGCTCAACTGAATTACTGTTGCATCTATTGTTCCACGATGTACTTTTCCATATTTTATCAAATCAGCTACAACACGAATCGCTGTAGTAGAAGGAACTGCAAATCCAACTCCCGCAGAACTACCGCTGCTGGACTGAATCATCGTATTGATACCAATCATTTTTCCGTTTGTATCAAGCAGAGGCCCACCGGAATTGCCAGGGTTTATTGCAGCATCAGTCTGTACCATATCGCGGATAATTCTATTATTCGAATTCTGAATAGGTCGGCCAAGCCCCGAAACAATACCAGTCGTCATAGTACGTTCCAAACCGAACGGATTTCCAATTGCAATAACCCTCTGGCCAACCTTTAAGGCTGAAGAATCACCAAAGGCTATTGTTTTCAATTCCATACCAGCCGGTGGAGTAAATTTTATGACGGCAAGATCACTATCCAGATCTGTTCCAACAACTTCTGCTTCGTATTGTGTTCCATCAAAAAGCGAAACATAAATTTTCGTTGCATCGGCAATTACATGCACGTTTGTAAGAATGTAACCCCGCTTGTCAATAATTGAACCACTTCCACTTCCACCATCCTGAACATAAGGCTGAAGAAACCAGTCATAGGCTGTAACTTGTGTATTAATATTCACAACAGCTTCATTACACAGTGAATATACATTTATATTCTGCGCTTCTTCCTGCGTATAACTGGATGTACCAGCTGCAACATTTATCACAGATGCAGGATTTTGTTCCAGAAAAGAAACACTGTTTTCTATAGCGTTAGTAGAATCAGGGGCGGAAACTACACCATCTTTCTGATTTGCAATTTCTGTTGCACTCTCCCCTGAATCTGAAACTCCCACAGATACTGATGTTTTTTTCTTTGATATATTTACACAAATGGCAGTGGTCAGAAGAACCGCTGCTACCACACAAATAAAAACACAGCGAACCAATTGAGTACGAGAATAAAGTTTCATATATATAATGTAATAAAATGAATGCGATAATACAAGGTAAAAAACAAAGTCATCATTAGTTGATCCCTTTTAAGCTTTCCTTACCATGAATCAATTTATTTTCCACGAAACTGAAATAGTTTTCTCTGCTTACAATTACATGATCTAATAATTCAATACCCATAATCACAGACACTTTTTCCAGAACCTCAGTTATTTCGAGGTCTTCTTCAGAAGGTTCACAGTTACCGGACGGATGATTATGACTTACAATTATAGCAGCCGCATTATCCCTCATAGCCGCTGTAAAAACTTCACGGGGATGTATCAGGGTTCTGTTCAATGTACCAACAGTAATCACGTGAATCTGAATAATCTCATGCCCGCCGTTTAAGGTAACCAGCAGAAAATGTTCTTTTTCACACACAGCATAATTTTTCAAAAACGGCACAATATCACGGGGAGTTTTAACCGGTGCCCTTAAATGACAGCTTCTCCTACGCCCGAATTCCAATGCAGCGGCAACAGCCAGAGCCTTTCCCTGACCAACACCTTTTACCCTAAGCAGATTCTCTACAGCCTCTTCAAAATCACAATCATCGAGTACTCTTACAATTTTTTCTGCCATCAGGTCAACCGGAAGCTGCCGGGTTCCAGAACCAAGAATCAACATCACAAGCTCTTCATCAAACAAAAAAGAAAAACCATGCTCCATAACCTTTTCCCGAACATCGGGTTTTGGATTCTTTTCCAATTCTTTTCTCATAAAATCCTCTATATATAAATTTGCAAAAGCATGCAAAAAAAGGAAAAGATTTGAAGAAAATCTTGCAGAATTCACATTTTTTTTTATTTTTCCGACACTATTAATATGAAAATGAATCTTTTATCAAAAAAACATTTTTTAGCAGCATTTTTTTTAGTAACAACACTCCTTATATTTTCCTGCAAAACAGTACCGCCTGCACCACAAAAAATAGAACTGTCCCGCAGCCTCTTAGCACAGGGACAACTCACAGCCCCGCAGCTTGCAGCTTTTTTTCTAAGCCGCAACCCTGATGCTGACAAAGACCACATCATACAGTTTGCCCAATACTACATAGAAGAAGCAGCTGCAGAAGGCATCAATTCCGATGCAGCCTTTGCACAGATGTGTCTTGAAACCGGTTTCTTAAAATTTGGAGGATTAGTTCAGCCGGAATTCCACAATTACTGTGGACTTGGCGCAATGGATGCCGACCATCCGGGTGAAATTTTTGAAACAGAAGAGCTTGGCGTCCGTGCCCATATCCAGCATCTTCAGGCATATGCTACAAAAGAAGAAACCCAGCTTCACAAGGAACTTGTAGATCCTCGTTACAACTGGGTTCATAAAACAAAATACATAGAAGATATTTTCGGACTTACCGGCACATGGGCCACAGATCCTCTTTACGGCGAAAAAATCGACGGACTTCTCACCGCAATGGAAAATCTGACCTATTAGCCAATAGTTGTACCAAAATACTCTTTATCTTCAAGAATAGCCTGAATATTAGCAATATTCTTTCCGCCAGCGCAGATAACTTTCATGCCAAGCTCGCTGGCTTTTTTTGAAGCAATAGGATCAAACGGACAGTTCTTTCCAGGTGTCCATTCGTCACCAACCATCTTGCGGAAGTCAGCCCAGCTGATAGTATCAAGAGGCTTAGCATCCGGATTTTTTCTTGGGTCATCAGTATAAACCTTCTCTATATTAGAAAGATTTACAATTGTTTTTGCATCAAATTTTTCACCAAGATAAACAGCATCTGTATCTGTAGAAAATCCTGGTTTCCAGCCGGAAGCAACGAGAACCTGTCCATCAAAACTTAAATCTTCAACTG
>CAMNBC010000225.1 GCA_946532115.1 uncultured Treponema sp.
CCCCCCTTCCTGAATGCATTGCACTCTGCAATTCTTCGCGGGCTAACGGCGCATGCAGATTATTCACAAAATCTTCGCGCAGTTCAAATCCATCTGAAGGCCCCCATTCAGGCAAGCTGTAATATTGTTCATCATCCGGAACATGGCCATCGGAATCAGAAATAACTAACTGACCTTCCGCGGCATCGACAGCATATTCTACATCCTGATTTTCCATGGCGGAGATTATGTCGTCTATGAGCGAATCGGTCAGTTGGAATTGCATAAATTATTTAGCAGGAAGCTCCTCACGCTTAGAAACAATATTGCTGATAAGGCCGTATTTTACAGCTTCATCAGCATCGAGCCAGTAGTCACGGTCGGTATCCTTTGTTACCTGTTCAAGTGGAGTTCCAGTTGCTTCTGCAATGAGTTTATTCAACTTTGCACGGATTTTTTCCATATCTTTTGCATAAATCTCGATATCAGTTGCAACTCCACGCATCTGTCCAAGCGGCTGATGAATAAGATAACGGCTGTTTGGAAGACCAATTCTACGTTCTTTTGGAACTGCAATCAAAATAAGAGTTGCTGCTGATGCAATAAGCCCCATACCAATTAGATAAACAGGAGCTTTTACAAAACGTATTACATCATAAATAGCAAAACCTGCGTCTACATCACCACCAGGAGAATCAATATACATGTAAATTGGAGACTTTGAATCCTCTGCATCAAGTATCAAAAGCTGTTTTGCAATTGAATCTGCAAGTTCCTTGTTTACTTCGCCAGTCAGGACAATCTGTCTTGTTTTTAAGAATCTGTCCGAAAAAGGATCAGGCATTTTCTGCTTTTTTTCTTCATCCTCATCATCAAAGCGAGGGCTAGTATAAATTGATTTATAATTCATACTATATAATATAATGGAAAATCTGCCAGTTTTCAATTGAAAAAGCTGTTCCTATAGAAAGTAACTGTTTGTTTTTTTATTTGTTTTATTATCAATTCCACTATATAATGTATTTATTAACAAAACGTTTAACGAAAACAAGTAGGAGACTGATATGAACGTACACAACCTGATGGAAGACATTGTTAATAAGTCTGTAAATACTCTTTACGACCGTGTGAAGGGAGAAAACGTATCCTGGCTAACCTGTGACTGTGAAAACTGTCGTCTTGATACAATCAGTTATGTACTGAATAGACTTCCTCCTAAATATGTTGTTTCTGGCCGGGGTATTACTCATAATGCAGAATATCTTGCAAGTCCACAGCTTCAGGCTGATATTGATTCATTGGGAATGGAAGGAATGCGAATTGTAAGCACAACAAAACGTCCATTCCATGAAGCAAACCGCAAAACTTCAACTGAAAAAGAGCAAAAACCAACATTCAACTTCTTTACATTTACAGGCTCTGTGCTTGATGGTACAACTTTTGAACCTGTAACTGATGCTACGGTAACTTTGAAGCTCGACGGTAAAATTGCAGAAATGTTTGATGCAAGCTGGCCGAATCCATTTAAAACAGTAAAAAGCACAAAGGGTGTATATTCATTCTGGGTAAAACCTGTTCCTGCAGAAAAAGCTGGAATTGCAAAAAACTTTCCGCTCTGCATTGAAGTAAAGGCAGAAGGTTATAATGATGTTGTCTATCACTTTGAGGCACCTATTATGAGTGAAAACTGTGTAAGGACTGAGCTTGATTCTACCTATACTCTAAAACTCAATGATTTAGTAATCTTTAAAAAGAATATATTCTAATCTTACATCTTAGAGAAGCTTATTATGGAAAATTACAACAAAAACACAGTGGCACCTCAGCCACCAATGGGCTGGAACAGCTATGATTATTACAACACAATGGTAAATGAGCAGCAGGTTCGCGCAAATGCCGAATATATGGCAGCACATTTAAAGCAATTTGGCTGGGAATATGTGGTTATTGACATTCAATGGTCTGATCCGGATGCCGGTAAACGCAATGCAGAAGGCATTCAGTACATTCCATTCAGTCGATTCTGCATTGACGAATATTCACGTCAGATTCCGGCTCCGAATCGTTTCCCAAGCAGCGTGGGCGGCAAAGGTTTTAAGCCGCTCGCTGATTATATTCATTCGCTTGGACTTAAGTTTGGTATTCACATTATGCGCGGTATTCCACGTTTTGCCGCCCACGACCACTTGCCTGTAAAAACTCACGACGGAACAAAGGTGACAGCAGACCTTATAGCAAACCCATACTCTGTAAGCCGCTGGAATGCAGATATGTACGGAGTTGATGCGAACCGTCCTTATGCTCAGGATTATTACGATTCGATTTTTGAGCTTTACGCTTCATGGGGAGTAGATTTTGTAAAAGTTGATGATATCTGCAACACAAACATGTATCCTCACGCTCCATATTCAGCAGAAAAAGAAATTGAAATGATGGCAAAGGCTATTGAAGCAAGCGGACGCAGTATGGTGCTCTCCCTGAGCCCGGGGCCTGCAGTAATTGAAAAAGCTCATCACTACGAGACCTTTGCCAATATGTGGCGCATAACTGATGACTTTTGGGATGACTGGAAACTTCTGAAAGCAATGTTTGAACGCTGCGAAGTCTGGCAGAAGCACACCGGAGACGGTAACTGGCCGGATTGTGATATGCTGCCTATGAACCGCCTTGGCTGGGGTTGGGCTGCTCCCGGAACTCCGGAAGAAAAACGCGGCTGGTACAGTAAATTCACTCATGAAGAAACCCGCACAATGATTACTCTCTGGAGTATTTTCCGTGCCCCTCTTATGATTGGCACTGATCTTCCGCAGCTGGATGATTTTAATCTCAGTCTTCTCACTAACCCAGAAATTATTGAGATGGACAAGTGCCCTAACCAGGCAGAACAGATTAGTTCAAGTTGTCACGATGACGTTGTTGTCTGGCGAAACTTTACTAATGATGGTCACGCTTATTATGCTTATTTTAATGTCAGCGAAGAAACTTTTGAGATTACGATAAATGCTGACAGCAATATACGTGACCTGTGGGAACGTAAGGATATGGGTAAGGACATTACCTTTAATCTCGCCGCTCACGCTTGTAAGGTATTCAAGATATAAAAATCTAACAGGCTCTCGCAGACACAGGGCACGGACATGCTCGCTTCACGTTTTTTTGTAAGAATCTGAGTTTTTGCACGCAAAAAACTCAGATTCTTTTTATGCAAGTCTGCAAAGACGTTCAGAGGCAGTCCGTCCCCCGTGCCTGCGAGAGCCCATCATATTTTTCCATTTCACACAAGATTTGCAAAAACTCATCAAAATCACTATACTATCCGCATATTTTTAAACCGCATTAGACGCGGGTTTTATAAGAGGAAAAAAATGGGCGGATATTTTGGTGTTGCGTCT
>CAMNBC010000226.1 GCA_946532115.1 uncultured Treponema sp.
GTTTCGGAATCTATTTTATAGACCCTGAAACAAGTTCAGGGTGACGTGGAGATATGAATTATGTACATTCTCGTTATGAAACAGCTTATTACAATGTTTCTTATTGCACTGGCTGGTTTTATTTTTGCAAAGATTTTTAAGGTAGAAGAATCTCAGCAGAAGTTTATAAGTAAGCTTTTATTGTATTTAATCAACCCGTTTATGGTTGTAAAATCATTTAATCTTGAGTTTGACGCAGATAAACTTGTTCAGCTTGGTTTTGTGTTTATTGTTGCAATCGTAATTCATTTGATAATGATTTTGATAGGCTTTTTTTCAAGCAAGGAACAGGTAGACCGGCTTGCAATCTGTTTTACTAACTGCGGATTCATTGGCATTCCTTTGATTCGCGGGGTTTTTGGTGATGAAGGTGTGTTTTATCTGATGGGCTATCTTGTTGTGTTTAACATCACAATCTGGACTTATGGTTATTATATCATGAGTGGTTCCATCAATCTGAAAAAAATCATTACTAATCCGAATATCATTGCCGTAGTACTTGGAATTGCAATTTTCTGCAGTCCCTGGACTTTGCCTGAATTTATTGCCAACCCGGTTACTATGATTGGAGATTTGAATACTGCAGTCAGCATGCTGCTCATTGGTATTCTGCTTGCAAACTTTAAGCCTGCTGATGGAAAACTGTATGCGCTGAAAATTGCAAAGGTGAGCCTGTTTAGGCATGTAATTTGTGCTCTTATTAATATTGCCGTACTTTACGTTGTGTATAAGCTGTTCCCGAATGTTTCGGACTGCCGCATTTTGCTTTTCGTTGTTTTGATTTGTTCAATGTGTCCTGCAGCAACTACAATCCCGGGCTTTGCAGTTTTGTTCAACCGCGATGAGACTTATGCAAGTCTGATTATTTCCTTTACAAGTGTACTTTGCATGATTTTTCTTCCAAGTTTTGTTGCACTTGCTGAGCTTATCATTAAATAGAAAAGCTCAGGGCAAAAGCATCATAAAACATTCATAATGAAACATGGCTCCCAGTCGTGATTCATAAGGCAAAACCGCGCAATAATGCGCTAGACGTTTTTCGGGGTATAGAAACTATAATAATGCCGCTCCCGCGGCATCCCCGAAAAAGTCTTTTTGCCTTATGCCTCCCTCCTTCGCGCCATCTTAACCGCCAATCTTTTATAATGCTTTTTCTCGGTTCTATATAATGATATTGAAAAAAAAACGTTTTCATTATATTCTATTATATCTATTTTTTGAGGTGTATTATGGCAGAAGAGAAATTTGATTTCACTATAGACAACTTGGGCCCTTGTACAATTCCTTCACCAATTAAACTTTCTACAGTTCATGGTGATTATACTGCAAACTATGTAAGCGATGATTCTTATGTACTTGCAAATGTAAATGTTTTTGATAAGAAGCAGCCTATTGTTCTTGATTCTTCAAATCTTATGGAAAAGGCTGGTCCTCGTGAGAAGATTTATTTTGACCCTACTCACGCTAAGGCTGGAATCTGTACCTGTGGTGGTCTTTGCCCAGGTTTGAATGACGTAATTCGTGCCATTGTACGCTGTCTTAATACACGTTATGGCGTAAAGACAATTAAGGGATATCAGTATGGTTTTAGAGGCTTCTTCCCGGATAGCGGATACGAACCACTTGAACTTGACCGCTATCTCATTGATGAAATTCACAAGATTGGTGGTACTTACCTTGGAACAAGCCGTGGTGGCGGACAGCGTGTTACTGAAATTGTAGACTGTATTGAACGCGATGGAATCAATATGCTCTTCATCCTCGGTGGAGATGGTACTCAGCGCGGTTCTTATGATATCGCATGTGAAGTTGAAAAACGTGGCCTTAAGTGTGCAGTTGTTGGTGTTCCAAAGACTGTAGATAATGACCTTATGTTCATTGACCGTTCATTCGGTTTTGAAACTGCTGTTCAGCGTGCTAAGGAAACTGTAGCTGCTGTTCATATGGAAGCTGCCAGCCAGATTAACGGTATTGGTCTTGTAAAGCTTATGGGGCGCGAAGCTGGCTTTATTGCTGCCGCTGCTGCTCTTTCAAGCCACGAAACAAACTTCTGTCTTATTCCTGAAGTTCCTTTCGAAATGGAAGGTGAGCATGGCTTCCTTGCTTGCCTCGAACGCCGTCTTGCAAAACGTGGACACGCTGTAATCGTAGTTTCAGAAGGTGCCGGACAGGATCTTCTTCAGGCTACTGGTGCAACTGATGCTTCTGGAAACAAGAAACTTTCTGATATTGGTGTATTCTTGAAGAGTGAAATCGAAAAGTACTTCAAGGCTAAGAATATCGAAATCAACCTTAAATATATTGATCCTTCATATCAGGTTCGCGCAAGCGTAACTACAGCAAGTGACTCAATTTACTGTGAGCGTCTTGGTAACAATGCGGTTCACGCTGCTATGGCCGGAAAGACAAAGTGTGTAATTGGTCTTGTTCACGACAAGTTCGTTCACCTTCCAATTAAGGCTGTAACTGCACATCGCAATGCTGTAGACCCAGAAGGATCACTCTGGCGCGATACTCTGGATGCTACCGGTCAGCCAATTCTTATGGTAAATGACAAGGAAAAGGCACTGGAGAAAATGGCTGCGGCTGTTGCCGGCGCTAAGAGCAAGCCTAGTGAGCAGAAGAAAAACAAATAAATAGTATCATAACTATACGAACAATAAAAAAGGCTGCTGCTACGCGATGAGCCTATACTGACAGTCAGTCAAGCTGACTGCAGCATAACTCAGAGTGTATCAGCAGCCTTTTTTATTGTCCTATAAGTTCAATACAATACATTTAGGGTTTTTCTTTTATGGACGGAATGTGGGAGTGGGATTATTCTTATATTATGAAAAGTATATTGGAAGAGTTTGGTTATTCGAAATTTGATGTTGAAAACCGTGTGATTGAATGTTGGAATAATATTTTCGATCAAAAGAATCCTAATCATTTCTATTTTGAAACTGAAGATAATACCGGCTATATGGAAGATACCGGTAATGATGATGCACGTACTGAAGGAATGTCTTATGGCATGATGATGGCCCTTCAGATGAACCGTAAAGATATTTTTGACCGCATCTGGAAGTGGGCTAAAAAGAATATGTACATGGAAAGCGGTCCGAATGCAGGCTATTTTTGCTGGTCGAATAAGCCGGATGGAACTAAGAATGCTGATGGTCCTGCCCCTGATGGTGAAGAGTACTTTGCAATGGCACTCTTCTTTGCTGCCCGCCGCTGGGGTGATGGAGAAGGAATCTTTAATTATACTGAGCAGGGACGCGAGATTCTTCGTGTAGCAATTCACAGTGAGAACA
>CAMNBC010000227.1 GCA_946532115.1 uncultured Treponema sp.
TTGAGCGCGGCACCCATGATGAGCTCATAGCCGCTAAGGGACGCTACTACTTCCTTTATACCGGAAATAAAATTACTCTTGATGAGTAAAAGCAAAAGCATTAATTGAAACGAAGAGGTTGTTTGTATTCTTACAGACAGCCTCTTTTTTTTATGACTCTGCTTTACGACTTTGTGTTTTTCCCTATATTAAACGATAGGAGAAAACGAATGAGCATAGAACAGAATATAATTGATGCTGTAGAAATTTCAAAAGTAACCCGTATTCCAGTTCTTTTTATGTCCAATCCGGGATTAGGAAAGACAACAATTCTCACAAGATATGCTGAACATAATAAAATGCATCTCGAAACCTTAATTGGAAGCCGCTTTACGCCGGAAGAAATTTCCGGCTATCAGGTAAATCCGAATAATGGTTCAGACCATCTTGTTCATCTAAGCCCTGAATGGTTTAGCCGCATAAAGGAAAATGCAGACCAGGGACGAAAGACTCTGCTTTTTATTGATGAATTGTCTACCTGTTCAGAATTTGTTCAGGGAGCTTTGCTCAGTCTTATTTTTGACCGTACTATAGGAAGTGGTAAATATCTGCCGCAAGACTGTCTCATTGTTGCTGCTGCAAATTATTCTGGAAATCTTCCAAGTACCATGAACCTTATGGCGCCAACCTTAAACCGTTTCATCATCATCAATCTTAATCACAACTATAATGCTCTGGATATGATGCAGGAATTCTTAAATCCTCCAAAACCGGTAAAATATCCTGGGCTGGCAAAAAAAGTTCTGCCTGATTTTAAAACAAATTTTATGAACCGCTATCAGAATATATGGAAAGAAATATTTCTGAAATATTCAGATCCAAAGGGGCATCTGGGCCTGCTGGATATTTCAAATCAGAAACTTGATGGCCTTTATTCAGAATCTACTGATTGTATTTACAATTTTATTTCAGGGCGAACAATAAGTTATCTTTCCCGGGCATTAATGGCTTATACCTGTCTGGATATTTCTAATAGTGATATTCTGAAAAAGATTATAGATGGACTGGTAGGGGCTGGAACCTGTCTTTTTGTTGAAGAGCAGGGAAATGCCTTTAGAAAGAAACTCTATGATGAATTTGAAAAACTTATAGCCTCAGGCAAAAGACCTCTTCTTTGTGAAAGTAAGACTTTTTTACCAATGGTTCATGATATTTCAAAAGACATTTCAAGTTTTCTTGTAAATGTTGAAAATACATCCTTTTCACAGGCAGACCTTGTTTCTCAGTCTATGGAAATAGGAAATCAGGTTAGATCAGAATTTGAACTTGATAATATTCTTGGACTTTGTGGTACAGAGGCGGGAAGGGCAAAGATAATTTCAGACCTGGATGCTGTTTCTGAATTAAGTAATTATGTAATCAGACGCAAAATATTTTACAGTCTGCAGAAGATTGTTACAGGTGTGTGTGTGGATTATTACGGACTGTATTGCCAGATAATGAATATTATCCCGGATTATCAGCAGCATTTTGGAATAGCGGATTCTGCTCTGGTAAGAATCTGTTTTGGAAGAATAAAATACAAAGGAAGCTATAATTACGCAAAAGCAGCAGTGCGAAAAATTCGTTACTCAAACGGCCTTTCTGCATATTCTTTATATCTTCTTGATTTTAATGAAATCTATGGTTCAAGTCCTCTTCAGGAAAATAAGCGTATCCAGAACAACAGCTTTGAAGTTCTTAACTGGAATGGAGAAAAAGTTGAATTCTTACCTGTAAAAAAGTATATGTCAATTGAAGCCGGAATTCAGGGCAGAAGAATAAGTGCCTGATTAGAGCCCGTTTAAGGAGTAAAAGGTAATGATTCCAGAAAAGTATCAGGAAGTAGAAGATCAGATGAAAAGCCGGCTTTACACGGTAGATTATGATGCTGAATTATTTGAACCGAGTATTGCTTTTACAAATAACCTGCGCGAAAGTGTGCTGGGCGAGATTTCTCATATCTATATAAATAATAAAGATGAGCTTCTGGCAAAATTTCTTTTTATGCATGAATGTGGCCATATTCTTTTTGGTCATTGCCATAATATGGAGCAGAGGGAAAAGTCTTTTCTGGAGCCAAAGATTCATGCTTCTTTTATGAAGGTTCAGCGGCTTTTTGCCAATGATTATGACCGCTATTACGAATGCTTCCGCCAGTTTATTTTTAATACAGTAATGGATTTTGAAGTAAACAGCCGTATGTTTTCTTCTGAAGAATGGCATTTTATGTGTGAACGTGTACAGCAGCTTACAAATGATATAAATGCACAGGGCTGCTGGCCGGAAGATTATGGTTTTGAACCTGGAAAAAGCTGGAATGAATATCTGAATCTTATTCTTATGAATATAGAAGAATTTATTTACAAATTCAAAATAGTTCAGGCAATTCGGGCTGCTCAGAAACGTTCTATGAAGTCGAACTTTAATGGTGTACTTTCTGAATATGAATATGAACGGATTAAACGAGAATGTAAAAAGATGTCTTTATCTAAAAAAGAGCTGGATTCCATCAAAAAACAGGCAGAAAATCATATGAATGGCTTTAATATTCCAACCGGAGGTATGGATGGCCGTTCAGAATATGGTGGTGGCTTACAGACAAGGATAATGTTCACTTATTATCAGGATATGCCGGATTTGCTGAATAAGGTCAAAAAACTTCTTTGCGTAAAACGACCGGCGGTAACTCTTCGCAACCAGATGTATAATACCAACCGTTGTAAATATGCAACCTCAATAATCATTCCAAAAAACGTGAGATATGAACAAAATAATCTTCCGGATTTATATCTTATTCTGGATGTAAGCGGAAGTATTGATTCTAAAATGGTCCACGATTTTGTAAATACCTTTCAGTCAGTCAAAAATCAGTTTAAGCATACAAAACTGATTTTCTGGAGTACCTGCCTGGAAGGTGAATATACCCTTGATGATAATATTCCTGATTTATATGGCGGTGGAACTGATATTGCAAAGGGAATTAAATATGTTAGAGAAAAATATAAGTTTAATAACAGGGATGTACTTTTTGTAATCAGTGATTTTTGCGATAACATGCGGGCCTGGGAAATAGAATTGAAAAAGATAAAATGTAAGCGTTATGCCATAGACTGGTCTCCTTACAGTGATAATAGTAACCCGGGCTTTGAAAAAATACTCAAGAACGAGCAGACTGCAAAGTGCAAGTCGTAATGGGTGACAAAAATTCGTGAATTCATTATAATTTTGGTCAATATTTTAAATTAATGCTTTAAGAGGAATTGACAGAATGAAAGCAATTGAATTGGAAAAGGCCTACGAGCCTAAGTCTTTTGAA
>CAMNBC010000228.1 GCA_946532115.1 uncultured Treponema sp.
TTGTGCAGAGATTCGTAGCGGTTTGGTTCTTTCGAGGAAACAGGCCCGAGAAAAAACAGAAAACAGATATTCTCTTTTGACTTTAAAGTCTATAAAATCGGATGCTACTGTGTTTGAGGGGGATTTGGGGATTTTTGATGCTGTTGAATCGTTAAATAAAGAGTATCTGACTGAAATTGGAGATGTAATTGTTCGTACAAGTATGCCTTATACTTCAGTTTTAATTGATAAAAAAACATATGGTATGGTTGTATCATCAAATTTTGTAATAATCAGATGTTACACTGATAAACTTTTGCCAGAGTATCTTTTTTGGCTCTTGAATACAGAAACTGTGAAGAGAGATATTTTCAAAAATAGTGCAGGAAATATGCTGGCTGCGATTAAACCTCAATATTTCTGTGATTTGGATATTGAACTTCCAAGTTTGCGGGAACAGAAATTAATTGCGGATTTTAATATGACGGCAAGAAAAGAGCTGGAATTGTTAGAACGATTGAAAATAGAAAAAGAAAAACTTTATCAGTTTTGCCTTGAGAATAAAAATTTTGAGTTTATTACAAACAAGAAAGGAGCGGTAAAATGACAACTAAAAATGATATTGAAAAGACATTGTGGAGTGCATGTGATACATTTCGCGGAAAAATTGACAGCTCTCGTTATAAGGATTATATCCTTTCCATGCTCTTTGTAAAATATCTGAGCGATGTTACTAAAGAAAAATATGCCGCTTATCAAACTCAATATAACGGAGATACAGCAAGAATTGAGCGTGCAATGAACCGCGAGCGTTTTTTTGTAGATAAGGAATCAACTTTTGATTATTTGTATAATGAGCGCAATAATAATCAGATTGGCCAAATGATAAATGTTGCGTTGAGCCATATTGAGGAACGAAACTCTGCAAAACTGCGTAATGTATTCCGGGCAATTGATTTCAATTCCCAGGTTGATTTTGGAAATCAGAAAGAAAAAAATGCAATCCTTAAAAATCTGCTTGAAGATTTTTCGGAACTGGATTTGCGCCCAAGTCAGCTTTCTTCAGCTGATATAATTGGCGATGCTTACGAATACATGATTGCAAATTTTGCTTCAGATGCCGGTAAAAAAGGTGGGGAGTTTTTTACACCGAGTCAGGTTTCTCGTCTGCTTGCACTTCTTGTTCAGCCGAAAGAAAATGACCGTATTTACGACCCAACCTGTGGTTCTGGTGGACTTTTGCTTAAAGCGTATAAGGAAGTTCCTGATGGGAAATGTGCAGTGTATGGACAGGAAGCAAATGCTCAGACTTGGGCCTTGTGTACTATGAATATGTTCCTGCACGGTGTTGATGACGCAAAAATCTATCAGGGAGATACTCTTTCAAATCCACAGACTCTCGAAAATGACAGCCTTATGAAGTTTCAGGTTGTAGTTGCAAATCCACCGTTCAGTCTTGATAAGTGGGATTCAGGATTCTTATCAAACAGCGAAAAACTAGATGAAAAGAAAAAAGAAAAAATGACTGCATCTATGGATCCTTATGGACGTTTTGACTGGGGAGTTCCGCCAAGTTCCAAAGGGGATTATGCGTTTGTGCTTCATATGCTTCACAGCCTTGATGATAATTCCGGTCGTATGGGAATCGTTCTGCCTCATGGTGTTCTCTTTCGTGGTGCGAGTGAAGGAAAAATTCGCAAGGAAATTATAGAGTTTAATCTTCTTGATGCCGTAATCGGTCTTCCTGCAAATCTTTTTTATGGAACGGGAATTCCTGCTTGTATTTTGATTTTCAAAAAAAATCGCAATCGTGATGATGTAGTTTTTATTGACGCTTCGGGCGAAGGTCATTTTGAAAAAGGCAAGAATCAGAATATTCTGCGTGACGAAGATATTGCTGAAATCGTTGAAACTTACAATAAGCGTGAAGCAGTTGAAAAATACAGTGCACTTGTAAGTCGAGACCTTATTCGTGAAAACGATTATAACCTTAACATTCCGCGCTATGTTGACACCTTTGAGGAAGAAGAACCAATTGATATTAAGGAAGTTCAGAAAAATATAGCCAGCATAGAAAGTGAACTTGCACAGGTGCAGAAGGAAATGGCAGGATATTTGAAAGAACTTGGATTGTAAATATCGGGATCAATCTTTTTGGCCTTGCTGAAAACGAGGAGGTTTGTTTATGTTTTTTTTCTTTGATGGGGATGAAAATGTTTTTGATAATATCAAGCATGTAAATGAATATGGACAGGAATTTTGGTATGCACGTGAGTTACAACCCGTACTTGAATATTCTCAGTGGCGATATTTAAAAGAAGCAATAGAGCGTGCTAAAACAGCATGCAATAATAGCGGCCAGAATGTTGCAGACCATTTTGCGGAGGTGCGCAAAATGGTTGATATTGGTTCTAATGCTAAACGAAGTGTTGAAGATTATGAACTTTCTCGTTATGCATGTTATCTGATAGTTATGAATGGCGATCCGAGAAAAGAAATTATTGCGCTTGGTCAGACATATTTTGCAGTAAAAACGCGTCAGCAGGAACTAATAGAAGATTACGAACGTCTTTCAGAGGAACAAAAGCGTATTGCAATCCGCAATGAAATGAAACGTCATAACTCGGCTTTGGCCGATGCAGCTCATGATGCAGGAATTAAAGAACCTCGTGATTATGCAATCTTTCAAAATTATGGTTATATGGGATTATATAACGGACTAAAGGCAAAAGACATAAAAGAACGAAAAGGACTTAAAAAGAATCAGGATATTCTTGATTATATGGGAAGCACAGAACTTGCCGCAAATCTTTTCCGTGCAACACAGACAGAAGAAAAACTCAGGCGTGAACATATTCAAGGAAAAGCAGAAGCGAATAAAACTCATTTTGAAGTAGGAAAGAAAGTTCGTCAGACCATCAAAGAACTTGGCGGTACAATGCCAGAAGATTTGCCGACACCAGAAAAAAGTGTAAGACAGATTGAAAAAGAACATGAGAAAAAGATGATTGGAGGGGAAAATGACGAATGATGAAATACAGATAAAAGCATTTTATGAGGCATTAGAACTTTTTAAAACCAGCAAAGAATTTGCACATGATAGAGAGAATATCCATGAATGTGAATATCATCTGAGTAATTACAATTATCAAGAGGCATATTCTTTTGTGCAAAAATTACTGAGTGAATATGAGACATGTATGAATTCCATTTCAGATTTTAATTCAGGTCTAAAAAGTATTGCGACAGAAACTGCTCCAAATTGGACTGATTTTGAACTCAAAAATAAATTGAAACATTTTCATGATTACATTCCAGCGTACGCATTTGCACGGGAA
>CAMNBC010000229.1 GCA_946532115.1 uncultured Treponema sp.
CGGATGCAATGAATGCTGCATGGGGTGGAATTCACGATACAAATCAGATTGGAATCTGCCTTGATAAGAGTCATAAAACAACAAAGAACATTGCAGCTCGAAAGGCTTTCACTGTAAGCATGGCAGATGCCGCTCATATAAAAGAATGCGACTATTTAGGAATCGTGAGTGGTAATAAAGAGCCTGATAAAATCAAAAAGGCCGGTTTTACTGTTTCTAAGTCTGAGTTTGTAGATGCTCCTGTTTTGAATGAGCTTCCAATGGTTCTGGAATGTGAAGTTGCGCAGATGAGCGAAGACAGCGATTATATCGTAGGAAACATCATTAACGTAAGTGCCGATGAATCTGTACTTACAGATGGTAAAATTGATGCCGCCAAGCTCAAGCCTATCTGCTATGACCCTGTTGCCCACAATTACAACGTTCTTGGCGATGTAGTGGGCAAGGCCTTTGCGGATGGAAAGGCTATCGGCTAAAACCAATCTTTGCGGTGTGTGAACTTTCCAGTTTTTCTTTCCGGCAATAACCTTCAATTTCTTTATATTGTTTCTGCCCAGATAGATTTGTATAAGCCGGATGTTGTAATTTTTGGAAATACACTGCATCTTTGCCATCAGCTTTTTCCGGGGCTTAATTATTCTGAAACAGATGAGGTTTATGAGTCTGATGGAAATTGCCTTGTACGTTCCTTTTCTGATTCTCTGAATAATTGTACTTATATAGAAGCATATCATCCCTCTTATCCATTAAGTTATGAAGATTTTGCTGGTACAATTGTAAACGCGGCACAAATCAAATCAGGCTCACTTTAATTGACAAATATTTATTATCCATATAATATTACTAGAGTGCAATCTAGTAGAGTTAACTCTAGTAGATTGCACTCTAGTAAAGCTGTTAACAAAGAGGAGCATCAATATGGATAAATTTATAGGAAGAAAAGAAGAACTTTCATCTCTCCAGGAACTTTATAACAAACAAGGATTCCAGATGGTCGTTCTCTTTGGACGTAGACGAGTCGGAAAGACAACACTCATTAATAAATTTATCGAAAAAAATAAATGTAAATCAGTATCTTTTGTCAGTACGGAAATGACGGAAAAAGAACTTCTGGAAAGAATGGGAAATGATGTTCTGGACAGTCTTGCTCCAAAACTTAGTGGAAAATTAAAGTTTGATACCTTTGATTCAATATTTGATTTTATTGCAGAAGAATCAGAAAAAGAGAGAATTGTTTTTGTAATTGACGAATATCCTTATCTTGCAAAATCCTGCCCTTATATGAATTCTTTGCTGCAGAAATATATAGATAACAAGTGGAAAAAATCAAATCTGTATTTTGTTTTGCTAGGTTCACTTGTTTCTTTTATGCGAGAAGAGGTTCTCGGTGCATCTGCTCCGCTTCATGGAAGAGCTAATCTTGAATTCAAAATTAATCCTTTTAATTACAAGGATACAGCTTTATTTGTTCCTGATTACAATGCAGAGGAAAAAGCCATTGTTTATGGTCTTACAGGTGGTGTTGCGAAATATCTGGAGCAGTTTGACAGTAAGCTTTCTCTTGATGAAAATATTGTAAAACTATTTTTCTCCAGAAATTCATTTTTTTCAGAAGAACAAATTAAGACTGTTATTACCGCTGAAAAATCAAATCCGGTTGCCTATAATTCCATTATAGATGCTATTGCAAAGGGGAAAACAAAATACAATGAAATTCAAACGTCTACAGGGATGTCCGACATCAGCTTCTGCCTGAAGAATCTTATTTCAGCAGAAATTGTAGAGCGTCGTGAAACTCCGAAACCGTATTATATAATTTCTGATTCCATGATTAGTTTCTATTTTAAATATGTAGCTCCAGGGGCAAGTCTTATAAACAGTGGAAAAGGAAAGCTTTATTATGAGCAGAAAGTAAAAGGTAGTCTTCATCATTTTATGGGAACTATTTTTGAAAGAATGGCAAAGGATTATATTCTGAGCAATGTTGGAACAAAGAAAATTCCTTGCTTTTTGACAGATGTTGCTGAATACCAGAGTTCTGTAAAAGCAGGAAAAAATATTGTCCTTGTTGAAATAGATTTGCTTGGCCTGGATGGGAAGAATTATGTTCTGGCAGGCGAGTGTAAATTCAAGTCAGAGAAATTTGATAATGGAGATCTTGATAACTTTCTGAATAAGCTGAATTATCTGCCAGTCTCAAATCTTAAGATTATGCTCTTTTCTCTTTCAGGTTTTACAGATTATGTTATTGAGAATTCTAAAAATCTGACCCTGGTGACATTAGAGGAAATGTACTGATAACTAACTGAGATATTTTACTGATGACATTCTTTGCGCAACGTGATAGAATATTATTAACTAGAATACTAGTATATCACATTGTGAGGCAGTTATGAATGATACATTAAAGCAGATCGGCGCAACTGGGATTGTGCCGGTTGTCGTTTTGAATAAGGTGAGCGATGCTGAACCTTTGGCAGAAGCTCTTATTAAAGGCGGGCTTCCTTGTGCAGAAGTTACTTTCCGTACTGATGCGGCTGAAGAAAGCATTCGCGCAATTTCTAAAAAATTTCCTGATATGTTTGTGGGCGCTGGAACTGTTCTTACAACTGAACAGGTTGACCGTGCAATTGGTGCGGGCGCTAAGTTTATTGTAAGCCCAGGCCTTAATCCAAAGGTTGTAGAGTACTGTATTAAAAAGGGCTATCCAATCACACCTGGTATTATGACTCCAACAGAACTCGAAGTAGCACTTGGCTTTGGTCTTGATGTTGTAAAATTCTTCCCTTCAGAAAATGCGGGCGGTCTTAAGATGATTAAGGCTATGAGTGCTCCATATACAATGATGAAGTTCATGCCGACCGGCGGAATCAACGCAACAAACGTCCGCGATTACCTTGCATGCGACAAGATTCTTGCCTGTGGTGGCAGCTGGATGGTGAAGGGCGATTTGATTAATGCAGGCAACTTTGAAACAATTGAGAAACTCACAAAAGAAGCTGCACAGATTGTAAAGGAAATCAGAGGATAAAGGTTATAGGTGTTAGGTTTTAGGTTCTAGGAAAGTTAAAGCAGGCGTTGCGGGCGGCGTTTGAGCCCGCAGAGGGGGTAGCGGAAAACGGTAGCACGCTTGCGTGCGGACGGTTGGAGCGAGGGGGAGACTTCCCCCAACCCCTAGAACCAAGCACCTAAAACCTAGAACCTAAAAGAAGGAGATAAAACATGAAAGTAGTAACATTTGGTGAAATAATGCTTAGACTGGAACCTGAAGGATATT
>CAMNBC010000230.1 GCA_946532115.1 uncultured Treponema sp.
TAGCTCCCACGGGAGTCGAACCCGTCTCTCCGCCTTGAGAGGGCGATGAACTAAACCGATATTCGAGGGAGCCAAAAAAAAGCTGAACCATCTCTGATTCAGCTTTAGTTCCCCAAGGAGGATTCGAACCCCCACAGTCAGAACCAGAATCTGAAGTGCTACCATTACACAATCGGGGAATGAGTTAAGTGAGTATTAATATAGTGATTAACGCTCACTTTGTCAACAGGTCACAAACCTTTTTTTATATTTTTTTTATTTTTTTGTTGTTTTTTTTGCAGGTTTTTTATCTGTAGATTTATTTACTGCTTTAGAAGTTGGCTTCTTAGAAACCTTTGGAGCCTTAGGAACAGTTGTGTCTACTACAGAGTTATCATCACTTGCAAACTCAGAGCGGATATACTTGTCTGCCTTCCAGTCATTTATCCAGATATTTCCATCTATGCAGTAGCGGAACTGATATTCTTTATTTGTTTCGAGCTGCTTTTTAACTGAGAAAGAACCATTTGGATCTTTTTTCATTGGAATCGAAGTCGGATCCCAGCTGTTGAAATCTCCGGCAAGGAAAATTTTGGTTGCACCTGCGGCAGCCTCGGGGTTAACTGTAAATACAACTGTACATTTTTTACCATCACTAGAAAATGTTTTCTTTAATGACATATTTATCTCCTATTTTTTTGTACGTTATAAATTTATATTACCCCTATCGCATTTTTTATGCAAGTATAAATATATATTCAATTTTAGAGAGCTTTTCCGTGGCAGAAGGCAGAAAAAGGCACCTCGGCCACGGAACATATAACGTCATATTATTTATTCAGCATAAAAATGCGGCTTAATATAAAATCTGAGGCGGTACACAAAACAGAAGATTTTTTGAGGGAGCGGTCGGCTACTAATGGAATTTCCTGGAGAAGATAGTCATTTATTGAAATTGTGATTTTACCATATGGCTGCCCCTGCTCAACTTTGCCCCAGCAGTAGTCTGGAAGATGAACTTCTATACGTAGAGAATCGAGATTTTCGGCCATTGTGCTGCCGGTTACATAGGGCACGGTTATTGTACGGCTTGTGTATGCCGGAACAAGGCTCAGCATTTTTTGAGAGGAATTGAAGCTGCGTACCAGGTATGGATGAACTTTTACTTCGAGCGAGCTGTCTGCAAAGTGTGCAAAAGCCCATTCCATAAGTTCTGTGCCGTCGTGAACACGGCCTGCCTGCCCTTCGCGGGCATTGGTTCCAGGACCTCCCATTGTGACAGACAGGAAGCGGGTTTCACCGCGTACAGCTGTAAGCGAAAGATTGTAACCGCTTTCGTCTATGTAACCGGTCTTCAAACCGTCACAACCTTCGAGTTTACCAAGCAGAGGGTTGGTATTTTCCTGAGTGATTGGCATTGTGATTTTTTCTGGCAATCCTTGAGAAAAATCTTGTGAAGCAGGTTTATCACCTGGTGCAAGATTCTTTGACTGCGGGTATGTAAAGCTCAGTACACTGTGGAAACGCCGCAGCGAATTGGGGTGGCGGCGGAGGTAAATTGTTGCGAACTCGGCCATTTCGCGGGCTGTTGTCTGATTAAGTTCGCTGTAACCAGAACTCTCAACAAAATGCGTATGCACCAGCCCCAGCGATTCCGCAACAAGGTTCATTCGCTCAACAAATGCTTCCATTGTCCCGCATACAGTGTAAGCCAGTGCGTAAGCTGCATCATTTCCTGAACAAATAGAAAGCCCAAGCAAAAGCTCCTCCATAGTAACACGCTGTCCTTTTCCCAAAAACATAAGGGAACTGTGCGGCGGCATATTACAAGCCCAGCTTTCTGGTGGCAGAGGAATTTGCTGATCATATGAAAAACGTCCGCTTGCAATTTCTTCTTCCACTACATACATAGCAAACAGTTTTGTCATTGAAGCCGGCGGAATTATTTCATCTGCATTTTTTTGATAGAGTATTGAACCATTTGAGACATCAACCAGAATTGCAGACTTAGCCCATACATCCAGAGAAGGTTCACTTATATTATATGGAAGTTTTTTCAGAATCTGATACTCTGAAGGATACTTAGAAAGTAAAAATTGAGTCAATTCAAAAGATTCTTCTGCCGAAAGTGGAGAAGCATTCTGTGTTTTCTTAAAAGCTGCTGCGCGGACTCCTGTATAAACAACAAAAGAAAAAACGATGAGTGCAGCAGCTGCCAGTGAGACTCGTATTTTTTTGGATTTCATTTATTGTCCCTGCCTGTTTTCCAGAAGAAGGTCTGCAATAACCAGAGCTGTCATTGCTTCTACCACAGGCACAATTCTTGGACAAAGACACACATCGTGTCTGCCTTTTATCTGAAGTTCTGTAGTTTCATACTGAGCATTGCCTTTTTCATCAAAAGAACCTGAACGTCTTACTGTCTGCTGCGGCTTAAAAATACTTGGAACAGGTTTTACTGCAACACGGAAGATTATCTGATTTCCATTAGAAATTCCGCCAAGCACACCCCCGCTGTGATTTGAGTCAAAAACAGGTTTTCCGTTTTCTGCATGCATAGCATCATTATTCTGACTTCCAAAACTGTCAGCTGCAGCAAATCCATCACCAATTTCAAAACCTTTTACAGCTCCAATACTCAGCATTGCCTGAGCAAGCTTTGCGTCAAGCTTATCAAAAGCTGGTTCTCCAAGCCCCGCCGGACAACCTTCTACAAGGCATTCAATAATTCCACCTGCACTTTCACCAGAAGCACGAAGCTCTTCTATCCGTGCATTCATTGCAACTGCTGCATCATTATCCGGAGCTCTAAGATTATTCTGCTCTATCTGTGAAAAATCTTTTTTAGTTACGCTAATTCCAGCTGCGCGCACTGTATATGCAGTAATTTTAATTCCTTCTTTATTCAAAAGCTGCTGAGCTACTGCTCCTGCAGCAACCCGGGCAAGCGTTTCACGGCCACTTGAACGTCCGCCTCCACGATAATCACGGTTTCCCCTGTATTTAATGTCATAAGTAAAGTCTGCATGACCGGGACGGAAAGTTAAATCCAGATTTCCATAATCAGCTGAATGCTGTGAGGTATTGCGAACCTCTAATGCAATTGGAGTTCCAGTTGTACAGCCTTCAAAAACGCCGGAAAGAATTTCTACTTCATCAGCTTCTTTTCTTGCTGTTACAGAAGCATTGAACTTTCCGGTCACAGAGGCTCCTGGCCGACGGCGATTAAGAGCAGTCTGTATCATCTCTTTTGTAAGCTCTAATCCTGCAGGACATCCGTCTACTATGCAGCCAA
>CAMNBC010000231.1 GCA_946532115.1 uncultured Treponema sp.
CAATATTTGAAATTACCGTAAAAGGCACATTCGATTTAACCTGAAAGGTAGAATAGGAACGGCGCATATTTTTAGGAATCTTTTTATCAATATCAGTTTTGCTTATGCCAAGATAATGAGCAAGTTTAAGTGTAACTGTGTCGTAGCGGTCTTTTGGAATCTCTCCAGGAGTTACTTCAACAGCAAAGGAGTCTGTATTTATAACAATTGGAAGAAGTGCATTACGGTCAAAAATTTCACCGCGCTGAGCAGATATAACTGTAATCTGGCTGGAAATACGCTGTGACTGTGAACGATAATGTTCACCTTGTACAATCTGCATTGAAAACAGACGGTATGCATAAAGCACAAAAAAAATCACAAGCATTATGAGAAGAATAAAAATTTTTGCACCTTTTGAAAGCCTGTCTTCCGAATTAATCATTATCGATTGCATCCTTTATTGTTCTGATAGCCAGAGACTTTTTAAAGAACCCCAAAAACTTAAAAACGAATGGAGCGAGAAGTACATTTTCAATAAATTCAAAAAGAAAATCATAGGAAATGATTCCAGGTATATAAATATGTACGTTCGGGAACAGGATGCCAAGCAGTTCAACCATAAGAGTTTTAGCTATGGTTGCAATTCCGACACAAAGCATTGGAAGAATGAATCCGGAAATAATTACATTTTTTGAAAACAAACCTGCAACATATCCGATTATGGTTCTAAACAGACTGTTGAATCCAAATGGAATACCCGTAATGAAATCCAGCAGAATACCGGAAATAAAACCGGTTGTCTCCCCTACAACTTTTCCATTTAAAAGAGAAAAATACATAGAACAGATAAGAACTAAATCAGGAACTATATATATAAATGAAATATTTGAAAGAATAGAAGATTCTATGATAACAGCGCACAAAAGAATAAATGTACTTAGTAAAATTGATTTTGTCATTTTTTCCCTCCTATTCCTTATTCTGCTTTTCTGTCGTTGAGCTCTTTTTGATTTACAACAACTACGTTTTCCAGTCGTGCAAAATCGATGATTGGTGTAAGTTCAATATTGAGCGAAGAGTTATAATCAAGCGTTGTAATCTTTGAAATTGTACCGATTGCAATATCACGCATATAATTATCATTTTCTCCAGAAGTAACGACAATATCTCCATAACTAAGTTCATCTACGACAGATTTTCTGATGTACTGCATGAGAAGCGGTTGATCCTGACTTCCAAGTCCGTTTACAAGACCCAGGTCACGGGAGTTTTGAATGCGGGCAGAAACAATATTGTTGATATTATAAACAGGCATAATCTGACTGGTAAAAGTGCCAACCTGAACAACCTTACCAACCAGTCCCTGGTTTCCGTTCTGAAAGGCAATTACCGGCATATTTTTTCTGATTCCGTTGACACTACCTTTGTCAATTGTAAGATATGTAAATGCATTATCCAGATCACGTGCAATAATCTGAGCCGGAATGTTTTTTTCATCAAGAGAGACTGCAAAATCCAGCTGTTCTTTTAAACGTGCATTTTCCTTGCGGATATCTGCATTAGAACGCTGCATTTCTTCGTAATTTTCAAGTTTAATTACAAGGTCATTGTAATCTTTTTTGAGTTTACGAAGTTCACCAACTGCATTAAAGGTATTTACAACACCGTCGGTAACAAAATGAACACCTTTGTCTAAAGAAGAGAAAATTGAAAAACCAATCTGCTTAAAATTCAAAACAAATCCGCCGGAACTGAATGCAAGCATTAGTCCACCGGCAAGAAGATAAATAACGAGAAGAAATTCAGCAAACTTAATTCTGAAAGAAAAATTCGGCTTTCTTGGCATAAATCCCACCCAAAAGAAAAGTCAAATTAGTCGTTCAGACTGTCATAAATTGTACGTTCTGAATACATATCCTTGAAAAGGCCGAATGCTTTTCCTGCACCAAGTGCAACACATTCAAGAGGCTTTTCTACAAGGATAACCGGTACACCAGTTTCCTTAGAAACAAGTTTTGGAAGTTCGCGGAGCATTGAGCCGCCACCGGTCATAACGATACCTCGTTCAATGATATCAGAAGCGAGCTCAGGAGGTGTTTCTGAAAGAACAGATTTGATTTCTTCAACAATTTTTGTTACAGGTTCTTTGAGCGCTTCACGTACTTCTACGCTGTCAATTTCGAGGCGGCGTGGAAGACCTGTAATTGCGTCAGTTCCCTTAAGCTCCATCTTTTCGATTGTTTTTTCAGGTGCAGCGTTACCAATCTGAATCTTAAGGCGTTCAGCTGCAGGCTGACCAATAATGAGGTTGTGCACACTCTTTACGTGCTTTACGATTGCTTCGTCGAACTTGTCGCCGCCAACGCGGATTGAGTGAGTAACAACCATTCCGCCGAGGGAGATTACTGAAATTTCTGCGGTACCACCACCGATGTCACAAATCATGTGGCCGGCCGGCTCAAAAATCGGGATATCGGCACCGATTGCGGCCGCACGGCTTTCCTCAATTACTTCAACTTCCTTGGCACCAGCCTTCATTGCAGCTTCAATTACTGCACGGCGTTCAACATCAGTTACGCAGGAAGGAATACCAATCTTCATTCGAACAGATTTAAACAGCTGATGGCGTGGAATAATTTTTGAGATGAAGTATTTAATCATCTTTTCTGTACTGTCGATATCTGCAATTACACCATCTGCAAGCGGGCGGATAGCCATAATATTTCCAGGAGTTTTATCAAGCATTCGCTTAGCTTCTGCACCTACGGCAACAATTCTTTTTGTTCCCTTTTCAACAGCAATAACAGAAGGTTCGTCAATTACAATACCTTTGTCGCGAACATAAATTAAAGTATTACATGTTCCTAAATCAATTCCTATATCTGTTGAAAAACTATCAAAAAAACCCATCTATTTCCTCCCGGTTCCTTTTTTACTAATTAATTTTCTGACATTTTCTGCAGGGCTCCAGGGTGATTTACCTGAATCTTAAGGGCTTTACGCCACTCAGAACGGGCCTTCACAATATTACCCTGCTTCTCATATATTACACCAATTCCATAATGTGCGTCAGCAGAATTTTCGTTTTTTTTCAAAACATTATCAAATTCTGCCTGAGCAGCCTCATAATCTTCTTTGTCTATATAAATAGTTCCAAGAAGATTTTCACTTTTTATTATTATATCTTCATTATCGCTGTTTTTTACGATTCTGAATAGATATTGTTCTGCAGCATTAAGTTCTTTTGCCTTATAATATTGTTCTGCAATTGC
>CAMNBC010000232.1 GCA_946532115.1 uncultured Treponema sp.
AAAAAGCAGTAATATTTTTCCAGGAAGTCACACGCTTTGTAAGCAGCTCTACCTCACGTTTTCCCTTCTGGGTTAAATCATCATGTTCATAATCAGGGTCTCCGTGGCGGATAAATATTAGTCTCATTTTTAAAATACTCCTTATTTAGACTCTTCTTCATGCACCCAGTATTCGTGACAATCCGGGGTACGGTCTAATAAAAATGCATCATATAGTTCGCGGCGTAAAAGTGAATGGTCACAGAAGGAATGCCACTTTTTAATAATCATATTTACTTCCAGTTCGGAATACTTTCGACCTCTCTCAAATTTTGTAATCAGATATTCGAGAACGGCTCGTTTCTCTTCTTTCTTTTTAGGCCAGCGGATTATAATTCCGTCTGAATTTACGATTGACTTTAAGATTTCTACTTTTTCCATATAATCATTATAACATAAAAAAAACTCTACGGAATAGCCTTAAATCTTAATTATTTCTTAAAACTCTACTCAAAATTCTACTCAGATAAACTACGCGTCGGGTTACAAGGGCAAAATACTGTGCTAATATTACAATGTCAGATGCCGGCAGAACTGACAAATACCCGCCCTGCGCGCCCGCTAACGCGGAGTTTTAGGAGAAATTATGAACGCACAGAAAACTGGATTATTGATTTATGAGATGAGAACAAGAAAAGGCCTCACTCAGAAGGAACTTGCTGAAAAATGCAATGTTACCGATAAAGCAGTTTCAAAATGGGAACGCGGCGAAGGCTGCCCTGATGTTACTGTTCTGCCCAAGCTTGCTGAAATCTTTGGAATCGAGGTTGATAGCCTCATGAAGGGCGAAATTCCCTTGAGTCAGGATGTAAGCGGAAAGACGATTAAAATTTATGACTTTAAAAGACCTGACCGTTATTCCAGAGAAATGCAGCATGTAATCTGGATGCTTGCAGAAGATATCTGCCAGGCAATAAATAAGGAATATTCTATTATTCTGAACGAACGCTTTGAATCAGAACTCTTTTGTGTTGATCAGCTAATCAATAAAGAGTTTCTGACATCAATTCCACAGAAATGCTTTTTCTATGATTTTAATTATACAGATCAGACTAACGGTGGCTTTACAGTAGAAATTGATCCACAGATTGCAAAGCTTTTGCTTAAACAGGATTTTTCTAAGTATTCGCCTATCTCAGATTTTGATCTTGATGTCTTTAAGAATTATTTTCTGAAGATAATTGTTGATGTTTTTTATAAAAATGTTGAACAGCTGACAGGCGGCAAACTCAATCTAGCAAATCCAATTCCATTTGAAAAAGGAACAGCAGCAGGAACCGGAAACAATTCACGGCAGGAAGAACGCCGCATGCTTTTGATGCTGGGAATAAAGGCAAAACTTGGTGATACAGAAGGCTATATCAATTGTCAGTTCAGTGATGTTTTAATTGATAAGCTTTTGATGAACGGCTATTTCAGCGGAGAAAATGATAAAATAAAAATTCAAAATCTTTCAAATATCAAAAATCATGAAAAGCCAGATAATATTTTTGTAGAACTCGGACGCTTTCATCCTGAAAATGTTGAACTTGAACCCGGTAAGATTCTGATTCTCGATAAAAAGGAAACTGATGGTCTGGACGTTGTGTTTGAAAACCGAATAATCCACACCGGTAAAACAGTCTGCATCGATGAACTTTTCGGAATTGAAATCGCAGAAACGACTCAGCTTTCAGAAATCGAATATACAGAAAAAGATTACATCTCGATTCAGCTGGGAAGTACATCGTTGAAGAAGGAAGAAATCGCTGCACTGCACCAGGGCTCTTACATCACATTGAAACAGCGTGCCGGTAACCCCGCACAGATTATCCGCTCGGGCAAAGTTATTGCTACCGGTGAAATCTGCATTGCCGATGACACCTTTGCGATTCGTGTTATTGAGGTGAAATGATTTCGTAAAAATCGCGGCCGGCTAACTTTTCGAAGTAGGCTTTGAGTTCAAAGTTTTTATCCCACTTGCCCTGAGGATAATAGCCGTACCGCGCTTTTACGTCGTTCATGCGGTCTTCGAGATTAAGAGTGCCGTCTGCACCGCAGGTAGAATCAAGCAGCTGAATCAGGCGGTCGTAATCATCATATTCGGCGGCTGCAAGAAGATTTTTAATTTCTTCCATTTGATTATCTGAAATATCGATTTTGCCAATATAGTCTTCTGTTGTCTTCAGATTAAAGGAATGAGTCAGACAGATTTGAGCTGCTTTTTTATAGCCAAAGGACAGCAGAAAATGATAACCGTCGTAAACATGGGCAATGTAGGTGTGCCCTTCCTGACGGCCGATATCGTGAAGAAGGCCATAAACATGTGCAAGGTCTGTATTCAGTTTTTCTTCCCCGCAATTTTGATTTACAGCACGCGCAATTTTCTCCGCCGCCCTTGCCACAGCATAAGAGTGTTCGCGCCAGGGCCCCGGATTTTTCTTTACACCTTCTTCAAGCAAAAGCTCTGCCATAGAACAGGAAGGCTCCGACGGCATACCGGCCAGCATTTCAAGGACACGAGTATCCCGCGCAATCATGGCAATATTAAAATCGTTTGTGTCGCGGTAGAGGCGGTTTGCGAGGGCAGCTTCTTTTATAGAGACAAGGCGAAGTTCAAAGCCGGCTTCGTCCTCGTAGGCGTCCAGCTTCTGGCTGATGATTTTTAGATTGCCCTGCTCGTCACGTTCAACGTCACATTCATAATAAAAATTGTCCTGAACAAAAATAGTATTCTCTGCCAGTCCGGATTTCTGATAGCGGGAAGCCACGCCAAACTCGCGTACACTTTCAGCCACAAGAACAAGCCCTACTTCTTCCTGAACTTCACGCGCAAGAGCGGCAATCTTATCTTCCCCTTCGTGAATACCACCACCGGGAAATTTATAGTAACCAAACTTTGTCGCATAAACAAGGGCAAGTTTATCTTCTCCCACATGAATAATCGCACGCGCAGAATCGCGACGGGAAGGCTTCCAGTCATCACTGTAATTTTTTAAATCAATAGTAAAAAGCTGCTTCATTTCCAATAAGTATATAAAACTTTCTCCGCCTGTGCTACAATAAATGACATGAAAACAATCACTCTCGGTTCAACCGGAATTACAACTCCACAGAATGCTTTTGGTGCTCTTCCCGTTCAACGAGTGAATATGGAAGGTGCTGTTGAGATTTTGCAGAAGGCCTGGCAGGGCGGCATGACTTTTTTTGATACAGCCC
>CAMNBC010000233.1 GCA_946532115.1 uncultured Treponema sp.
ATTTAAAAGGCAAGAGCAGTCTGATGATATTTGATAAACATGCGAACCTGAAATATAAGTTTGGAAACCGCCATTTCTGGGCAGAAGGATATTACGTAAGGGTAGTAAGTAGTACAAAAGGCTCTTTAAGAGCCAGCGGGTGACAAGCTGCAATAGGCTTGAACGTATGTGAAAGCGTGGGACTTAAGTCTCGGCTTGAGACCCTTAGCCTTATAGGCTAAGAGCATTGACGGGTGGTTGTGATTTGAACTGCATGTTAGGCGATTATTTTACTTTTACGCTTTTTTCATAAAGATATTCAGGACAGATATCAAGTTTTTCGTTCCACATTACAGTATGATGATGAACTTTTGCTGTCATAAAATAATTTATATCTTTAAGAGGCTCATTTATTTTATCTTCTAATAACGGAGTAAAATCAAAAATTCTTTTTTTACCACCTTCAAAAGTAAGCAACAATTTGTAATCTGTTGTTGGTTCTACATTCATTACTGCCCATTTCATAGTAGACCTCCTTACACAAGTGGAGCAATATCACGTAAGTCCATTTTCTTTGTTGCAAGTTCCCAATTTTGCAACAATTCATCTTTATGGATTTCACACCAAGCCAAAATTAAGCGAAGTTTATTTTTGGGCATTTTACCTTCTATCTTTTTACATTTATGTATATCAATTACACATTCCATATCACCATAAAACACATGAAAGTGAGGCGGATTGTGTTCCCGTCCATTATTGTACATGTAAATTGAAAGACCGTAAAATTCACTTATTGATGGCATTCAGCTAAACTCCTTAAAAAGGATTATATCATATTTTTTTTCAAAAAGCAGTATAAAAAGATCCAGTCAAGCTTGACTTGACAGGATCTTAAATTATAAAGATTTATGGAACGACAATTTCGATTGTTTTATATTCATTTGATCTATCTTGGAAAGTTAATACTGTACCTGCTTTTAAAGGTGCCAGGTACCAACCATCTTCAATTTTCGGATTTTCCAAAAGTAATATATCTAAATTTTTTAATTCTATAGTTTCATATTGTTGCTTATAATTACTTAGATAATCTGAATTCAAATAGCGTGATTCGTAAATTAGTGAACTAAGTTTTTCATATTTCTGAATGATTTCTCTTGATTGAGCTTTTAAATCAGACAACTCTATACCTTTTATCTTTATTAATTTGTCATATTCTTTAATTTTACTTTTGGAGGCAATACTTTTCTTCATAACTTTGTCAACGGAAAAACAATCCCCTTGTCTTCGATAATCCCAATAGTTGCCATTAAACCAAGAAGCTAAAATTAATTTAATTCCTGTACCACTTCTTTCGGCAAAATTCTCAGAATATTCTTTAGCTTGGTTAAAGAGCTCTTCATAACTATTATATTGATTCTCCAATTCTAAAATAAAATCATCCCATTCTTTTTGTTTTGCTGCTAATTTATCCGCTTCAATTTTAGCTTCTGCTTCTTCTGCTAAACGTTTTTGTTCTTCAAGAATTGCTTTATCAAGAAACTCAACATTCTTTGATTCAATTTTTATATCAGTAAGTGGTTTAACAATTCCTCTAATTGTATTATTTTTAAAATCATCATCAGTCATTAAGGAAATATCATATACACCATAGTTTAACCAAATACCAAGAATCTTTATTGTGTATTTTTTTGAATCCAATGCAGACAGTTTATCTTGAGGAATGTTTGTAAAAATATATGAAAAAGAATCAGTGCAAATTGTTTGTCGATTTCCTTCAACTATTAAATTATCATTCTCATCATAAACTCCAAGTTTTAAATCATAACAAGTTTGTTTACCTATCTTAAAGTATGGAACTGCTAATGGGACAGAATAATCTTGTCCATTATAAGTTGTCATAGTCTCAGAAAAACAAGCAGCAAAGGCAGGAACTTCACAAACACTTATTCCCGAAATTCTGGATAAACTTTTATAAAGGGGAACTATTGGTGCAGATAAATAAGTAAGCGCGATTTTTTCTTTTTGATAAACAGAAATTGCCTCATTTTGTAAAATAGGATATTCAGAAACTTTATTAATTTTTTCTTGCTTCGTACTGTATACAGATTTTCGATAAAAATCTAATGAAGATGTTAATGAGCCATCCCAGCTTGAATGGAGAATCATAGCAAAGCCATCAGAAATGAACCACAATGACTTATAATCTGATTCTAAATCTTTCCAATCACTGTGATTTGTTTTTTCATATCCGTTCTTTAGTATTTCTCGAACATTCTTATAAAATTCTGATTGATTAACAGTTAATCCAAGTTTGTAATTTGCAGTTTTCTTTTCATAATTAGCTGAATCCATTTCTAGCGTATCATAAGAAATCATATATGGAAATGTTTCTGTAAAATATTTTTCTGCATTTTTGATTAAATTTACCCATTCATCATGCATTGAAAAAACGTTAAATTCTCCAAAACCTGGTTTTCCACTTTTTATACAATCTGATAATTCAGTGTATTTTTGCAGTGCTACATCAGAATTATCAGAAACTTTCATTGCATTATAATATGCTCCAAGAGCATAGAACCATTCCTTTTTGTTTTCATATTGCTCTGCTTCCTGAATAAATTCATCATATGATTTTGCATAGGAAATTGACGTAAGTAGTAGAGATAAGATTATTATTAAAAATTTTCTCATAAAAAACTCCTCTTTATTCAAAATTATTGAATATTAAAATAGCAATTTGGATACTTCACCAAATCTGTTTCTATGTTTTGAAAATCTACAAGTTTTTGCCAGTCATGAGGTCCAGAAAATTTTTTGCCTTCACAAGAACATCCTCCCCATATATTTGGATTTGGAATTCCATTGTGAAATACATAACCTTGATTTCTACAAATACTACATTCGTACCAATCTCGTTTCGTTGAAGCATTTTTTGGAGCCATAAAATCCTCCTTGGATTCTTTTTTTGTTGCGAAACGAGTGTAAAGCGAAGTTTCGCAACATAGGAATTTTTCAATTCCTATGTTCAGTGTACACTGAACATTTTTCGAGAAAATTTGTTGGAGGATTTTTTCTTGTAACACAAGCGAGCCAGTGGGCTGTCCGTGTAACAATTGCTTAAACGGTGGCGCGGTCTGACCGCGACATCCGCTTTCAAACTCTGGTGCATGATTTTTCTCTACTTCTTCTAAATCGTAAAGATTCTGAAGATTAAGCCAAAACTCTGCGGTTGTTCC
>CAMNBC010000234.1 GCA_946532115.1 uncultured Treponema sp.
CATCTACCTCTTCACTAACAGAAAAGCGGTTTGTCTCCTGATTGTTTGCGGCAAAATGCTTTACCGAAGTTCCAACGTTCTTTGACTGAACTCCGCTGATGTAAGCGGCACCGAGTTCGCCCGAAACATAAGGGTCCTCACTAAGATATTCAAAGTTGCGGCCACAAAGCGGCGAACGTTTAATATTGATTGCAGGCCCCAGCACTGTAGAAACATTATAATTATTCGCTTCTTCACCAAGGATCTCGCCAAGATGATGCAGCAAGCTGCGGTCAAAGCTTGAGGCTGTTGCACAACCGGACGGAAAGCTTACTGCAGGGCGTGAGTCGTTTTCATCTACACCGTTATCAAACTGGGTACGCAGGCCACTTGGACCATCACTTACCATAACAGATGGAATGCCGAGTCTTTCTACCGGCTTTGTACGCCAGAAATCTTTGCCGGAAGAAAGACCGGCCTTTTCTTCGAGTGTGAGTTTTGATAATAATTCTTTAATTTTCTCGTTCATTGTTTATCCTTTAAAAAGATTCCCGGGTCAAGCCCGGGAATGACATCTGTGTCATTGTCCGGCATGACCGGACAATCTATATTACCATGACATGACTTTACTTTCAATTTCTTCTTCAATATCATCTGGCAGCAGCTCGAAAAAATCATAACCGGTGATTTCTTCTATATAATTTACAGAGCATACGTACTGCTGCCAGCTGCCGTTTTTGCCGCAGCCTTTTTCATTGGGAACATTTACGGCAATGATTTCGCAGGCGCCTTCACTTATAAGTCTTTCAAAATCATTCTCCCCTTCCGGCATAAAAAGAATGATTTTCCAGGTGTAAGAGGGAACGGTAATTGCAAGCTCACGCCCGTCTTTCAAGGAAATTGGAATCTCTTCAAAATAGCCCTTATCGCCGGTGCCGCCCCTGCCAAAAAGCCCCGCAAAAATATAGGCTTCTTTTCCCTGCAAAACCTGCTCACGTTCAAACTTTTCCAGTGCCACCCATACAATGCGGTTATTATCAGGCGACTGGGGCACCATATTTGTCATCAAAAAAGTCATATTATTGTCTTCGGCAGAAGCAGTGCGGTCTGCGGAAGGACAAAGGTGCCCGCGGTCAAAACCATAATAAGTAAACTTATAATCATTCTTGCGGACTGCATACCAGCCCTCCGGCAATTCTGTATCCGGGCGAAAGGTATCTGAACGATCGGCTTCTCCAAGGTCTTCCCGGCTAAGATGCCAGGCCACCCAGTTAGGATTCAAACTCTCATTATTATAGCTGATTGTAAATTGAGGCTTTTCTATCAGATAATTTTGCGAAACAAATTCAAGCTTAAGTTCATCTTCACTATCAAGATTATCAGATGCATCAGAGGGATTTCCCCAGAAAAGAGGAGAATTTTCAGAATGCCCTTCATCCAGTTCTGGAGCTGACGATTCCCCCCATAGATTAAAAAATACAAAAAGGGAAATGAGCAGATATAATATTTTTTTCATCAGCCGTTTATTGTAGCGAAAATTCATTTTTTGATATATATTTAAATAGGAGAAGTTATTTAATAATGGTAACGGCGTTAGGACATTCCTTAATCACAAAAGTTAGAGAATTTCTCTATATGATTGGTTATCTGGGAAAACTAATAACCGCATCCTTTCTTTTTGCCAAACGCGGAAAAACTGCCAGAAAAATCCTTACCATGCAGCTGCTTTTTACTTATGTAGAAGCACTGCCAATCTGCTGTTTTCTTGCGGCGGGAATCGGTTCTTCGGTCTTTATGATTGCAAATACATTTCTTACGGCGCTTGGCCAGAATAAGCTGAAATATGATTTGCTGGTACTTTTAATCATGAGGGAGCTGGGACCAATCCTCATTGCCTTCATAGTTACAGCCCGTTCTGCTACCGCTATTGCAACAGAAATAAGTACAATGGTTGTAAGGCATGAAATTGAAGCCTATATTTCAGTTGGCATTGACCCTATCAGCCATATTGCGGCTCCAAGATTTTTGGGAGTAACCTTTTCACTTTTTTTCCTGAATATTTACTTTTCACTTTTCGGGCTGCTCTGCCCCGCCCTTATAATTCAGTTTATTTCCACAACCAGCATTTCTGATTACATGCAGAATCTTTTTCTTTCCCTTGATTTGAAAATCATCCTTATATCCGTTTTAAAAAGCATTGTATTTGGTATGATTATTTCCGGCTCGGCCACTCTTTATGGTTTTAATGCAGGCCGGGCTTCTACCGAAATTCCGCTGGCTGGTCTTAGGGCAGTAAGTAAGGCATTTCTCTACATCATACTGGCAGACGTTTTCATAACAGTTCTGTCTTATATGCTTTGAGCAGGATGGAAAAAGATGGCAATACTTAAAATGACACAAGTTTGTTATGAAGACAATGATCAGAAAATCATCAACAACATTTCTCATTATATTGAAAAAAGCTCTGTCACTACATTTTTAGGAAAACCGGGAAGCGGTAAATCAACTGCCCTCAAGCTGCTTGCGGGTCTTATTCCACCTACTTCGGGCACAATTACTTTTGAAGACAAAGATATTCATACAATGAATCAGAAACAGAATATGAACTTTAGAAAAAGAACTGCCTTTATGTTTCAGGATTCAGCCTTGTGGGCAAATCAGGATATTTTCCATAATCTGGACCTTCCCCTTCAGATTCATTTTCCTGATATGAGCATTAAGGAAAGACGGGAAAGAATCAGAAAATATACGGAGCTTGTAGAATATAACAAATCGCTTTTGATAAGACCTGCAGTTCTATCAATCGGCGAACAGAAGAAAATTGGTTTTGCAAGAGCCCTTATCTGCGAACCTGAAATTCTTTTTTTAGATGAACCTACTGAATCAATTGATGACAAAACTGAAGACTTGTTTATTTCAATTCTAAAGAACTTTATTGCAGAAAACAAAACCGTGATTTTTGTAAGTCACGACAAGTATTTAATTAACTCTATTCTATGTGATAAAATATATTTCGAAAACGGCGAAATTAAAGAAAAGATTCTTCTTGATGATATAAACCAGATGAATGATTATTACGAAGGGGATTTATGAAATTTAAAATAAAGTACGCAGATCAGATTGTTGGCATTTTAAGCCTTATTGCAATTATCGCATTAATTTTCATAATCTTTCTGATTGGCTCAACACAAAAATGGTTTGTTCCTAAACATAATTATTACACCGTCATATC
>CAMNBC010000235.1 GCA_946532115.1 uncultured Treponema sp.
GGCACCAGAAAGTTGAGTTCCCTCTTTGTGCAAATTTTTCAGATGTAATTCTTTCCTTTACAGAAAACGGTAAAATTAGTGGTGAAGTTGTAATTGAATATGACTTCCTTGGTAAGAGGATAACTGTTGTTGAACCTGTAATTGTTGCTGTAAATAATCGCAATGCCTTTACCTGGGGAGACAATGCATCACTTTCAGCCTTTATTTCTCCAGACAGCCAGGAGGTTGCAGCCTTTGCAAAAGAAGTTGCTGGTATTACCCGTAATAATCTTTATACAGGTATGAATGCAAATCTTCAGTATGCAGCCGGAATGGTAGAGGCACTTAAACTTGTAGGTCTCAGTTATTCTGGTGATACAGTTACTCCATATCAATATTATCATACAAGTTATGAAATGGATTCTATTCAGTATCCGTTGCAGACTTTACAGTATCTTTCTGGTGATTATGATGATATGGGCATTTTGCTTTGTTCATGTCTGCAGACTGTAAATGTTCCGACTGGTTATATGCCTCTTGATGATGATTTTATTGTTCTTGTAAAACTTAATATTGGTCCAAAACAGGCATTGAGTAATTTTGCTTCAACAGAGGGGCTTGTAATTGATGAAGAAACAAACTCTGTGTATCTGGCACTTTCAATGGCAAATCTTGATAAAGGCTTTACGGCAAGTTATAAAGCAGGTTCTGAAGCAATTATCAAATGTTTTGCAGATGAAGAAAACTTTTATGAGTTTATAGATACAACGGATGCCTGGAACTCATACAAACCTGTGGCATATAGTAACAGTTCTGCTTCTTTGAACTTTAAGCAGGAACAGCTTATTGCAAATACTAAAACTGCAATTCAGAATTATATTAATTCTGATATTGAGGAAGTTATTAAACGTGCACGTGCAGAAGGGGATGCAAATAAACTTGGTGTTGCACTCGTTCGTGCCGGTCGCTATACAGAAGCAAAACGTGAATTTCAGAAGCTTTCAACAGTTACTGCAATGAACAACACAGCAAATATTCTTATGATTGAAAGAAATTATTCTGCTGCGGCAGCTCAGTATAAGAAGGTTCTTGAAAAAGATCCTTCAAATAAGGTTGCTCAAAAAGGTTTGGAAAATGCAAATTCGAAGATTGAGTAAAAAAATTATTTTTTCACTTTCCGTAATTTTTGTATGCGCAAATCTTTCTGCAATTGATTTATCTTTTCATTTGCAGCCGTCTTATGAATTTCCAACAAATGGATTTCTAAATAAGGCAGGTGGCTTTGGCCTGAATGCCGGCCTGGATTTGAGCCCTGTAACAATTCGCAGCAGAGACCAGATTTATGTTACCGGTCAGTTTACATACACTGGCTTTTATGTAGATGGTTTTGGACTTCAGTCACTTTTAGACGGAGAATTTGGAATTGGCTACAGCCTGCGTTTTATGGACAGGTGGGGAGCTTTTCTGGAAGGAAAGGCTGGTGTCTGGAGTTTTCCAAGTGCCTCAAGTTTTTCTACTAAGAGTGTGAGCGGACTTTCTTTCTCCGGAAGAGCAGGTGTTGATTTTCATTTTTCTCCAGCTCTTTGTATAACAGGTTTTGCCGGTTACAAAAATTATTATTCAAGACCAGAACCTCTTACTTCTACTATAGAAGCTGGTATTGGTATTAAGTACAGTCTTTCGCGTGGTCTATTCCAGAAGGAAATGATAGAACTTACAGACTCATCATTTGAGCCTGTGTTCCCTGTATTTTTTGCACATTATGCAGAAAATCCTTTTGGATATATTACCCTTTTAAATAATGAACCGAATGATATTTATAATGTTTCTATTTCTGTAATGATTGATTCTTATATGACTGCACCGTTTGTTGTTTCAGAAATTGAAAGCATTGGTCGCGATGAAACATTTGAAGTGGATATCTGCGCATTCCTGAATGAAAATATTCTAGATCTTGTGCAGCCAAAAACTTCTGAAATGGAAATATCTGTAAGTTATTATTCACTTGGACAGCTTCAGACTTCTTCCTATATAATTCCGGTTACAGCTTTGAGCCGTAACTCAATGAACTGGGAAGATGACAGACGTGCTGCGGCTTTTGTTTCTGGAAAAGATGCAACAGCTCAGAGGTTCGCTCGTCAGGTTCAGGGTATTGTAAAAAATGAACTTCGAGAGGGTGTTCCTAAAAATATTCAGTATGCAGCTGCAATCTTTGGTGCTCTTAAAGCATTTGGAATTAACTATGTTGTAGACCCTTCAAGTGCATTTACAGATAATGTTGGTACTGCTGCTGTAGACTTCCTTCAGTTCCCTTATCAGACATTGGTTTATCATGGTGGTGACTGTGACGACCTTACAATATTGAACTGTTCACTGCTGGAGGCACTGGGAATTGAAACTGCATTCATTACAGTTCCCGGTCATATTTATATGGCATTTGATTCTGGTCTTTCACTGGAAGAGGGAAGGTCTCGAACTTCAAAAGGTTATTATATTGAAGCAGAGGGAAAAATCTGGGTTCCGTTTGAAGTAACTCTTTCGCAGGATACATTTGGTCTTGCCTGGACCTATGGTGCCCGTGAATGGAAAAAGGCAGGAAGTGAAGCTGCCCTGATACCTTTGAAGGATGCCTGGTCTTTATATCTGCCGATTAGTGTTCCTGGTGCGGATTCTCCTGTAGAAATTCCTCCAAGAGAACAGATATTAAAAAACTTTAAAGATGCAAAATATTATTGACCTTTTTTAAAAAGTAGACGATAATATATTGAAATCGTGAGGAGGTTTAATTAACGATGAAGAGACTTTTTACTCTTATTGTTACATTGTTCGTAGGAGCAATGTTGTTTGCAGCTACAGATTCTTATGTAGTTGACTCAATTGTTGGTACTGTTACTTATGAGAAGGCACCTGGTAAGTATGAAAAAGTAACTGTAGGGCAGGAGCTTTCAGCTTCTACTGTTTTGAAGACAGGGCTTAACTCAAGTGTAGTTCTTAAGTTGAATGATAAATCTATAACAATCAAAGCAAAACAGACTGGAAGTGTTGAAACACTCTTTGCCGCTGCAGCACCTGCTAAGGGCGGTCTTAAGAAACAGTCTATCGCAAAAGCTGGTGATTCTGACATTGCTGATGGAAAGAGAGAAGGTGTAGCAACTGCTTCTTCTCGTGCTTCTGAAGCAAAAGAAGATTTCACCTGGGACG
>CAMNBC010000236.1 GCA_946532115.1 uncultured Treponema sp.
AGTATTGATACTAAGACAGAACTTCTTGTTCAGAAGGGAATTGCCCAGATGCTCAAGGGCCGCACAAGCTTTGTAATTGCCCACCGCCTTTCAACAATTCAGAATGCCGACCGCATTTTTGTAATTGATAAGGGTGGAATTGTGGAGAGTGGCAGCCCGGCCGAGCTTATGGAAAAACGCGGGGCATATTACTCGTTGAGGCAAGCGCAGTTTGCGTAAGCAAACTGCAGGCAAGGGTACGTTATGTGACAATATACGGGGCATTTGCAACCCTTGCCAGCGCAGCTTTGCGTAGAATCTAAATAAAAAGGGGAATTGTCCACCCCTATGTAAATACCGATAAGCTTATTTTGACAATCGGGTCAAGCCCGATTGCAAAATAACTTATAATGTATTTTCATAGGGGCGTCCTATTCCCCTTTTCCGTTAAATTTTCTATTTATCGTATATTTGACAGACGACTGCGTAATTCATAACATCGATTCTTCAAATTACGCACTTCGTTGAGGCTGCTCATAATTTTGGCAGTCATATAAACATCAACAATTCCGCTGTCGAAAAAGAAATCTGCAAAAGTTTCAAAGCCACCTACGTTCATACTGTAGTCTCCAGCCATGCTGATGCCGCCAAGAACCCGTTTAAGTTCCTGAAGCAGGTAATTCACACGATCCATAGAACTCTTTGCATTGCTCAATTTTGAATGTTTTATCAAATCAACAATAAAACCGCCACCTAGGACATCTAAGAAACCCCAGTTGCGGGCAGAAGAAAGCTGGCGTTCAGCCTGATCCAGTTCTGAAATAAGTTGATCTGTAAGAATAAGTGCCTGATTTACCTGTGTGATATCACCCACTTTGTGCCTCCTTTTATTTTAATATACTCATATATATTCAGGTGGGCAAGAAAAATAATTACACTTGCATTTTAGTAAATATAAATTAAAATTGTATCAATGCGAAAATACAAAAAGCCGTTAAACCGCAGCATCTCTATTGGTTGTATTTCTCTTATTCTCTCTCTATGCCTAGGACTTAGCATTGTTAATTGCCGCACCCTTCATAAGGTGCTTTTTGAACGCTACAATACCTATCTTACGGTGATGACTGTTCAAAATTTCATGGATGCTATGAACAAGCCTGGGGAAATCAGTTTTGATAAAGATAATGAAGAAACAATCCGGGGAATTGATTATACAGGAATGCTTCCGCTTACCACTTCTGACGGAAAAAACTATACAGTAATATTTACCCATTCGCCTATATTCAGAATTGGCGGAGATAAAGTTGTTGTACTGAAGGAAAACACTGACTATAATTTTAGAGACGAACTTTTAGATGTACTTAATACCTCTGTCGAAGGTTATATTATAAGAACTGACTGCGCTCCATGGGAAAAATTTTCCATGGCTGCGCAGGAATGGCCGTTTACACCCCGGATATTGATAAAGATGCTGGGTCTGTATTTAAGAGGTCTGATGAATTAATGTATAAAAACAAGCAGCGTATAAAAGCTGAAGAATTAAAGGAAGTATTAGATGAATTATGATGATTTGGTAAAAACCGCAACTGAAATGACAAAACGTTCTTATGTGCCCTACTCTCATTTTCATGTTGGGGCTGCCTTACTTGATAAAAACGGCAAAGTCTGGACAGGCTGTAATATTGAAAATGCGGCATTTGGTCCAACTAACTGCGCAGAACGAACAGCCTTGTTTAAGGCAGTTAGCGAAGGTGTTATGGAGTTTGAAGCAATCGCTGTTGTAGGCGGCCCGGAAGATGAAAACGGAAATGTAAAAATTGAAGACTTCTGTTCACCATGCGGAGTCTGCCGCCAGGCACTCAGTGAGTTCTGTACAAAGGATTTTAAAATAATTCTTGCAAACGGCAAAGGAGAGCAAAAGGTGTTTACTCTTGCTCAGCTTTTGCCGGAAAGTTTTAGCTTAAAATAGATTCCCAGTGGTTATACTCTTTTCCGTTCAACCAGGTTTTAATCAGTACATTATTCTTATACACTGCCTTGAGCGAATAGAAGGGATGATTTTCTGCAAGAAAATCATAAAAGATTTCATCTGCCTGCCAGTGAGGAAGCTCCTTCAATTTTGAAACAGGAACCCATTCCAGGTCACCCTCGTCGCAATCTGTTAGTAGAGAGCCGGAAAACTTTCTTGTACGGAAAATGTGCATGAACTCAGTATATACGCTGGGGGTTTTAGGGGGGATCCCCCTAGGAGATGGGGGTGTGCCGAAGACCGCTTGCGGGCTGAGGCCAGGGGGAAGGCTTTCCCCCTCATTAATATTACTCACGTCAACAAAAGTAACAATTCCGCAATATTCTAAATCTTCCGGCGCAACTTCAAGGCCTGTTTCTTCACGAATCTCACGCACAGCACAATCTTCGGGAGACTCGCCTGCTTCAAACTTTCCGCCTATTCCTATCCATTTGTCTTTATTATAATCATTTTCTTTTTTGGTACGATGGAGCATGAGATAGCAGCCATCTTTTTCTATATAACAGAGAGTTGTGTTTACAAGATTTTTTGAAGTAATCATATTTTTATGTTATAATAAAAGTGAAAAATTTAATAGACATTAGAAATGTATAATCAGGTACATTTTATGACTCTGTAAGGTGTTTAATAATTATGAAAGTTTATTATTCTGCAATGTTTATTCTATCGCTCATTATAACCGGGATTTACGCGGGAATCTGGCGGAAACGATTTTCATCTTTTATTACATTGATTTTTGCTTTTGTACCAATTACCTGCTTTGGATATTTTATTATTGCTTTCTCAAAAACTGTACCTGAAGCAATAATCGGAATTAAAATCTCTTACCTGGCCTCTTTTATTCACATTTTTTTGATGTATGCAATTTTTAATCTTTGTAATTTAAACTTAAAAAAATGGATTCAAATGCTTTTGCTTGCTATATCAACCATATTCTTTTTGTCCGCACTAACAATCGGCTCATTTGGATTTTTTTACAAAGAACTTACCGGAGAATTAATTGATAATAAACTGATTCTGCATAAGACTTACGGATTTGTTCATACTCTGTATTACATCCAGCTTTTTATTTATATGACAATCACAATCAGCGCAACTTTTTATGCTATCCGTAAAAAGAATGATGTTTCACGTCGTAATCTGCACTACATGCTTGCCTGCGAAA
>CAMNBC010000237.1 GCA_946532115.1 uncultured Treponema sp.
TCAGATAAAATCAAATCAGAAGTATGCAAGGTTTTCAAAGGTAAAACCGAAGTTGTAGATATGGTGCTTGCCTGTCTTTTTGCAGGTGGTCACGTTCTTTTGGAAGATGTTCCGGGTACAGGTAAAACAGTTCTCGCAAAATCAGTAGCTAAGGCTTCGGGGCTTGAGTTTAACCGCATTCAGTGTACGCCAGACCTTATGCCTTCTGATGTTACAGGAAGTTCTGTATGGCTTCCGGATGCCCAGAAGTTTGAATTCCGCCCAGGCCCAGTTATGGCTTCCATAGTTCTTGTAGATGAATTAAACCGTGCAACTCCACGTACTCAGTCTGCACTGCTTGAATGTATGGCCGAAAGTCAGGTCAGCGTGGATGGTAGCCGCCATGAACTGGAAAAGCCTTTCTTTGTTCTTGCTACAGAAAATCCGGTTGAATCAGAAGGAACCTTCCCTCTTCCTGAAGCACAGAAAGACCGTTTTATGATGACTCTTTCTATGGGCTATCCTACTGAAGCAGAAGAAGCAGAAATAATTACAGCGCAGCGCTCGCTCATCCATCCGGTAGAAAATGTAAAGGCTGTTGTCAGCAAAACTGATATTCTTGAAGCAATGAAGGAAGCGGTAGAAGTTCACGTTGATGAAGCTGTACTTACCTATCTTATTGCTTTGTCTAAAGCTTCACGTAATGATGTGAGACTTTCTGCAGGTATTTCTCCTCGTGGTTCAATTGCCCTCTACAAGGCTTGCCAGGCTTATGCGGCAGTCCAGGGACGCAGCTTTGTCACTCCAGAAGATGTAAAGCTTCTTGCTCTTCCTGTATTCAGAAAACGAATTATTCTTACAAGTGATTCACTTTTAAAAGGATATAAGGCAGATACAATCATAAATGACTTGATTGAACAGGTTCCTCTTCCTGCCTTCAGGGCACACGTATAATTTGCGGGGCTGGAATCTCATGGTAAAAGTTTCGCCTCTGGTGTATGTTTCAGCTGGTTTAAGCCTCATTTTTTTTCTGGTAAGTCCTTTTAAGCTTTTACAATTTGTATGTCTTGGAATACTTTTTGTTTTTTTGCTTTCTTTTTTATATTCGCTGATTTTAAGCCGCAGCATAAAAATCGAAAGAAATACCGAAAAATTAAAGCTTGCCTGTAAGGAACATTCAGAAATATCCTTTACAATTAAAAATTATTCACGGCTTACGGCTTTTGTCTGTTATTTTTTTGATGAAATCCCTTATTTTCAGATTTTTGATAATGGAAATAAAGGCATTACAATGCTTCGTCCAAAAGAAATCAAAAAGCTTACTTATGAAGTAACTTCCAGAGACAGGGGGCGTTTTCATGCCGGGCCGGTACGCATCAGGACAAGTGACCCTCTGGGACTTTTTTTGATTGATATGGAAGTTTCAGCTCCTCTCGAAATTACTGTTCGTCCTGCAAGAATCAAGCTGATTACAGAGGTTATGCCGGGCCTTCCTCAGGGAAATCTTAAAATCAAAAATCCGTGCTATGAAGACATTACAATGCGCCGGTCTATCCGCGAGTATATTAATGGCGATGAAATAAAACGTATCAACTGGCGTGCAAGCGCTAAGTTCGGCGAGCTTTTTACAAATCAATATGAAGACTCTTATGATGCACCATTTTTTGTATTTTTAAACCTTGCAGAAGAGGATTATGAGCTTCATACAAGAACTTATCATATAGAAAAAGCAATAGAAATTGCGGCTTGTATTGTAGAAAAGTCCCGGGTTTTGCGACAGAGATGTGGCTTTGCGGCTTATGGAACGGATTTTCCATATCTTGCGCCTCATCAGAATCAGCAGGATGCTATTCTAGATTTATTATCTGTCATAAAAAGTGTACCAGGTAAGGTAAATTATAATCCTGTTAAGAAATTCAGACAGCAATTGCCACATGGAACCCTCTTCTTTGTAATCGGACCTCGTGAAGTTGACAATTATTATTTAAAAGTTGAAGCAAATAAAGAAGATATTAATACAAAAAATGTTGGAATTATGAGGAAATATGACGGGAACATTTAACAGAATTTTCGAAAGAATTTTAGTATTTACAGTTTCCACTTCACTGCTACTGGTTGCAATGGGAATCTTTTCTTCAGCTTTAAATAATTATGAAGTTGATAAGGTTTTCATAGACTGGTTTGTTTATCTTGCAATCGGAATTTCCGGATTAATTTATGCGCTCATACTTCAGATTTTTGCCCTTGAAAAAATCAAATCTGCTATGCATATAGTTTTCATTTTTTTCTATATCGTAGTGGTACTGGTGATAGCTGCCCTTTTAGGTAAAGGATACGCTCCTTATGTTTTAATTCCGGCTTTGTTTGTGCAATATTTTATTGCAGTAGGAATTAACGATATGTTTATTCTGCATGACAGATTCCTTTTTGAATGTGAAACTTTTGAAGGAAAAGAACTGGAAACATATCTTTTTCATAATAATCTTTCTGCAATTGATCTGACAGATAAAACTAAAACTCAGGAAGTTGTTCTTTTTGGCATTTCGGTTGTTATGTTTATAGTGCTTGTATTTGGAAAGCTTGCAGAAGGTTATTTTAACCCGCTGATTAATATTTTAGTAGTTGTTTTTTACTTAAGCATCCTGCTCTGCTATTTTACGCTCGGCCTCTTTAGAAATGATGTTTTTTATGCATTCCTGGGATTTAAGAATTATATGGCAGATCAAAAAAGACTCTTACGCAGTGTTTTGTTGATTTTTTTGATTTCCATGGGCTTAGGCTTACTGATATCATCAAATAAGCCGCTGATAAAAATCAATTACTACTTAAAAGAATATACAGAACAGCTCGAAGAAGAAAGACCTGTTTATAACGATGACTTTAATTTTACTCCCCTTCCAGAAATAAATTTGGAAGAAGCCTTTGGAAAAGATTCGAAACCAAACTGGATTATAGAACTGATTTTCCAGATTATAAAATATGCTGCAATCTTTTTTATTGGTGGCACCGTAATATATTTCCTCTTCAAACCTTTTTTTACCAGGCACTGGCGGATTTTCTGGTCAGAAGGGAAACTTATAAAATTCATGCGAAGTTTATGGGATGATATCAAAAACTTCTTCAGATTCATCTTTTCAAAGGGAAATCAAAATCAACCCTACTCAACTGTTCAAAGCCGTAAGTTCCGTGATTC
>CAMNBC010000238.1 GCA_946532115.1 uncultured Treponema sp.
CGCCAAGTGCTTCAAGTGCCGCATCACGTTCTGCATCGCTGTAACAATATACAGGATCTTTCTTTCCAAGCTGAACTCGGAACAATGGAGGCATAGCAAGATAAACATACCCCTGCTCAATAATCTGTGGCATATAGCGGAAGAAGAAAGTCAAAAGCAGAGTACGAATGTGCGAACCGTCGACATCGGCATCGGCCATGATAATGATTTTATGATAACGGAGTTTTTCAATATTGAAGTCTTTTCCAAAGCCTGCACCAAGAGAAGCAATTACCGGCTCAAGTTTATCGTTGTTCATTACTTTTTCAGGACGAACTTTTTCAACGTTGAGCATCTTTCCCCAGAGCGGAAGAATTGCCTGAGTTTTAGGGTCCCTACCCTTCTTTGCAGAACCACCCGCAGAGTCTCCCTCGACTATGTATACTTCGCAGAGCTCAGGATTTTTCATTGAACAGTCAGACAATTTTTCTGGAAGACCAAAGCCATCGCTCATTGTCTTTTTGCGCATATTGTCTTTAGCCTTGCGGGCTGCAATACGAGCCTTGGCTTCATCAATTGCCTTTTTAAGAATTGCTTCAAGAGTAGCAGGATTCTGTTCAAAATATATTGTGAGTTTTTCTTTTACAATCTGATCTACGATTGTGCGGACTTCTGTGTTTCCAAGTTTTTCCTTTGTCTGTCCTTCAAATTCAGGTTCTGGAACTTTCATGGAAATAACAGCTGTAAGACCACTACTCAAATCTTCATAAGTAAGCTTTTCATCTTTATCAAGATTCTTCTTTAGCTTTTCATTGCTTTCAAAGAATTTGTTTAAAACAAAACGAACGGCAGAACGGAAGCCTTCGAGGTGAGTACCACCATCACGGGTATTGATGTCGTTTACAAAGGTGTGAACGTTTTCTGAGAAAGAAGAATTGTAGTGCATTGAAATTTCTGTAACTACATCATCACGTTCTTCGTTGATATAAATTGGTTCAGCAGGTACAACTGCTTTTCCTTCATCAAGTTCTTTTACAAATTCGTTGATACCACCTTCGAATTTAAGAACTTCTTCTTTTGGATTTTCAAGACGTTCATCGCGGAAAATAATTACAACACCGCTATTCAAAAATGCAAGTTCACGAAGACGATCACGAAGTACATCAAAATCATAAGTTGTAGTTTCTGTAAAAATTGTTTTATCAGCCTTCCAGCGGATAGTTGTACCATGCTCATTTTCTGGAATATCACCTATTACTTCAACTTTAGTTTTTGGAACACCACGTTCATATTTCTGCTGATAGATATGACCATCACGTTTTACGGTTGCTTCCATCCAGTCTGAAAGTGCGTTTACACAGGAAACACCTACACCATGCAAACCGCCGGAAACTTTATAGGAACCCTTGTCGAATTTACCACCGGCATGAAGACGAGTCAAAACAAGTTCAAGTGCGCTTATTTTTTCTGTAGGGTGAATATCAACTGGAATACCACGTCCATTATCTACAACTCGGACAATGTCATCACGTTCAAGTGCAACTGTAATAGTATCACAATAACCGGCCATTGCTTCATCGATTGAGTTATCTACTGTTTCGTATACAAGATGATGAAGGCCGCGTGGACCTGTTGAACCAATATACATACCAGGTCGCTTACGAACTGCTTCAAGTCCTTTTAAAACCTGTATGTTACTTGCACCATATTCTGCTGACATTGCTGTTTCCTTATTATTGAAATTAATATTTAATTTTAACCAAAAATAACATAAAATTCAATGATTCTTAAAACTAACGAGTATTAGTTTTTCTGTCATGCTGAACTTGATTCAGCATCTAATTATAGATTCCTGCCCCTTCGCAGCATAGCTGCTCGGAGACTCGCTTAAAATGCTCCACTGGAGCATTTTATCGGCTTTCAGCCGTCGCTCCCTAAGTTCGGAATGACATAACATCTTAAAACACTCTTGAATTTTGGGCATAACTCTAGGATAATAAAATCATGTCAGAAAGAATTTATGAAGAGGCTTGGGAGTACACAATGAAGGTACTCCATGATTTATACAAATCGCAAAATAAGGAAGATGAATTTAAGCTCTGGTTCAATATGAACTATGTTGAAGACACAATTGATACTATTACTGTGTCTGTAGCATCATCCTTTTTAAAATTAACAATGGAGAGAAAAGGTAATTTTGATATTGTACTTAAAAAACTAAAAGAGATTACCGGCCAGAATGATATTACCCTTAAATGCATTGTAAAAGAAGAAAAAAATTCTACAATCGAAAAATCAGATTTAAAAGTTTCTTCTGAAGTTGAAAATAAAAAAGAATCAGAAACTCCAAAAGGAAAAACTGAACCTAAAAAATCAAGTTTTAAAAAACATCAGCTGCTTCAGGAAGAATATACTTTTGATACTTTTATTCCTGGAGATAACTCTAACTTTGCATACAATGCTTCTGTTGCAGTTGCTAAGGAACCTGGTAAACAATATAACCCGATTCTTCTTTATGGCGGTTCCGGGTTAGGCAAGACTCACTTGATGCAGGCTATTGGAAACTACATTTACAATAATGGTGGAGAAAAATTAAAAATCTGCTATGTATCTGCAGAAAGCTTTACCAATGAATTTACAATTTCTATTAAGGAAGGTAAGACTAACGCCTTCAAAAATAAATATAGAAATCTTGATGTTCTTCTTCTGGATGACATTCACTTTTTACAGGGAAAAGAATCTACTCAGGAAGAGCTGTTCTATACTTTTAATGCTCTGCATGAAAAAAAAGCTCAGATGGTATTTACCTGTGACCGCCCAATAAAAGAAATCAAAAATATGGCAACCCGTCTGGTAAGCCGTCTTGCAAATGGTCTTTGTATTGATTTACAGCCTCCGAGTTATGAAACTCGTGTTGCAATTCTTCAGAAAAAAGTTGACCTTACTGGTAAAACTCTTTCTCAGGACATTATTGAATATATAGCAAAAAATATTGAAACAAATGTTCGTGATCTTGAAGCTGCTTTACATAAAGTTTTTGGTTATGCCGAACTTGTTGGAAAGACTCCTGACCTTGAAATTACAAGACATCTTTTAAAAGACGTTATGGACTCTGCAGGAGCTGAATCTATTTCAATTGATGTAATTCAGAAAGTAATTGCAGACAACTATCAGA
>CAMNBC010000239.1 GCA_946532115.1 uncultured Treponema sp.
TTTTCTTCTGTCTGGTCAGTCTGTTCTGTTTTTTCTTCAGCCATTCTTTTCCACCATCAAAAAATATGTTCTATAGTTAAAATTACTAATTTTGATGGTTAATCGTCAATATTTTTTTGAAATTTTTGTATTTTTTTATAATGGATTGCTTCGTCGCTGCGCTCCTCGCAATGACGGTCTTGCTATGTGCTTCTCGCAATAATGGTCTTGCTGTGCGCACCTCGCAATGTTAGTCTTGCTGTGTATTTCTTGCAATGACAATATGACGTCATTGCGAGCACGGAGTGCGTGGCAATTCATCTATTATTGAACTCACATCATAATTCTTGCCCTTTAGTGTAAAAGCCAGATGTGATGCGTGTAAGTAAAGTCTTTTTGCAGTTTTTCCCCCATAGAGCTGGTCGCCCAGGATGGGGAGACCGCGGCTGGCCAGGTGAACGCGAATCTGGTGGGTACGACCGGTGTAAAGGGTACATTCCATAAGAAGGCAGGAACGGCCTTCCACAGTGATTTTTTTGAGAATCTTAAAATCAGTTTTAGAATACTGACCGCCACGACTTTCCGGCAATTCGCCCCACTTACCCTGCTGGCTTTTTCCGGTGACTCGGCCCATGTACATTTCTACGGTGAACTGAGCTCCTTGCCTCTTCTGACCAGAATTGCCGCTACACGGCTCTTCCACTACTGCCAGATACTGCTTGGTCAGCCTGTGGCTCTGAAAGACCTCAGAAACTTCCTTATTCACTGCCCGTGTTTTTGTAAAAACAATTACCCCGCTTGTTGTCCGGTCCAGCCGGTGCATTATGCCCACATAGGGAGGGTTTCTCAGCGAGGGATTTCTCTTCCATAAATAGTCGACCAGCTTATCGTGAAGATTTGCACGATTTCCGGTAATTGTCTGTTCAACAGGAAAATCTGCAGGTTTATTTACAAATATCAGATCATCATCTTCAAAAAGAATTGCTTTCTCAGACATTTCAAAAGAAACATCATCCGGCTGCTTTTCAAAAAAGAATTTTTCTGCATCAAAGCTTACAAGAACTTCAGATTTTCCCCTCAATTCAAAAGCAGGTCTCAGGACAGGACGTCCATTTACACTAACCGCCCCTGCCACAATCAGCCTGCGTATTTTTGAATTAGAAAGTTCATGCCCTGCAAGGCTTTTACAGTCAGGCAGAACTTCCCTTAAAAAATCATCCAGTCGTATTTTCTTTTCTGTTGTAAAATGAAGCTTTTCTTCCATATTATTTTTTTAATTTCTTAAAGAGGCGTACAAGCAGGCCTACTTTTCCAAACAAAAGCCAAAAGAAGAAGGCTGCAAGGGCAATAAGAGGAATTCCAAAAATCACAATATAAAAGAGAACTTTTAGCAGGCCCCAGAAAAAAGCAATTACAGTTGTAATAAACTTATTCCAGGAATCTTTTACATCTGGAAGAATTATTCCACTTTCATTTTTACCTGCCTCAAACTGCATATTTATATATATAGTAGAATAATCAATCTGACCAGAAAGACGCTTAAAACGACCTTCAGTGCTGTCTATATCTTCCAGAACTGAATTAAGCTGGCGTTCAATTTCCAGCAAATCTTTTATATCCTTTGCCTGACTCAAATATCCTGTAAGCTTATCGCGCAGAATATACTTTGTTTCAAGCCGTGATTTTAAATCATAATAATTATCACTAACGTCCTGGCTGTTTACATTACGATTAATAATTTTTCCAAAATCACCTGCCTGAGCCATTGCATCTTCAAAGCTATCTGATGGAACCCTTACTGTAAAGCTTGCTCCATTTTCCCAGGTATTTGCATTTGTAACAAAGCCACCAAGACCCTTAATCCAGCTGTTAATTTTTTCTTCTGCATCAGAAAGTGTCTTTACTTCCAGTGTAATATTACCGGTTCTGATTAATTTTCTTTCAAATTCCGGATTTTGAAGAGCTGAATCACCATATGACTGGCTTTCTTCTGCCATTTCATATTCAAGATTATCACTATAAAAGGCAGTATCTGCCATAGCTGCTCTTGAATAAGATTTCATTGACAGTTTTGATTCTTTTATTCCATTTGCCATTGGCAGAGCAGCTGAAGTCTTTGATTTATGACTACAAGCTGTAAAAACAAAAAGGCCTGCCATAAGAATGACAGATGCCTTACAAATCTTTTTTACGGAAATTTTAGTTTTCATTATAACACCTCATAATCCGGGCCATAATCACCAGCAAAGATTCTTACTTTACATTCTTCCATACAAACATTGTCTGCAAATGAAGCAAGATCTAAGGCCTCTTCACTTAATAAATCATCTGGATTATAAGAAGTTACAAGCTGACTTTCTTCCCCTTCACCTGCAAGACGGGACATTGCTCCATTTAATTTTACAATGTCATGCATAAGGCTTATAAGTGAATGACAGTTTTTTTCTTCATATTTTTCATCAAGAAAAAGCAGCTGCATTTTTTCAATATCTTTATGATTTTCTCCTTCCGGATTAAAACCACTTTTGTAGCTGCAATTATTCACTCTCTGCCATTCTGCAAAATCAGAAAAGAAACGGGAAGGATATATACGTAAAGGTTTCAGGATTGAAAGAAACCAGGGCACTGCACGACCTGCAGAATAAAAACTGCGGCAGGCAAAGGAAATATCCCGACAGTAACGGATATCAGCAGCAGAGAAGGTTCCGCTTACTTTAGCTTCATACTCTTCGCTTTCTGTCTGTGGAAAATCTATATGGTTTGGATACTGTTGAATAGCAAAATCAAGGCGATCCATAAAAAGCTTTAAGGAATCACCAGGAAGATTTGCATAAGTCAGATGAAAACCAAAAACGAGACCTGCTTCATTTAAGAGACGGGCTTTATTTGCGTAGAATTTTTTATCAAAAAGAAGATGTCCACCCTTCTGACTGCACTCCAGAGGAATATCAAAAGAACAGAATATATTTTGTGCAGCAGAAATTACTTCGCGATCCAGGGCAGCTGCGTTTATTAAAATTGAAACAAAAAGATCAGGCACATTTTTTTCTACAAGCCTGATGATTTTCAGGATTTTCTGTTTGTCATTTGCAAGGGCAGAGTCGTGAATAGAAAACTCCGTAATACCTTTTGATTTGAAGGTTGGAATCTGAGATTCAAATTCTGTTGCAT
>CAMNBC010000240.1 GCA_946532115.1 uncultured Treponema sp.
CAGCCTTTTCATCTGCAGAAGCTTTATGTGAAGTTATATCAAATACAAGTTTACTTCGTGTAATAATCTGAAGAAGGTCATTTACACTCTGTCCAATAAGATATGGGGCTCTTGTATTTTCAAAGTTCGGTCCACGGCTTACTACAAGCTGAACTGTAACAGGTTCTGAAATATGAGTTCCGGCAGGTGGATCCTGTTCAAGAATAGTTCCTGCATCTGAAACATCCGGCTTATATTCTGGTTCAGCAAGCACAATGAGAGGTTTTGTCTGTCCAGCAAACAAAGTCTGAAGCTTCATACGAAGATCTTCAATATTCATTCCAGTGTATTCATCAATCTTATCTACAATTACACCACGGCTTACAACCAGAGAAACGCGGCTATAGCCTTTTACAATTGCACCGGCATCTGGCGACTGATCCAGAATAGTACCTTCATCGCCAGGAACATCTGAATAACGAAGACTGATTTTTGGATAAAGCTCTTTTACCTGCATTTCCAGAAGAGCATCTTCAAGATTCTTTCCAATTACATTCGGTACAAGAACTTTTTCCGGACCTTTTACATTCAAAAAGAAAATTGCAAAAGCTGCAAAGCACATAAGTGCAAAAGCACAAAGACAAATTCCCAGAAAGGCTGGTATGCTTGTCTGGAACTTATCATAAGATTCAGAGAAGCTGACCTTCAAATGCGGTCGTTTTATTTTTTTCAAAGAATTTTTTTTCTTTGATGATTTATTGTCAGAAATTTCATTTGTAGAGTTTTCAATTTCGTTTTCGCTCATAAATTCCTCTATATTTTTTTATTCCAAGACTGTACCAATAAAGTTTCTGGCACCGTTCATAAAACTTTTGTAATCCATAGCGTTTTTTCCCTGCCGCTGAAGCTTCCGCACTGCAAGAATTCCATCGCCTGTTTTTATAAGAATACCGTCACTTTTTGAAAATGCCAAGACCGTGCCTGGCACAGCATCTGCAGTGTCAGTCTCACACTCACCGGTAAAAAGTCTGGCTTCTAAAATCCGAAGCGCGATTCCATTTTCCAAACACCAGCAGCCTGGATCCGGATAATATGCACGAATTTTCGCTTCGGTTATAAAGGCAGCATCATTCCAGTTGATTTTTCCATCTTCTTTTTTGATTATGCCTGTATAGGATGCATCTCCTTCCTGAGGTTTTCCGGAAGGAAGTTTTCCATTCTTAGAACATTCTGACAAAAGTTCACTTATAAGACGGGCACCTTCTTCTGCACTATAATTTAAAAGTGACTCACCAGTTTCTGTACCATTCAAATCTATTACTGTCTGGGCAAGAATATCCCCCTCATCCATTTTCAGACCAAGAGTTTGAATCGTAACGGCAGTATGCTTGTCGCGGTTTAGGATTGCAGCAGGAACTGGAGTACAACCACGATATAAAGGAAGAAGCGACGGATGAAGATTAATTCCACCAAGTGAAAAAAGCTCTAAAAATTTAGGTCCAAAAATATGCCCGTATGCAAAACAAACCAGAAGGTCTGCTCCCAGCGGACGGATAGAATCGCGGGCAGCGGAATCCAAATGTTCAGGGGTAAATACGGGAATACCCTGCTCTGCAGCATACTGAGCCACAGGAGTTGGAATTAAGTCTTTATGCCGGCCCTTTGCAGACGGCGGATTACTCAAAACGCCTGCAATTTCAAATCCACAGGAACTCTGTGATTCTATGAGATGCTGTAATGTAAGACGAGCCGCTTCCGGGCTACCGGCATATAAAACCTTAATCATTTCGCTTTTTTAGCTTCCTTTGCCGCAAGTTTTGCCGCTATTCTGCGGGCCTTAGCTTCTTTTTCACGGGCTTTCTCAGCTGCCCGTTCTGCACGTTTTTTAAACTGAGCTTCAGTCTTTTCTGCAAAAGCTTTGTCTCCGCGGTCAATATACAAAATACCCTCAAGATGGTCATATTCATGCTGAATAACACGGGCGAGCAGGCCATCTGCTTCGAGAGTAAATGGTCTTCCCTTTTCATTAAGAGCCTGAACCGTTACGCGTAAAGGGCGTGTAATAGATTCATAAACCTGAGGAATACTCAAGCATCCCTCTTCATACTCACCAACTTCTTCAGAAGTTTTTATAATCTGAGGATTAATAAATACACGTTTTACATCATCATCAGCCATAACAACAAACATACGGATACTCTTGCCAACCTGAGGAGCAGCAAGGCCAACACCGTCTGCTTCTATCATAGTTTCGAGCATATCCTCAGCAAGCTTTCTGATTTCATCATTTACTTCTGGTACCGGCTCTGCTTTCTGACGCAAAACCTCTTCACCAAGTTTTGTTATATCAAGAATCATTTTTCACCTCTTATACGGGCTGCACGTGCATGACCTGCAAGACCTTCAGAATCTCCAAGATAACCAGCTGCAGCAGAACTCTTAAGTGTACCAGGCTTACCCTTTTCTGCACGGAGAGTAGTAACTGTTTTAAGGAACATTCTTACACTCAAGCCACCTGTAAAACGGGCAGAGCCAGAAGTTGGAAGCGTATGGTTCAAACCACCAGCATAGTCTCCAAGAACTTCTGCAGAATAGTGTCCTATAAAAAGTGAACCGTAATTGTGAACGGCCTTTTCGATTTTATTACGGAGAGAACCTTCTTCCATTGCAAGTTCAAGGTGCTCAGGAGCCTTTTTATTTGCGATTTCAATTGCATTTTCAAGTTTATCCACAATGATAATCTTACCATAAGTATCAATACTCTGGCGGGCAACAGCCTTTGTTGTAAGAGTTTCAAGCTGATTCTCAATAGCTTCGCTTACCTTTGAAGCAAAATCCATATCATCAGTTACAAGAATTGGCTGAGCAACAACATCGTGTTCTGCCTGAGCAAGAAGATCTGCGGCAACCCATTCCGGATTTGCAGACTTATCAGCTATAATCATAACCTCTGTTGGGCCGGCAATCATATCAATTCCAACAACACCGTAAACAGCCTTTTTAGCAGAAGCAACAAATTTATTTCCAGGCCCAACAATTACATCTACCTTAGGAACACTTTCAGTACCATATGCCATAGCTCCGATAGCCTGAGAACCACCAACTGCATAAAGGTGATTTACACCACAGATATAGGCAGCGGCCATAATTCCTTCAT
>CAMNBC010000241.1 GCA_946532115.1 uncultured Treponema sp.
TTCAGGGCTTTGACTTTGTTCACCTCTTCCAGGATAAAAAATGTATCATGCAGGTAGCAGGAAGTGACCAGTGGGGAAACATCACAACTGGTGTAGATCTTATCCGCAAAATGCTGGACGGACAGGCTTATGCCTTCACAATGCCATTAATTCTGGACGCAACTGGAAAGAAATTCGGTAAATCAGAAGGAAACGCTCTCTGGCTCAACAAAGACAAAACCTCTCCATACGCAATCTACCAGTACCTTATCAATGCAGATGATAACCTGGTTCTTGATTACCTCAAGGTATTTACATTCCTTTCAAAGGAACAGATTGAAGATGTTTACGCTCAGCAGCAGGCCGCACCAGAAACCCGTATTGCCCAGAAAACTCTTGCCTGGGAAGTTGTTAAAGACCTCCACGGAAAAGAAGAAGCAGATAATGCTGTTACGGTTTCTGAAAAACTCTTTAAGGGTGAATTCAAAGGTCTTTCTGTAAATGATATTCTCATGGGTCTTAAGGGTGTTCCAAACTTTAAGTTTACAGAAGAACTTCCTTTAGTTGATGTACTCGTAAACAACGGTATGGCAAGCTCTAAGCGTGAAGCACGTGAGTTCATTAAAAACAACGCTATTTCTATTAATGGTGAAACTGTGAATGATGAACAGAAAGTAATCTCTAAAGATATGGCACTGGAAGGTAAAATTATAATTTTCCGTAGAGGAAAGAAGAAGTACTATATCGGAATGATCTAGTTCTTAAAATCTGATGAGCTCCCGCTGTGAAACGACTCGCTTCGCGAGGTCGTTTCACTGCTCCGCCCATCAGATTTTCAATATAAGTGATTAAATATATACCTTCGTTTAAACTGAAAATTATATTTTTCTGGATGAACTGAACAATCCCTTCAATGACTTTATTACACCGCTTATACCATTCACAATTACACCAATGCAAATTATTGGGCCGAATGGAATTATAATCCATGAGAATCTAAAGAAGGTAAAACCTACAAAGGTTTGTAATGCTTTCAGGAAAAGCATTGAAAGATTATCTCTTTTGCTTAAAGGCTCTCTATCACCACTGTTTGAATAATCATACTGGTTATAATAATTATTTGTATTCTGAGCCTGCTGGTTTCTTGAACGGAACTGTGCACTATTAAACCATTCCCAGAAATTATCTTCCCCAAACGGATTTGAATAAGTATACTGATACTGTCGCTGATACTGCTGATTTCCAGCTGTGGTACTTGAGTAACTATCAGATGAATAGCCCATATCATACTGGCGTCGTTTTGACTCATCACTAAGCACATCATATGCGGCGCTTATCTGTTTAAATTTTTCTTCAGCTTCGGTATTTCCAGGATTTCTGTCCGGATGATATTTAAAAGCAAGAGTTCTATATGCTTTTTTTATTTCATCTGCAGTAGCTGTTTTGGGAACACCAAGAATTTCGTAATAGTTGCTCATACCTATAAAATAATAAAAAACCGATAGAGTTACAAGAAAAAAAATATAACTGTCAGTTATATCAGAACATAAAGCTTACACCAACAGATACGGTTGCAATTCCTGATAGACAACAAACACCAGCACCAGCAATATTTGTAATATTATAGTATTCGCCATTTCCACCTATAAAAAGAGGAAGCCTGACTCTCCAATTCAAACCAAAATTACGGGTAAAATGAACGGATCCTTTATAATACAAGGATGCAGCATGGACCGAAAATGCCGGATCTGAACTGGAACTAAAGTAATTGTTTAAGAGACGCGTATAAGAAGGGCTCATAAAATAATATTCAAGACCTACTGTAGAACAAGAACCCTTTCCAAATGGATTAGTACAATATCCGACAGAAAGAGAAGGCGCAACTCCAAAATCTTTACCATCAAGACCAGTACTGATTGAACAACCTGCTTCAACTTCCAGATTACTGAAATTTATACCAACAACTGGCTCAAGTCCAAGAATCGAAAGACGTAAACCGCCTGTAAATCCAAAAATTTTTTCCGGCTCATCATCTTCTAAATCATAATATTCGGTTCTCGCGAATGTAGATGGCAACAAAATTAATGCAAAAAGAATGCAAAAAAGAATTTTCTTCATAAAATAACCCTCCAGCCGTTATTTATTATTCATTTTTTAATCAGAAAATAGTTTACTATTTATCTAATCAAAAGTCTATCATAATTTATAACAGCTGGAATTCCTGAAAGTGTTACTATTTCACTCTATATGTTTCAGGTGCACCAAGATATGATTCAGGCATTGGCTTATTAGCTTCGTGAATCACGATTTTTTCAAGAACGATATTTGGTGTTACAGGACTTAGTTTTACTGAATTCAGACCTGCATGGCAGTCTGCATAAACAGTTGCAATGCGGATATTATCAGGAATATCTTTTCCCCAAGGGAATTGATTATCACCTACAGCAAACTTTTCAGGATCAACTGCATCCTTCAAGATTTTTTCACCATTTATTTCTGCAACAAACTGAAGTTTGTTATCTTTATATGCCGGATTTGATGGATTAATATAAAAATCAAATGCCATAACTCCGCCTGTCTTTTCAACAAATTCTGGAGTCAAAGCAAATGCATATTCAACAAATGGAGCATCCTTTGCATCAGGCGCAAAGCTTGCAGTTGTTGCAGCAGCTTTTACTGCACCAAGAGTCTTACCATAACCTTCAAGTAAATCAAAACCGTTTGAACGAACAAAATGAGGAGCTTCAATGCTCACATAATTTGTTGTCTGAACAAAGGTATTCTTCACCCCGTCATTCTGAACTTGTTTCAGAATCTCAGGCACGTTAGCATCAATATGAACCTTTACAAGAATCTTTGCTCCGTGGCCATCGTTTCCTTCAATCTTAAGAAGGGCTGTTTTATCATTTGCTGAAGCAAGCTTTTCGCGGTCAATCTTAATTCGGATTGTATCAAGCCCTGATTTTCCGTCTGTTGTCAGTTTTTCTACATCCTGTTCAACTGCAAAACAAAGCCATTCACATTCTACGCTGGTTGTCAAATCACAGCCGGCTTCACTGCTAACGGCAATTTTTACCCAGGCTTCTTCTACATCCGGATTCTTAAATGCATCCAGATAAAGGTCTCTTACAGTCC
>CAMNBC010000242.1 GCA_946532115.1 uncultured Treponema sp.
TTTAAGATTATTAAACTTGTGCTTCAGCCTCTTGTTGAAAATGCAATTTATCACGGAATAAAAAATAAGCGGGGTCGTGGCGAACTGAAAGTGTCTGTTCATTATACAGATGATACCCGTACAAGAATTCAGTTTTCTGTAGAAGATAATGGAGCCGGTTTTACAGAAGAGAGGCTTGGACAAGTACGTAATGAACTTCGCACTGGTGCTCAGGATTCGGAAAAACTCAACTCTGTATACGGGTTGTACAATGTAAATAAAAAACTAAAACTTTATTATGGTGAACAGACCGAAGGAATCAAAATTGAATCAGAAGCCGGTAAAGGCAGCCGCATTTATTTTTCAATTCCACTTTTTATAGATGTGCCATACACAGGAGGCAGCAATGTATAGCGTTTTTGCAGTTGATGATGAACCTATTGTACTCGAAGGAATCCGCTCTAAAATTGACTGGGAAGGAAGCGGCTTTACGTTTGCCGGCGAAGCCACAGATGGTGAAATTGCCCTTTCTATGATTCACGAAATCAAACCTGATATTCTGATTACAGATATTAAAATGCCTTTTATGGATGGCTTACAGTTAGCTCAGGCTATCAAACAGACGCAACCCTGGATTAAAATTATTATCTTAAGCGGACATGATGAATTTGACTATGCAAAAAAAGCAATTTCAATAGGAATTGAAGATTATCTTTTAAAACCTTTTACACCGGAGGAACTTCTTACAAGCTTAAATAAAACAGCCGTTCAGATTGATAAGGAACGTAAACAGCTTTCCGACATCTCGCGTCTTCGCGAAGAACTCAAATCCAGTGAAGCCCTGATTAAAAAAGAGTTCTTAAATAATCTTGTTCACGGAGCCGAAGAAATGAGCACCGTAATTCAAAAAAGTTCAGAGCTGGGACTCAACCTCATTTCGCGCTATTACAAAGTTTTAATAAGCCGTATCGAGAGCCGCACTAACAATACCCAGAATCAGCAGGAAGCCTGCTCGCTCTTAAACTCATATTCCACTGCAATAAACGAAGCAGTGTCTTTTTTCCACCACTCTAACCTCCTCGTCTGCATTTTCAAAGGCAGCACACAGGAAGAATTAGACGACAATTCATTCCGTGCGGCAGAAACTATCAGCCACATTGCGACCAAAAACGAAGACTGTACAGTTCTCACCGCAATGGGAAAAACAGTAGAACATCTTTCTCAACTCAACACTTCTTATGAAGATGCAAAAAAGATTCTTCAGGCAAGCAATAATAATGAAAACAGAATCATAAGTTCAGACGACCTTGCCGGTGAAGAAATCGGAAATACAAACGCAGATACTCTTCTGGACTTAAAGGAAGGAGACCCTCTTGTAGACAAACTAAAATATGCTGCAAAGGGAGACATTCAGGGCATAATTGAAGAATCAATGAGCCTTATTAAAAAGAACCCGGACCAGTTTAGTGTGTTTGCATCTTATCTTCTTGTTGATTTAATTTTTGCAGTTTCAAAGCTTGTAGAAAAACTTGGGGGAAATATAAAAGAACTCAATCCTGAAATTCTTCAGCGCAAGTTTATAGACGATGCAGTAAGCGATGAAGCCCGATTTAAAAAAACTCTTGAACAAGTTTTAATTTTCGCACTTGAATTCCGCGATTCAAAAATGACTGGAAAATATGCAGATGTAATTCTAAAGGCAAAACGCTACATAGAAGAAAACTATGCAGACCAGAATACAACCCTTACAACAGTTGCTCAGGCTGTAGCTTTGAGTCCAAACCACTTCAGTACGATTTTTTCTCAGGAATGTAAAACTACATTTATCGAATACCTAACTAACGTTCGTTTGGAAAATGCAAAACGTCTTATGCGTGAAACAGATATGAAAGGTTATGACATAGCTTATGAATGTGGCTTTTCAGACCCTCACTACTTCAGTTATATTTTCAAAAAAAATACGGGGCTTTCGCCCCGTGAATATAAACTTAGTGTTGAGCATTAACCGTCATGCTGAACTTGTTTCAGCATCTACACTACATCTAGTTCCATAGATTCCGAAACAAGTTCGGAATGACACTAAGATGTAAACTTATTGGACATTCCCATGACATTTTTTTTATCATCCCGCCATACTACCTAATTTTTTCTTTCTCTGACTTAAGATTACACTCTGCAAAAGAATGAAGAATGCCAGCATAAGACCAGTGGTAATAGACTGCCAGTAAGGCTCGCGCAAACCAGAAGCAACTACAATGTTTGTAATTGTCTTGAGCGACATAACACCAAACAAGGTTCCTACAACACTTCCTACACCACCGCTTAGCAATGTTCCTCCGATAATTGAAGAAGCAATAGCCTGCATTTCAGCAGCAGTTGCATTAGAAGCATTTCCGGCACCTGTATGAAGCAGATAACAGAAGCCTGCAATACCAGCAAGAACACCACAAAGAACGTATGCAAAGAACTGTGTTCTGCGAACATTAATACCAAGCATCAGGGCAGATTCTGTGTTTCCACCAACAGCATAGAGGTTGCGGCCAAAGCGTGTCCATTTGAGCATAGCCCAGAGCAGGAGCACAACCAGAAGTGCAATAACTACACCAACTTCAATTGATGCCGGAATCCAGGTACCGTTTCTTGCATAAGAACCCAGGAAAGGAATATCAATATAATGATCCTTCAAAGCAAGGAAGAGTTCATTGCTTGCAGTACGTGGAACCTTACTTACGATTGTAGTCATACCGCGTGTAAAGAACATACCGGCAAGGGTTACAATGAAAGGCTGAATCTTAAGGAAAGAAACAAGGTATCCCTGGATAATACCCATTGCAAGACCAATTCCAAGTGAAATCATAATTGAAGAAAAAATACCGCCATGATGATCTTCCATAACAACAACAGTTGTCATAGTAATCAGAGCAATTGTACCGCCGACAGAAATATCAATTCCACCAGTAATCATTACAATTGTAAGACCACAAGCTGCTACAATCAGATATGCATTGTTATTGAACAAATCAAGGAACTGCTGAGGATTCAAAAATCCACCGCCCCAGATAATCATTGCAAGCAGGTACATTCCAACGAAAGTACAGATTGTAA
>CAMNBC010000243.1 GCA_946532115.1 uncultured Treponema sp.
AAAACCGGAATGGCAAAGGCAGAAATCTTAAAATTGAATCCAAAAATAGAAACAATCCATGCTGTAATCGTAGTACCAATGTTAGCACCGAAAATAACACCCACAGACTGTGCAAGGGTCATAAGTCCGGAATTAACGAAGGTAACAACCATTACGGTAGTTGCACCCGATGACTGAATAATCATCGTAACAACAAGACCTGTCAAAAGAGACGCAAAACGATTCCCAGTAAGAACCGCAAGTGCACGCTGAAGCTTTTCGCCTGAACTCTTTTGAATACCGTCGGACATGAGTTTCATTCCATAGAGGAGCAGACCCAGACTACCGATCAGTTCTAAAACGGGCTGTATGACATTCATATTCCTATGATACCGAAAACATCCCTTCTTTTCAATAAAAAAAAAATCGTGTAAAATATTTGCATTGTGAGAAGTCCTAAGGACGACGTGACAATCAACAATGGATTGCTTCACTTATGGCTCGCAATGACATTACATGGGTGTGGAAATGAAAATTAAGACTACCGTTCTTTTAGGGCTGCTGACTTTTTCTTTAATTATCAGCAGCTGTAAAAATCAGCAGAAAAAGAAAACCTACGACGCAGACAGCATAGAACTAACCACTAACATCTCCGATGAAACAAAAGCTCTTTCTGATTTAATGAATACAACTAAAAAATGGCACCTTACAAATAAAAGAGTTGCAGTACTTTTTGGATATGATTTTAATGACGAAGCAGTAAAAGACTCACTTCTTGCAGTGCTCGCAGAAAATTTTGGTCTGGCAGAAGACGGAGGATTAATTTATCCGATTATATATCCGGAAGATTTTAAACATGGTATCCGCGGTTATGCTTCGGATTTTGCAGCAATTTTGCAGAGTGATGATTTAGATTTAGCAGGTATTGTTTTACTTGGTGCACCGGAAAATACACACATTGCACTTGCCCGCAACCAGGACAAATGGAATATGGAAGTTCCTTACCCTGTTGTTGCACTTTTTCCCCAGGATGATGTTTTAGGAATTGAATCTACCTGTGACATTGTAGTTGACAAAGGTCAGACAGCAGGACTTACAGGAGAAGTTGCCCCGGAAGAAAGTGACGGACAGATTCATCAGAATGCACCAGAAATTATTGTTGAGACAATTAAATATATTCAGCTGCTTGATGGTGCACCTTCACGCACTAAGGAATTACAGAAGCATATGGAGCAGATGCTCGAGGGATTTCAGTTCCATCACTATATGGACCCAGAAAGCGGACTGCAGGCAATTAACCATTTTGTTTTAAACTAGCTGACATTGACACAGAAAAACAGCATTGTGTGTCATTTATATAGGATTTTATGATAGAGATTTCACAGCATCATCAGAATATAATTGGATCAAGGGAAGCAATTGATGCGCTTGCGGTAAAGGATCATGCGCGGCTCCTTGTGATTTCGGACTCGCATGGTAGAAGCGCGATAATGGAAAATATTGTGCGCGGCTTTGGTGCTAAATGTGACGCACTGATTTTTTGCGGCGACGGCGTGGGAGATATAGCGGCTTTATTGTATAAGGCAAAGAATGATGAGAAGCTGGCTGAATGTGTGCCGCCGGTGATTGCCGCCGTACACGGGAACTGTGACCCTTCATCCTACCCGCTCGACAAAGGTACTCTTTACTTTTCTGAAATGATTGAACTCAAAGTAAACGGACGTGGTATTTTAATTACACACGGACACAACCAGGGCGTAGACTGGGGTGTAGAAACTCTGGGCTTAGAAATGCAGGTTAGTGAATGCAACACTGCTTTTTATGGTCACACTCATGTTGCCCGCGAAGATAATTTCAAAAACTTTAAGATTGTAAATCCGGGTAGCTGTTCACGACCTCGTGGTGGTCAGGCTGCAGGCTTTGCCATTGCCACTGTTGAAAAATCTTTTGTTGATATTGCTTTTATTAAGATGGAGATGGGAAGCGACGGGGCTACTGAATATAAGATTTGGAATCCCGTGTGATAGTTACATCATAAATCCGAAATTATCGTGTCCCGGATACACTAACGTGCCCGCAGGCACCTCTCGCTGTAGCCGGGCAAGACTCTTTCTTATTTCTACTTCATCTCCACCATACATATCTGTACGACCGTAACCGCCGTAATCAAAAAGAGTGTCGCCGGAAATTAAAATTCCACGCCCATCGTCTGCTGCATTGGCTTTATAAAGACAGATTGAACCTGGTGTGTGTCCCGGCGTATGAAGCACCTTCCAGCCGAAAATTATCATACCTTCCTTAAGCGACGTGTCTGCCGCAGGCTGGGCGCCAACAACCTGCAGTAATTCCGGTGCCCCAAAAAAATGCAATACAGAATTGTTCATTGGACCAGGCACACCACTTCCATTTAGTTCAGAAAGTTCTGCTTCGTGCAGGGCAATTTTTGCATCCGGAAAAGCCTTCTTAAGCGGAGTTATTCCTGTAATGTGGTCAAAATGTGAATGAGTGAGGACAATTCCTTCGCACTCTAATTTGTGGGCTTTAAGATAATCAAGAATAAGATTTTCATCACCTGTAAGACTACAGGCCGCAGGATCAACTACAAAGCATTTATTATTTTCGATTGGAACGATAAGACTATTCACCCTTAACGGGCCGGTATGAATTACATGAAGTTTCATTTACGCCTATTGCCATTGTCTAACAACTTCATTGTCATTCCCGTGCTTGACACGGGAATCTGCACAATTCTTGTTTTTTACAGATTGTCGGGTCAAGCCCGACAATGACACTTAAACTCCAAACGGCTCTTTGTCAGCAGCAGCTTTTTCTGCAGCAGCATAAGCGGCAGCGTCTTCTGCAGCCATTTCTGCTTCTTCAGCAGAATAGTCTGTCTGCGATTCAGCCTGTTCTGCTGACTCTTCTGCAGTTTCGCCTTCTGCCTCTGACTTCTGACGACTATAACTTACTGCAAGCTTGCGTCCGCGGTAATCATAACCATTGAGCTTATCAATAGCAGTCTGTGCATCTTCTGTATAAAGCTGAACAAAAGAATAGTTTGCAAGAACCTTAA
>CAMNBC010000244.1 GCA_946532115.1 uncultured Treponema sp.
GCATGTACTGTAAGGAAGGCATCGTTCTGGTCTACCTCACCAGAAAGCAGGTTCAGAATATTTAATTTATCAAACTGAGCTTTTGCGGCATCATACATTGAACGAACCTCGTCCTCATCACTCTGCTCGCCTGATTCTGCGGCAAGTTCATACATTGCTTCGAGGTCATCCATATCTGCTAAGATTTTTTTCCAGGGTTCAATTCGGTTTTTGAGTTTTCGAATCTGACTCATCACCTTTTCGGCGGCTTCGTGGTCATCCCAAAAACCAGGGGCTTCTGTAAGCTTTTCTTTTTCTGCTATTGCTTTTTCAATTGCAGCAGAGTCAAAGACGCCCCCAAACATTCATAATTTCTTCTCTCAACTGTTCTACTGGTAATTTAATTTCTTCTAACATAGATTATAGAATATCATGAATTTCAAAACTTGTCATTGCCATGTCATCCCGAACTTAGGGAGCGACGGCTGAAAGCCGATAAAATGCTCCAGTGGAGCATTTTAAGCGAGTCTCCGAGCAGCTATGCTGCGAAGGTGCAGGGATCTATTAATAGATGCTGAAACAAGTTCAGCATGACTATTTGGACAGAAATTGAATTCCATGCTATTATTATATATATGAAGAAAATAATTTGTTCTCTATTTTTGATTCTCGCAGCAGCCTTTGTTTTCGCAGATCGTCCTCTTGTACGCGACATTCAGGCCAGAGCCGGAAGTGGCACCAAGGTTAGAATTACGTGGCAGCTTCCAAAAAATCCAGAACCGGAAATTGAATCATATCTTTTATACAGAACAACAGAACAAATTACTTCATTTTCGCAGTTAAAAAACATTCAGCCAATAACTGCCCTCACTCCTGATCGTGCAGGTTATACAGACCAGCTTTCAGATTTACGAGATTATTATTACACTATCATCTCTCAGACCGTAAAAGGACCATACGATGTTGTACTTCTTTCATTTAATTCTACAGTAACAGGTGTTCATCTTATCGCAAAAAAACAGTCAGAGGCTCCTGCTGAGAAAAAAGATTATGAAACAGTTTATCCAGACGGAACTCTCCGTAAAACACCGCTTCCTTTTATTGATATGATTGATGGAATTGATGCAGAACCTCTTGTTTCTGAACAGACTATAACCCAGATAAGCAGTCTTACAGGCGGATCTTCCAAAACTTCAAAAAATCCGCTGCTTACACCATATATTTTTGAAGAAGATTTAGTTTCACCGGATGGTGGTGATGAATATCTGCTTTTCGAAATCTTAAAGACATCATTTGTAACAAAAAAATACAAGGAAACAATTGAAAAATTAAATCAGCTGATTGGAACAAATATCAGTGAAGAAACAAGAAACCGTGCTTATTTTTATCTTGGAGAATCCCAGTATTTCAGCCGCAATTATGAGGAAGCAGTAAGAAATTTTGTAAAAGTTCAGGCTGCATTCCCTACTCTTTCTAAAAAATGGCTGGAAGATTCGTTAGACAGGATTTAACGAATCTTTCGGAGCAGATCAATAATTGCAGGACGCTCAACTGCCTTCTTTATTTCAGCAACAAGTTCATCACCGCGGACTTCATTATTCACAACAGGATTACCATTTTCATCTGCATTTGGAACAGTATCCATTCCAGATTCTGTGTTCTGCTCAGGCATGCTCACAAGAACAAGTTCATCGCCCTCATTGATTCTGTCGTAAAAACCGTGACTTGTAATTACAGCTTCAGAAACTTCTTCTCCAGCCTCGGTTACGACAATCATTCCGACAACATCATCATCGCGGAAGAAAAGTCCAGTTCCTGCATCTGCGGTTTTTACACATCCTTTTCGCACAATTTTAAATACGGCATCCTTCACAATATTTTCTGAACGGCCAAGGTCTATCAAAACTGTTTTTCCGTTGCGCTGTAAAATTTTTCCGCGGACTGTAAGTTTTTCCAGGACAGAATTTCTGAAACGTCGGAGAACTGTAGAAAACCGGTTGTTGCCGGTTGCATAATATTTTTCACTGAAGGTTTCTGTTCCTGTGCGGCCAGAATACATAGTTGCACTGAGACTTAAATCATCTTCACCTTCACTCATTGAAACCATGATAAAATAATCATAATTATTTGCACGGGCATTTTTAAATGCTTCCCCATAGCCGGAAACCGGAGTTACCTGAGTTTTTACAGAGGTAATTGCCACGCCGCTGAATACATCGCCGCAAGCCAATGCAGTGAGGCGGTCGCCGTCAGCATGATTGAAAGTAGAAGTGTTTTCAGTATAGAACACTGCAATGTTCCAGCGTATTTTATCAAGATAGAAGGCATCTACCTTCCATCTTTTTGCGAGCGTATTATTAAGCAGCGACTCATAAGCTTCAATCGTGTCCTTAAGCTGTGTGGAAAGTTCAGATGTAGAGTTTCCCTTCACAAAGTTCAACTGCTCAAGGTAGAGCTCGTGCATACCATTCAGCTCCAGAATATCTGCATACGCAAGGCGCGCCGCACTATTTGAAGGGTCCAGAATGAGAGCTCTTTGATATTCATAGGTACTGCCGGCTTTGTCATAACGGCTGTCGTACTGGCGCGCGTTATTCAAGTGGTAATTTGCCCACTCGCCGCGGCGTTTGTCATCAAGGTCAAGTTCGTTTTTTGCAGAAAGTTCGAGCATCATGCGCATGAGCTCGTCCTGTGGGCTGACTGTAAGGCCTGTGTCCCAGGTATTGATTGCGTCTTCTATATTCCCTAGTTTTGACTGTGCCACTCCCTTTAAGTACCAGGCAGCAGCACTGTTGCGGTTACGTCTTATGATAAAATCACAAAGATCTATTACTTCATCATAACGATGCTGAAGGTAAATTATTTGTGCAAGTAAATTATATGCCTGTTCATATCCGCCGCGAATCTCTACTGCAATGCGGGCATGCTTTTCTGCATCTTTATAATCTCCCTTCATTGTGTAAATTATTGCGGCAAGGTAATGCACTTCCGGTTCACCAGAATAATACTGCATTGCCTGACGCAGATATTTTTCTGACTGATTGTATCTCTTAG
>CAMNBC010000245.1 GCA_946532115.1 uncultured Treponema sp.
TTGCCAATTATTTTAGGGGTTCTGGAAAGCGGGTTATTGTGCTGTGTAATATGACACCAACTCTTACAGAAAAGCTTCAGTGGGCAGACAGTATTCTGCTTGGATACAGCTGGCGCTGTGATTATTCTCTAAAGGCAATGTTGGGCGCAGTGAATGGCGAGTATGTTCCGCAGGGCACAAAGCCGTATAATTAATGGATTGCCACGTCGCCCTTCCGGGCTCTTCAACCACCGGTGTCACCCCGAACTTGTTTCGGGGTCTCTGCATAGATGCCTGCCCCTTCGCAGCACAGCTGCTCGGAGACTCGCTCAAAATGCTCCACTGGAGCATTTTGCCGGCTATAAGCCGTCGCTCCCTAAGTTCAGCATGACGGATATTTATTTAAAATCCGGAATCTCTCTAATCTTATTATACTTCGCATCGTAATTGTGGCTGTTAGGTCTTATGCCTAAAATTCGTTCGTTTTCTGCCTGCAGCTGGAATTTTATCATCTGCTTAAAGGCATCCATCATTGGTTCTGGATTAATGTTTTTATCGCAAAGCCCGTTTTCCTGCATTTCCTTAATCAGATAATAGCAGGACTCTATAGTAGAAATATATTCCGGACGAGGTTCGTGCTTAAATGTAAAAATGGAACGGTAATCTCCATAAAAAGAAAGCCGTGGTAATTCTAACAGGAACGGATTGTGTTCAATCAGCTTACGTGCACAAAACCATGTAGAATCCAGAATCAAAACTAAAAGCTTTTTACCTGCAAGTGCTTCTCCAAAGCCTTCCTTTTTAGCAGTCCAGGCATCTTCACCCGGATACATCATTACAGGAAAATATTGAGGATCATTAAGAAGTTCTTGCAATCTTTTGTTGTGTTCAAATTCAAAGCCTACAAGAATCTCAGAATCTTTAAGAGAGATTTTTGCAATATGTCCAGTTCCGGTTCTCTGTCTTTTTGCTTCTTTCTGATGCATCAAAAGAACAAATTTTATTCCCGGGTCAATTTCCTTTGTATAAGAACAAAGGCATGCAGATTTTGGCTTAAAACAGCGGTAACACATTTCGCTCATGTGATAATATTATCAAAATCTACTTTTGGTTACAATATAATTAAAGAACTTTGATAATATTAAAGAAATTAAGTGTAAGTAAATAAAAGCCGATTGACAAAACTGTTCAATCTGTCATAATGGAGATAATTTTAATTAGAGGTGGCACATGAATCTTGCCCATGAATATATAAAGAATTATCGCGAATATACATCTTATGAGGATCTTAAGGCAAACTGCCGTTTAACAGCTCCGGAAGATTTTAACTTTGCTTATGATATTATAGACCGCTATGCAAGAGAAACTCCGGATAAAAGAGCTCTTGTATGGATAGATGATAATTCAACAGAAGCTAAGGTTTTTACCTTTGCTGATATTTCACGCGAATCAAAGCGTGCTGCATACTGGCTCACTCTTAAAGGAATTAAAAAGGGTGATATGGTAATGCTTATGCTGCGCCGCCGTTATGAATGGTGGTTCCTGCTTCCTGCTCTTCACAGAATTGGTGCAGTTGCAATTGCAGCTTCAGATCAGCTTTTGAAGTCTGATATTGAATATCGCACAAATGCTGCTGATGTAAAAATGATTATTTCTTATGATAATCCGCATGTTCAGGAAGAAATTGAAAAGGCAATGGAAAAATCTCCAACTGTTCAGTATCTTGTTACAGTTGGACCAGACCGCGAAGGCTGGATAAACTTCCACGAAGAATATGAAAAAATAGATCCTGAATTCCCTCGCCCGGTAGGAGATGCTGCAACTCACAATTCGGACCCAATGCTCATGTACTTTACATCTGGTACATCAGGCTATCCAAAAATGGTTCTCCACGACTTTACATATCCAATCGGACACATCATTACTGCAAAATACTGGCACTGTGTTGTAGATGATGGACTTCACCTTACGATTGCAGAAACAGGATGGGCTAAGGCCAGCTGGGGTAAGATTTACGGTCAGTGGATTTGCGGTACTGCACAGTTTGTTTACGATATGAATATGCTCAAGCCGGATAAGATGCTTACTTTGATTTCTAAGTATGGACTTACAACTTTCTGTGCTCCACCAACAGTTTACCGCTTCCTGGTTCGTCAGGATCTTTCAAAATATGATTTGAGCAAATGTCAGCGCTTTAGTACTGCCGGTGAAGCTTTGAATGATGAAGTATACGACAAGTGGCTGGAGCAGACAGGTAAGCGCATTTACGAAGGTTATGGTCAGTCTGAATCTGCTGTAATCTGTGGAAATTTTATGGATTCACCTGTAAAACCTGGTTCTATGGGACGTCCATCTCCTGCTTACGATGTTGAAATTCTGAACCCTAACGATAAGCCTGTTCCAAATGGTGAAGTAGGTGAACTTTGTATCAATGTTAGTCAGGGCCATCCTTTTGGCCTCCTCACAGGCTATCACAAAGATATTTCTCTTACGGCCGAAGCATTCGATGGTGGCTTCTATCATACTGGTGATAATGTTTACCGCGATGATGACGGTTATATCTGGTTTGTTGGCCGCAAGGATGATATTATTAAATCATCAGGTTACCGAATCAGTCCGTTTGAGGTTGAATCTGTTTTGCAGAAACACCCTGCTGTAATGGAATGTGCAGTTACCGGTGTTGAAGATGCAAAACGCGGTCAGATCGTCAAGGCAACTATTGTTCTTGTTCCTGCTTATAAGGATAAAGATTTAAAAGAAATGGAAGTAGAAATTTCTACCTTTGCAAAAGAGAATACAGCAATGTATAAAATTCCACGAATTTACGAATTTGTAGATGAGCTTCCTAAGACAATTAGTGGAAAAATCCGCCGCGTAGAAATCCGCGAGAAAGACAAGGGAAAGGATATTGAAAAAATCAAACAGGATTTTTAATCTAACGTCATTCCGACGAATCACACTGTCATTCCGACGAAGGTCGGAATCTATTACAAGATGCCGAAATAAGTTCGGCATGACATTGATTTCATTTATCTTTCTAAC
>CAMNBC010000246.1 GCA_946532115.1 uncultured Treponema sp.
GAGCGCAGGCTTCATTACATGCAGAATAATCAGCTTCACCCTCTTTCTGATTTCCAGTTGTGAAAACAAATTTGCGGCTGTCCAGGAAGATTACACTCTGCTTTTTTGCGAGCAGAACATTTTCCATAATTGGAGCTGAGAGAAGCTCTCCCATACCCATAATGCGGCAGTGTACAGTATCAGGACACTCGCCGAAAGAAACACAGCCGGCGAGGAGTTTTTCGAGTTCAATAAAATTAGGCTCAAGGCGAGCCATCACCTTTTCTGCATCAAAGCCAGGAAGCTTAGACTGCAGTTCAAGACAGATTTCGTTGTGAGTGTTACGGATGTCGTTTACGTAATTGGTTCCCGAGATACCGGAAATACAAGCATCGATTGCAGCCTGAAGAGTGTTAGAAACGCCGGCTGCTGCGCTAACTACAACACTAAGTCTGTCTTCTTTTGCGCGGTTGATAATAATATCCGCAGAAGCAAGAATACGTCGGGCATTAGCCATCGACGTTCCACCGAATTTAAGAGTAATCATAATGTGCCACCTCGCCAAAGTCCGCAATTTCCCCGAATATCCGGGCGAGCTCACCGCCACTCTCGCGAGGGAACAGCAAGTCGGAAATCAGCTATGTAATAATAATTACATAGTAATGATTTGACAGAAAAATGGCAATGGAAGAAAAAAATAAAAAAAAATCTGTAAGTTTTTTCTTTTAAACTTTGCTTTTTTTTGCACATCTCAACATATATTATATATAGAAGTTTTTAATATGGAGGCAAAGCAAAGTAATTTTCAAGTTCCCCCACTGAACAAGCATAAAGTTACTTTTGGTAGGTCAAAATCACCATTGACAGCTCTTTGATATAAAGATTTACCTACCAATAAAACAAGCCCAATCGTTTAGTAGGGAAAAGTCGGGGAATATTAGCCATTGAAATGAAAAGCTTTCCTACTAATTGCGGTATAAATATCTGTTAGTGGGGAACTAATACTCATTTAAGTCACAAAATCGATGGGGGCTTCCAACTAAATCCTTCGCAAGACTCATTTAGTTGGAAAAATCACACCAAGGAGGAGCTACAATGCAAAAGGAAGTAATATCACCAAACATCTCGATTTCTCATTTACAAAAAAGGCTCGAAAAACTAAAAACACTGGCGGAATCACTAAAAAACGAAAACGAAAATCTTCCCGTCGGGCGACTGCGAATCGCACAAAGAAATCAACACCCGGAATTCTATCTGGTACCGGAAAAGTCTAATGAGCAGGGAAAATATATACAGAAAGAAAATCATGACCTGGCAGTTCAACTAGCTCAAAAAGATTATAACTGCAAGATTCTTAAAATCATAAACAAAGAAATCACTGGCCTTCAAAACTACCTTACACAAACAGACAACGGCAACGCCATACAAAATCAATTTGAAAAACTATCAGTTAGCCGTCAAAATCTTATAAGCCCAGTCACCTTTCCAGACAAAGAATTTATAGAAAACTGGCTTTCCATCACCTGGCAAGGACTTCCTTTCTCCGATGATGCACCAGATTTATTTACAGAAAACAAAGAAAGGGTACGCTCAAAGTCTGAAGTTATAATTGCAAACAGTCTTCTACACAACAATATCCCTTACCGCTACGAGTTTCCATTAACACTTTACAACAAAGGACACAAAAACGCTCCGGTTACTATTTACCCGGATTTCTGCTGCCTGAACACACGAACTCATAAAGAGTTTTACTGGGAACATTTTGGACTAATGGATAATCCGGAATATGCAAAGAAAACTACAAGCAAGCTCCGCCTGTATGCAGAAAATAATTATTTTCCTGGTCGCAATCTCATAATCACAATGGAAACTCAAAGCGAACAATTGAGCACCCTTCAAATTGAGCAGCTTATAAAAGAGTTTTTAATGTAACAAGTATCCCAACATTAAAGACGTTCAAGATATCATAAACATCAGAGATATTATTACTTGAGTTTTGATTCCAGTTCCTCAAGCAGCATTATTTTTAGCCCGCGCTTTTCTATCTTCTTTCTTAATTCAGGATGAGGCTCATTTTCAAAAACCGCATAACCGCTGGAAGTTAAATGCTCACCGGTTGAACCGCCGTTATCATAAATCTTTTTTACAAGCTCAAATGCAGAATCCACATCACGCAGGATTTTGTGATCAAGTTCAAAACGCTGCCCCACCACAGTTTTAAAATGAGGCATAGGAGAAACCTTGCCATAAAGACGTTTGATTTTCTCCGTCATCTCACGGCGGTAGGCACGCTCGGCAGCCTGCTCAAGAATCTGTTCATTGGAAACAAAGCACTTCTTTCCTTCGGCACTAGTCATTATCTCTTCAACAGTCTGTCCTGTTTTCATACATTCAGCCTTGAGACAAAACATTGTCATAATTGCATCATCTTCAGACTTATGACTCTGATACTTAGCAACGTTTACGCCAAATTCCTGAGCCCACTCAACAAGCTTCTGTTTTTTTTCGTATTTGCGTTCCAGATAGCGCTCAAGGTCAAAAGCACGGAACTGAATGTAAGGCAGCTCGTAACGTTCGTTTGCATCATTCACAAAGCCCACGTCGTTGCTTACCGCAAAGCCCGCAATGTAGCGATTACCGGTAGTAAAAAGTTTTTTTATATCTTTATAATAGCTTTCATAATTCGGCTTGATACGGAAATAATCCTTAGAATAAGCAAGCTTGCAGTCACCCTTACCCGATAGCAAATACCAGTCAAAATCACATTCTGGATTCATAACAACATCTTCGCTTTCAATAATATTCAGATCATCATCACAAATAACATAACCAAGCGAACAAATCTTTCCCACGCCGTCAAAGGTATTGGCACATTCACAGTCAAAAAAAACAAAACTCTTATGGTTCATTCTTCTATTATAGTATATTTAGGGAATAGTAAATAGGGGTCAGGGAATAGTTTTAAAGGAGGGCGGAGCCCAACATCATCAACTTAAGGAACCTACTATTTAAAAATTCTAAAATCTATTAG
>CAMNBC010000247.1 GCA_946532115.1 uncultured Treponema sp.
CAATCGAAAAAGATGAAAGCCGCCTGCTCAATAAAATCATTAAGTTTAATGACCTTCTTGTAAATGATGTAATGAAACATCGTTCTCAGGTAAGTATGATTAAAAAAGAGGCTGATTATAATGAAGTTATAAATCAGTTTTTGACTTCTGGTTTTTCGACCCTTACAGTTTATAGTGGAAACCGCGAAAATGTAGTTGGAGTTTTGAATTATAAAAAGGTATTGTTCTGTTCTGAAACTACCGACCGTTCGGAAGGTTTTGCCGGCCGCCAGATGTCTGATGTCCTTTTTATTCCGGGTACAATGAGTGTGCTCGACATCTTACAAACCTTCCGTACAAGCGAACATAAGTTTGCAGTTGTTCTTGATGAACAGGGGCAGACCGACGGAATTATCACAATGGAAGATATCCTCAAAGTTGTCTTTGGTCATATGACAGATGAAAATACTTATGATGATACCGCTCCGGAAGATAAAGTTGAGTTAGTTTCACTTAACACTTTTATTGTTCCTGGTGATATGAAGATAGACGATGCAAATGAAATTCTAGGTCTGTCTCTGGAATCTGACGAAATGAACACTGTTGGAGGCTGGCTGCTCGAACAGTTCGGTTATCTTCCGGCTTCTGGTACAGTTTTCATAAAAGACCGCAATCTGTTTACAGCAGAAGATGTAAGCGGCCGAAGAATCGTTTCAGTTAGAGTGAAAAAGAGTAATTAAAAAATAAATTCAAAAAATAAATTTACAATATGAGTTTCGCCTGAACATTTTGAAACAATTTCTTGATTTGTGGAGTATTGTCTTTCAGTTAGATATTTACACTTGTTATATCCGGTAGTCATTCCAGTATTCATATATTTATATCCCAAGCCAATGTTGAGATTTTCTTTTAAATTGTATTTGATTGATGATGAAACAGTAAAGGTATTGAAATACGCTTGCATTATATCAAGGTAATTTGTGCCATCAGTTTTATTTTTGTTGTTATAGTGTGTATCTATGGAATCTACATGATTAAAAAGACTGAGTCCGAAATCAAGGGTTAGTAAAATCTTTTTTATAAATCTGCATTCAACAAGTATGCCATGAAAAAAATTGGTCTGTTCTCTGACATAATCAATTCCGCACAGGTCGTTATAAAAAGGAGCAGAACTATCGGTGTAAGCTACAATTGGTGAAACGCGATGTCCATACCAGCCATATCCATCGAATCCGGAAAAGCTATAAAGTGAATAATCATATTTGAAATATGGAAATAAATTTATACATATTTTTGAATTAATTTGTTCTGGTGTACAAGGAATTTTTCCAGAAACTCTAACCGATAATTTTTGATTTGTATTTAAATAGTTTTTGTTTATTGAATAAGTTGTTTTTACAGAGTGGTCAGAAGGAAGTAGCCAGTCTGAATCAAAAAGATTTCCACTGTTGCCTGAAATTCCAAGTGAAAAATCGGAATCAATAACAATATATTTCCATCCAAATTTTATAGCTGCCCCAGTATTAAATGAATTTTTTATTTGCCAATTTAATTCACTCATTTTATAAAGTGTATTATTGCTATCATAGGTATAAACAAACTCATTTAATACACCGTTTTCAAAGAAATAAGTTGGACTTATTGAAAATATAAATCCCAATTCTTTTAATGTACTTTTTGCAATTGCGTTTGAAAATATCGATAAAAGAATAAGCGTAATTGTAATAAACTTCTTCATAAAAACTCTCAGAATGCGTTATTATATCAGCGGATCCACTCCAAAAATCTTAGCCAGCTGCTTTCTTGTTGCTTCCATATCTTTTGGATATGGGGCGGTAAAACTTACTGCTTCGCCCGTTTTTGGATGAGTAAATTCAATTTTATAAGCGTGAAGGGCGAGGCGGCTCAAAAGAGGGCGCTCTTCGTATTCATCGCCATTCCACTTCTTTTTGATTTCGCTGAGACGGACTGGTTTTTGATTTCCGCTGTAAAGCGGGTCACAGACAATGCTCAAGCCGTTTTCCGCAAGGTGTACGCGAATCTGATGGGTACGGCCGGTTTTTGGACAGGCTTCAATCCAGGAATAAGGTCCGCAGGTGCCAATCAGTCGGAAAGATGTAAAAGAAGGTTTTCCGATTTTTTTGTTTACGACAGTTCTGTGGCGGGCATCTCCATCCGGGAGCAAAGGAAGTTTTACTTCGAGAGTTTCCCAAAGAGGATGTCCATATACGAGGGCATGATAAGTTTTGTGAACTTCGCGTTTTTCAAACTGCATTGAAAGGGCTCTCTGAGCTTCGGCATTGCGGGCATAAATAATCAGGCCGGAAGTATCCTTATCGATTCGGTGAACGGCATATAATTTTCCGAATTCTTTTTCTGCAAGAAGGTCCAGACGAGGCGCGTCTTCATTATATCTGTCGGCAGCAATCAAAATGCCGCTGCGCTTGTTGAGCACGACAAAATCTTCATCCGAATAAATAACAGTATAGTCTGAGTTCTTTGTAGCCATAGAGATAAATTATACAATATTGCGCTCCTTTTGTCATAAAAGAATATACTTTAAGAGGTCTTAAAAATCTGACGGGCTCCCGTGGGAACGTGGAACGAACCTGCTCGCTTTCCGTTTTTGTGTAAGAATCCTGCGGTTTTCGTACCGAAAATCCTCGGATTCTTTTTATGCAAGTCTGCAAAGACGTCAAGAGGCAGTTCGTTCCCCGTTCCCGCTCCGCCCGTCAGATTTTTTACTCTGTTAACAGTAATTATGAATCAAGGAGCTCTATTGCGCATTTGTATAATTTTATCTCTTTCGAGTGATTAGGGGGGACTATTGCAGATATTCGATAAGTTTGATGGGCGGAGCGGGAAAAGACTGAAGGCTGCATTGAGCCGATACGAAAAAGCCAGGTCGGCATAAAATACAGAGCAGCCGCAGGCTGCGCTGAGGCTCACCCGCAGCCTTCAGGCTTTTACCGCGGGAGCCCATCAAGATTTCGAAATATTCCATAAGTACACATTTAAATCTCTCAA
>CAMNBC010000248.1 GCA_946532115.1 uncultured Treponema sp.
TTCCCGCGGCGGCACAATGAGCATCAGGATGCCTGTGCGCTATCCTGATTTTTTTGATATTGCAATTCCTGTTGGCGCCGATGCAATTGTAGATGGAAATAATCTGTATATTTTTGAAAAGAATAACATTGGGCTCTTTCTTGCGCTCGGCAAACGAGACGAGATTAACAGCTACGAAGAAAGAATCAAACCAGTCTTACCTCGCTTAGAAAAATTGAAAAAGAGTTTCATTTTTACTCCTGACTGGGTTTACAACGGTGACCACGGAATTGCTTCCATCAATTTTGGATTCGAAATGGGCCAGCACTGCATAACAAACGCGATGCACTGTAATCTTATGTTTGACGATGGCACGCCGATGGAGTCAAGACTTCCAAACGGCGTAACCGGCTGGCTGACAGAAGTACTTAAAGATTAAAGCTATTTCTTACAGAGCCTCGTTGATTTTTCTTGTCTGTTTTTTGAAGTAGAGCATAAAACTTGCCCACATAATCAGATAAATCACGATAAATATTACAAACCAGATTATTGTACTTCTAACGGTGTGAGGAAACCAGCCGCAGAGAAAGCCTGAAATATACATCACAACAGAAGTGATTGCAAAATGCAGGGCTGTCTGCGCCGTTATACTCCAGCTGTCAATTTCAAAAATCAGGGTGGTTGTAGCAAAACTTATTCCAATTATTCCTGTAAGAAAATACTGTATGATTACAGCCGCCATCTGTGAACTTGAGTGTTGTAGCAGATAAGCAGAAACCGGATAAAAATTTCCATTACCGCCGACAAGTGATTCCAGAATCAAAATTGTCTGGCCAATAAAAACTCCATATACAAATCCCATAATTGCTCTTTTGATAAATTCTTTCATGATAAATCTCCTTATAGATCCCGAATCAAGTTCGGGATGACATCTTTTAGTCCAAGATGACATCTTTAGCGGTGCTTCAAATTAAGCAGCTCGTTTTTGATTTTGCTCATATATCTTCTTGAAACTATTGCATCTTTTCCGTTAGTAAAATTAACACGTACAATTCCAGTTAGGGACATATCAAGTTTTGTTACCTTCGAAAAGTTTACAATATCCGTATTCGAAATCCTTATGAATTCTGTCCAGCCGCAATTCTGCGCAAGCTCTTCAAACTCATAAAGCCGCAGCTTCAAAAGTAAAGTTTCTTTTTCAGTTTCCATATAGACTTTTTTATCCATACTGTAGATTCTGAAAATCTCGCTCTGCTTAACCTGAATGCAATAATCCCCGTCCCAGCCGTTAAGCATGGCAGTACGACCAGTTTCATCCATACGGCTGATTTTTTCTGCAATGGCTTTTATGCCGTCAGTTTCCACATCCGTATGAATTACGCAGTAAGGCTTATCGCATTTTTCAATTTTGATTTGTGTTACCACCTTTTATTTACCTCCTTACACGCGCAGTATATTACACTGCATACAGCTTGTAACATTTTCCGAGACAAGTGGTAATTTATTACGACAAGTGGTTAAAGTGAATGAAGTCGTTACTTCATTATCTACTGTTACAGAGGTTTGTGCAAATACAATTAATTTTCATTTCTTTTCTTGACAACTTGACAAGTTAATCATATTCTATTCTCATGAAACAGATGACAGTCGGCGAATTTAAAGCTCAGTTTTCCTCAGTTCTTGATGAAGTTATGAAAGGTAACAGCGTCCAGATTCTATATGGCCGTGCTAAAAAACCAGTGGCACAACTTACAAAAATTGAAGAAAAAACTAAAAAGAAGCGTATTCCTGGATTATATAAAGAATATGGTCCCTATTGGGAAGACGAATCTTTTGAAATTACTCCAGAATGGCTCTTTGATGATATGAACGATTTGAGTCGAGGTGACTAATGAAATTTTTAATAGATACCCATGTCTTTATCTGGTTTATGATGGAGCCAGAAAAACTTTCAAAAAAAGTTCTTAAACAGCTCATGGATGAAGACAATGAAATATTCATAAGTTCTATGAGTTTCTGGGAAATTGCAATTAAATGTCAATCAGGAAAATTAAGTTTAGGAAGGATTAACACTCTGCATCTACCACATATTGCTGAAGACTATGACTTTGATATTTTAAATCCTCAACTCTATGACTACGTAAGCATCAGCCAGATTCCACTTAAAGAAAATCACCACGATCCTTTCGACCGTATGCTCATTCAGCAGGCAATCCGCAATGACCTAATTTTAATCAGCAAAGATGAAAAGTTCCAGCAATATGAGGAAAACGGTCTGCAGTTGATGTGGTAAAATATTGAATAATAGTGTTATCACTGCAATTCCAGGTTGTACCTTTTTGATTGGTACCGCGATAAAACAGGGGTTCTTAAGGGGGCGGAGCCCACTTAGGAGAAGGGGTGGCGAAAGACCGCGGAGCGGGCTGAAGACAGGGGAAGGCTTTCCCCTCCTTTCTTAAAATTCTTGCTATTTTCTAATTCTTTTTCCAGAAATTGTGCTATAATATGCGGGCTATGAAGAAGAGATTGACGGGCGTGGCGGTTCCGCTTGGTGCCCTTTATACTAAAGATAATTCGGTTATTGGTGAGTTTGGCGACCTTAAGCCTTTTGCAGATTTTTGCAAGGCGGCGGGCATTTCTATTATTCAGCTTTTGCCGGTGAATGATACCGGAACTCAGTCTTCTCCTTACAGCGGGCTTTCGGCTTTTGCCCTGCATCCTATTTACATCCGGCTGAGTGAGGTGCCAGGCTTTGACGCACTTTACAAGAGCGACTCCAAGTTCAAAAAGGCTTATGATGATTTTATCAAGGGACAAAAGTATGCCCTGCGCTACAACTACGATGCTATTTTGAACGGAAAAAACGCCCTGCTCAAGATGATTTATGATTCTACTGATGAGGGCAAAACCGGCGAGGCTGGTGACCAGATTTCTAAGTGGATTCGTTCCAACAGCTGGGTAAAAGCTTACGCGGTTTATAAAAATCTCAAATGGAATTATATGCAGGCTTCCTGGAAGAC
>CAMNBC010000249.1 GCA_946532115.1 uncultured Treponema sp.
TAAGCAACCGGCCACATTTCTTTTTTATCAAGATAAAGGAATGCATTGTACCAGTTGTTCCAGTAACCTACAGCGTTGAACAAAATCATTGTTGCAATAATCGGCATAGAAAGTGGAAGAACTATGCGGACAAAAATTCCGATTGGGGAAAGACCATCCAGCTCACCAGCTTCTTCCAGTTCATGCGGAGTTTCAGCAAAGAATGATTTCATCAAAATAATGTAATATGTACTCAGTAATGACGGAATGATAAAACCTGCAACATGATTGATAAGATGTAATCTCATCATAAGAACGTAGTTAGGAATCAAACCACCACCAAAATACATTGTAAAAATTACAAACTTTGTAAGAATCTTATAACCTTTAAGTTCCTTCTTAGAAAGAGGATAAGCCATACAGCAGCTGAACACAAGAGAAAGGATTGTTCCTATTACAGAATAAACCACAGTATTCTTATAAGCATGCATGAATTCACCCTTAGCAAGTACGGACTTATAAGTCTGTACATTGAATCCGATTGGCCAAAGGTTTACTTTTCCCAAAGTAATTGCTTCTTCTGAAGAAAAAGACTGTGCTACAAGATACAAAAATGGATAAAGGGTTACTGCACATACCAGAATCATAATTATGGTATTAAACCATTTGAATACAAGATAGCCTGTTGTCTCTCTTACTTTTACGCCAGTTGTCTCAGCCATATTTCTATTCCTCCTTATCCTTACCACAATCCTGAGCCGGAAACTTTCTTAGAAACCTTATTTGCAATAGTAAGCAAAGTAAGATTCAATAAAGCTTCAAATAAACCTACAGCAGTTGCATAACTGTAGTTACCCGAACCAAGACCCATTCGGAATACGAAGGTTGAAATAATATCTGCAGTCTCATATGTCATAGGGTTATACAAAAGGAATACCTTTTCAAACGCACCACCAGAACCAACAAGACCACCAATATCAAGAATAAGCAGTGTTGTAATTGTAGGAAGAATGCAAGGAATTGTTACATGCCATACACGCTGAAAATGATTTGCACCATCTACTTCAGCAGCTTCATACAAAGAAGGATTAATTCCCGCAATTGCAGCAAGATAGAGGATTGTCCCCCATCCTAAAGCCTGCCATACACCAGAAATTACGAAAATCGGATTAAAATACTGAGGGAACGCAATAAAAGAAATTTTATCTCCGCCAAAATGTGCAATCATCTGATTCAAAGGACCACTTGTAGAAACAAGTTCACGAATCATACCTGTTACAATTACCATAGAAATAAAGTGTGGGAGATAAGAAACAGTCTGAACAAATTTCTTCCACCACAATGCTTTGATTTCATTCAAAAGAAGTGCAAAAATCAATGTGAGAGGGAATCTTACCGCAAGATACGAAATATTAAGAATAAGGGTATTTCTAAATGCGCGCCAGAAGGTTTTATCACCAATAAACTGCTTAAAATATTTTAATCCACTCCACTTCTGTCCAAAAAGGCTTCCACCAGCCCTATAACGACGGAATGCAATAATGTTTCCTGCCATTGGTACATAGCGGAAAACTATGTAATATAGGATAGGAATCAAAAGCAGCAAATAGAACTGCCAATACTTGCGAAAATACTTCTTAAAATTCTGTGTTTTTACAGCAGAATTCAATTCAGTAACCTGATTTTTTTGTGTTTTCTTGAACATTTTATTACCTGTTTTTAAGATTGTATGCTATAATTTAGAAACAAACTTACTTGCATACTAGTACGCTTGTACATTTAGTATGATAAAGCAAATTGAACAAAAGTCAAGTAAAAATTTGAAAAATCATAAGAAAAAAGTATTATTGACGATAGTTAAATTGCAGTTTATTATGGTAGGATTGATATGAAAAATATTGAAAAATTAGGAAAAGAAACAAACCGTGAATATGCACTGCGTGTTATAAGGGAAAACATTGTAAACCTTGAACTTGCACCAGGCAGCATGATTAGTGAACAGGATATTGCAAACGAGCTTGATCTTTCACGAACACCAGTACATGAAGCTATGCAGGAACTTTCTTCTACAAAAATAATTGAAATCCTGCCACAGAGAGGGAGCCACGTAAGTCTTATTGATATGGCCCTGGTTGATGAAGCCGTATTCGTTCGTGCAACCATTGAATCTGCAATCACACAGATGGCATGTAAACAGGCAACAGAGAAAGACATTCAGGATCTTGAAGAAAACGTAACCCTTCAGCAATTCTATTATGAAAAAAACAACCTCGATAAAATCATGGAACTCGACGATGCATTTCATGAAATGATGTATAAAATTACAAACAAAATGCAGTGCCATTATATGGTAAAACTTATGAGTATTCATAATGACAGAATCCGAGAGCTTCACCTGCACTCTTCTAATCCGGAAAGAATCATTAAAGAACACAAGGAAATTCTGGAAGCAATTAAAAACAGAGACTGCGATGCAGCAAAAAAAGCATTGGACAAACATCTTTCACGTAAACTTACACAGGAAGATGAAATCAAGAAAAAGTATCCGCAATATTTTGCGTAAAATTGCGAATCAAAAAAAATAAAAAAAATTAATTTTTTTTGAAAAAAAGTGATTTTAGTTATTGACACAAACAACCGTTTCGTGTAATATAACAAACATCACGCGGGCGTAGCGAAGCTGGTTATCGCGCTGGCCTGTCACGCCGGAGATCGCGGGTTCGAGCCCCGCCGCTCGCGCTAAACCTTCCGCAAGTCGGAAGGTTTTTTTATTTTACAGCTTGCACAAGCAGGCAACGGGCAATAGCGCAGTTGGTAGCGCGATGCTCGAAGGTAAATCCTAAACAAATGCTCCAAGTTTTCGCATTTGTTTTTAACGGATTTGCTATTATCCAGTTCGGGACGCTGAGGTCGCTTCCAGCGACATTCTACAAGTTCTGATATTTTTATTTACGGGCAATAGCGCAGTTGGTAGCGCGCGACGTTCGGGACGTTGAGGTCGCTGGT
>CAMNBC010000250.1 GCA_946532115.1 uncultured Treponema sp.
AAAAAGACGGGGCTGTCCAAAAAGTATTGTCATGCTGAACTTGTTTCAGCATCTAAACTACATCTAGTTCTATAGATTCCGAAACAAGTTCGGAATGACACTAGGAAGTATACTTTTTGGACAGCCCCTCTTTTAGGATTATTTTAATTCTGCCTTGCGATAATTTACATTCATTATCAGACCAATACAGGTCATAGCCGTAAGAAGTGAAGAACCGCCATAAGAGAGGAATAAAAGCGGAATACCGGTAATCGGCATTATTCCCATAACCATTCCAACATTAATAAAGAAATGGAAACTGAACATTCCAAGGATTCCAGAACATATGTATGAACCATACCGGTTTACACATTTTCGAATAATATACAGAATTTTTAATAAAATTATAAAATAAAGGGAATAAACAAGCATACCGCCAAGAAATCCAAACTCTTCAGATAAAATACTGAAAATAAAGTCTGTACTCTGCTGAGGCAAAAAGCGGTAATGACTCTGAGTACCCATCAGATAGCCCTGACCTACTACACCACCGGCACCAATGGCAACTTTAGATTGAATGATATTCCAGCCGGCTCCAAGAGGATCCTTATTAGGATTCATAAAGATGATGAGTCGCTTAATCTGATATTCCTTAAGAACTTTTCCAAGTATATAAGAAAAAATCAGAGAAAGAGCTATGATTGAAGTAAAATATATAATCCAATGGATATAACGAGGCCCATGCAAATATCGGCGGATTACATAACCTAAAAGCGTAATAATCAGAAAGGCGAATATCAAAATCATTCGCAGACGCATATTAGTTAAAATTGAAATAACGGCAAGTGGAGTTGTAGCAATTTCAGAATTCCATACAGGGAGAATTGCAAAGAAAATTGTAAATACACCAAACAGTAAAACGTATCCAATATAACGTAAAGGAACACCTGCAATGAAACACATTACAAAGTAAATAGGCAGATATACACTCGCAGTACCAAGGTCAGGCTGTAGAAGAATTAAGCCCATTGGAAGGAGAAGTACACCAGTTGCAAGGAAAAAGCGTCGGAGTTGATTTTCATTGGCAGTATCATCTAAAACTTTTGCAAGAAACAAAATGTAAAATACCTTACCAAATTCCGAAGGCTGAATACCAAACTCACCAATTCCCAGCCAGCTTTTAGCACCATTTACATAACGACCAAAAAGACGTGTATAAACAAGAAGCAAAAGCATCCCAATAAATGCATAAACAGAAAGAGATTCCAGTCTTCGGTAATCATAGGCTGTAACGCCAATCATAATTACAAAACCAATTGATGCCCAGATAATCTGTTTTATATATTCATTAGTTACACGAACACCTTCTGAATTTATGCTTGAAGAATAAATGAACATTACTCCAAGTGCAACAAGAGTAAGCACAACAAGAATCAGAAGATAATCAAACATGGCAAAAAATTTATTTTTCATTCCCTCTCCTATTCCTGTCTTCCACGACTCTTTGTAAGATATTCAAAACCAAGAGCCTTTGTTGCTTCTGCACAAGTTTGATTTGCAAAAATTCCCTGAATTATTATATTGGTTGCATAAGGAGCCCACCATTCCCAGGTATTGCAGGCTTCGACAATTGTTGCAACACAAACCCGGTCTTCCGGAGGTGCATCATAAGGAGCATAAGCTACAAGCCATGAGTGCCAGCTCTGATTTTCTTTACGGCTGCTGTATGGTTCAACTTCGGCAGTACCGGTTTTACAGGCAATCTGAACGATTTTATTATGCATAGGATATTGTGGTGTACCGTCCGTAACAGTATAGCGCATTGCTTCCTGAATCTGCTTCCAGACCTCTTTATCAATTGTAGATTCTGTGAGTACCTGAGGTTTTACATCCTGAATTACTTCTCCAGTTACTGGATCACGAACTTCTTTTAAAAGATGAGGTTTATAAATAACACCTTCATTGGAAACCATTGCTACCATATTGGCAAGCTGTAATGGAGTTGCCTCCATATAGCCCTGTCCGATTGAACACGACATTGTATCACCACCAAGCCATTTTTCGTGATACTTCTTTTCCTTCCATTCAGCAGTAGGAACAAGACCTGCAACCTGGCTTGGTAAATCAATTTGGGCACTCTTACCAAAACCAAACTCACGGGCATAAGAAGCAATTTTTTCAATACCAAGATAATCGCGGCCAACAGTCCAGTAGTATACGTCGCAGGATTGAGCCATAGCATTTTTCAAATCAAGCCAACCGTGACCAGGTTCATGAACGTGACAGTGGAAACGGCGGCCACCATAAATCATTACACCCTTACATTCAATTGCCTTACTTGCAGGAAAGGCATTTTCCTGAAGCATGGCGGCAGACATAATGATTTTGAAGGTAGATGCCGGAGGATAAGATACCTGAACGGCACGATTCAAAAGCGGCTTTGACGAGTCATTTACAAGCTTAGCATATTCTTTACCAGCATCATCCGAGCTGAAAATGTTTGAATCATAATACGGATAAGAAACCATAGCCAGAACTTCACCAGTGGCAGGTTTTAAAACAACAGAAGCACCAACGCGGTTCCCTAGAGCCTCTTCAACAAGTTTTTGAATATCACTGTCGATTGTAAGTACCAGGCTTTTTCCCATTTCCGGAGGTTCAACAATCGGAGTATCAGAAATGATTCGACCGTGTACATCAACAGTAGACATTTCGCGGCCTTCTTTACCCTGAAGCAGAGAATCGTATTGTTTTTCAATTCCGGTTTTACCAACGATACTTGTTTTTTTGTATCCCTGATTATAAAGAACAGTCATTTCATCCTGGTTAATATCACCAACATAACCTACGATATGAGACATAGAGCCCGTATGCTGATAGTTACGAGTTGGTTTTGAAACCCAGGAAACGCCTGGAAGGTCAATTTTATTTTCTGCAATATTTGAAATTACCGTAAAAGGCACATTCGATTTAACCTGAAAGGTAGAATA
>CAMNBC010000251.1 GCA_946532115.1 uncultured Treponema sp.
TAAACTCGGCAGCTATAACTACATTCGCGCAGATTATAAGCTGCTTCATCGTGAACAGTATGAAGTTACTGCACGTAGCCAGAGTTCACAGTTTGTTTATGAAGCTGGACTTCCTCAGGATGAATACATAGAACAGTCGTTTATCTTTGTTGACAGTGGTTCGTATGTAGATATGGCTAAAGCTTATAGAAATAAGCTTCTTGCTGGTGAAAAAAAGACAGACGTAAAGGAAGTTCCTCTTGCTGTTGAAATTGTTGGTGCTATTGAAAAGGTACAGCAGGTTGCCGGTATGCCAAAGGTTAAGCCTTACACACTGACAAGTTATAGCGAAGCTGCTCAAATTATTAATGATATTGATGAGCTTGGAATTAAGAACGTAAATTATAAGCTTTCTGGTTTTGTGAATGGTAGTATCAGACAAAAGCTTATGACAAAGGTTAGATTTATTCCGGCCCTTGGCGGTAAATCTGGATTTAAGAAGTTAATTGAATCAACAGAAAATTCTTCTGCAAAGCTTTATCTTGATGGTGCAGTACAGACCGCATATCGTTCAAATCTTTGGAATGGCTTTAATAAATATCGTGATGCAGCACGTTTTGTAAGTGATGAACTTTGTGAGCTTTACGAATATTCTCCATTATGGTATGGACGTGATAAAGCATTAGATTCATACTTCCTTTTGAATTCAAAACTTCGTGAAAAGAGTTCAGAAAGTCTTATTAAGACAGCTTCAAAGTTTAAGCTTGATGGTGTTTCATACCGTGATAACGGAAACCTTCTTTCGTCTGACTTTAATGAAAGACGTCTTTCAACTCGTGCTACAGAAACTGCAAAGCAGATTGCACAGTTCGAGAAGGCTGCTGAAAACAATCTTGGCATAATGATTAATGCTGGTAATGATTACACTGTACGAAGTGCAGATTTCATTACTAATATTCCATTACATGGAAATAAATATGCCATTATTGATGCTTTTGTACCTTTCTATCAGATTGCACTTCACGGATATGTAAATTATGCAGGATCTCCAATCAATCTTGCATATGAAAAAGATCAGCTTATTCTTGAATCTGCAGAAGCAGGTGCCGGACTTCAGTTCTCATTTATGAATTCTTCATCTGAAAGACTTCAGGAAACAAATTATACAGAATATTACGCAAGTAAATTTGATGCCTGGAAAGATAAGTTTGTTGAAATCTACAATGAATATAATTCAAAAATGGCTCCTGTAATGAATAGTCCTATTAAGGATCATGTAATTGTTGATGAAAATGTTACAAAGACAGTTTTTGAAAATGGTTATGTAGTTTATGTAAACTTCAGTTATGCTAATTACGTAACACCTTCAGGAAAATTCATTCCTGAGAGAGACTATCGCATTATGAAGGTGGAGGACTAAAATGAAGAAAAAGGTTGGATTAATGGGAAGGAGGGCAGTTTACGGTTATCTGTTCATTTTGCCTTTCGTTCTTGGTTTTATATTCTTTATGATAAAGCCTCTCGGACAGTCTCTGAGAATGGCTCTTTCAGATGTTATCATTTCAAATCAGGGATTTGAAATTCACTGGAATAATTTTGCAAACTTCAAGAAAGCTTTTCTTGTTGATGCAGAGTTCAACAGAATGCTTGTTGAATCAATAACACAGATGTTGTTTCAGTCGGTAGCAACAATCGTTTTTAGTTTCTTTGTTGCTTTACTTTTGAATCAAAAATTTAAGGGAAGAACACTTGCCCGCTCAATTTTCTTCCTGGCTGTTATTCTTTCTTCAGGTGTACTGGTTGGTCTTGAATCAAGTAATGCACTTATGGCTGAGATTCAGAATATGATTGAAGAGGCTGGTAATGCAAACTCTGTAACACAGGTTCTTGAAGATATTCTTGTTTCGGGAACAAATGGTGTTGGTGGCGTAAGCTCAAGAGTTTTTGAAAAGGTTTTTGAGATTATCGATTCTATCTATGATGTTGCAATGGCTTCTGGTATCCAGATTATCATTTTCCTTTCTGGTTTGCAGACAATCAGTCCAGGTATGTACGAAGCAGCACATATGGAAGGTTGTACAGCATGGGAAACCCTTTGGAAAATTACAGTACCAATGGTAAGCCCACTTATGCTCGTATGCTGGATTTATACAATCATTGACTTCTTTATGAAGAGTGATAATCAGATTATGGATAAAATTAACGTACAGATGACAGAGCTTTTGAACTATGGCTTCAGTTCAGCTATGGCTTGGATTTACTTTATTGTTTGTATGTTATTCATTGGATTAAGCTCATTGATTATTTCAAAGGTGGTATACAATTATGACTAAAAAAGAAAAGAATGTTAAAAAGCCTTCTACAGCAACAGCTCTAGATAAACGTTCATTCTGGGAAAGAAACGAGGCATCAAATGGTATACTTCTTACAGAAACAATCAAGAAGTATGCAATTTCGATTTTCCGCGGAATTCTTTTGTTTGGAATGTGTTTTATGATTATTCAGCCGCTCCTCAATAAAATGGCGTTGGGATTTATGGCTGAACGAGACTTGTATGATACAACAATTATTCTTGTTCCAAAGCACTTTTCTGTAAGCAACTGGAAAATTGCAGCAATGCTTTTGAATTATAAAACAACAATGTTTAATACCTTGTGGGTATCAATCCTTGTGTCTGTAGTTCAAGTATGTGTATGTAGTCTTGTAGGTTATGGTTTTTCTCGTTTTAATTTCCCATTAAAGCGATTCTGGTTCTTCTGTGTTATTCTTGTAATCGTAATTCCTCCACAGACTATTTCTACATCACTCTTCCTTCATTTCCGATACTTTAATTTGTTTGGAAAGACAATTAACCTTCGAGGTTCAATGCTTCCATATATAATGATGTGTCTTGGTTGTATGGGGTTGAAGAATGGTCTCTACATCTTTATGATTCGTCAGTTCTTTATGGGATTCCCATTTGAACTGGAAGAGG
>CAMNBC010000252.1 GCA_946532115.1 uncultured Treponema sp.
GGAATTACAAGTCCAAAGCAGAGTGTAAAATATGGGCCTTGCCAGCTGCCTGAGGATTTGCGGGAAATGATGCTTAGGCTTGCTGAAGACCTTGGACTTTGCGGGGCTGCTCAGGTTGATTTGATTCTGGATGATAAAGGTGACTGGCATATCATAGAGATAAATCCAAGACTCAGTGGCATGACTTTTACTTATGCGACTGCCTGTGGTTTTTCTGTATTTGAAATGATCTACAGGGCCTGCGTAGAAAAAAAGCCACTGCCTCAGCCCGCTCCTTATGTTATGAGTTTGAAGCTTCCTTTGATGTCTGAAAATAAGATGAAAGAAATTCTATCTCTTGAAGGAGTCCGTCTCTTGAATCAGACCAACGACTTTGCCGCAAAACAGGAACGCGAAAAAGGTTTCTGTGAATGCATTCTTGCTGCTCAGGAAAAAGAGATTTTGCAGAAGGCTGTCGCCAGGTTCGAAAAGCTCTTCCCTGGCGACGCAATCATTCTTCAGGCAAGAAAAATGATTGCTTAAAAATCATCCTGCAAAATCAGCTTACCACCACTCAAAGAAGATTCCTGCCAGCGGTGAAAGAACAATCATTATCACAGAGAAAGTAAAAGACTCAATTGAGATAAGTGTTGCTCTTTGCTCAGACGGGAACATGTCCTGCAGCATGGTGTTTGTGCGAACCTGCAGGGCGTCATCAGCAAGAGCCGTAAGAAAACCACCGAGCGTCATAAGCACATAAAGCCCTGAATGCTCAATCGCAATTCCTCCAAGTACCACAAGCGTTGCAATTACAAAAATTGTTCTGTATCTTACCTTCTTTGCATGCAGAATAATTCTTGCTCCAAGCACACCACCCGTCTGCATAATCAGAAGCGCAAGCCCTAATGCCCACTTTGGAATGCCTGCTTCGGGAAGCTTTGCCTGTAAGAAAAACAAGAGAAGAACATCAAAGGCGCCAACCAGAGAATTTGTGAACATAAGAATAACTGCCTTTGTTTCAACTTTAAGGAAGCGGAAACTTTCTGCAAATACGTTTTTTATTTCTGCAAAAATAGAACAATGCGGAGAAACTTCGCCAACTCTGATTTCTGTAAGACTGCAGGTTACTACAAACTGTGGTATAGCAAAACCAATGCTGACGAGATAAGAAATCTTATAACCAAGCGCGAGTGAGAGACCTGCTGCAAGTGTTGAAAGGCCTTCGCAAACACGATAGATAATCAGCTGATTGGAAGCGTACTTCTCAAAGTAATCTTCTTTCCCAACTGATTTCATAGAATCATAAGCCAGGGCATCATCAGATCCAGAAGCAAAATTATAGTTGAGGGCACAAAAGCCTATTGAAATACAGACCATTGTAAAATTATTTGAAGCAACCATAATTGCATTAGAAATGATTCGCATGATGACGGAAAGAACAAGTGTTTTCTTCCGGCCAATAACATCTGCCAGAGCTCCTGAAGGAATTTCAAAAAGCAGACTTACAATATGAAAAACAGTTTCCGTAAAGCCAAACTGCGCTAGACTTAAGCCACGGGAAGCAAGAATTGCAACCCAGGCACCGGAAAGGGAAAGAATTCCCAGAATTGAAGATGTATATAATTTTCGAATTTGTTTATTTATGTTGAACATTTTATGCCGTCCGTAATTGAATTTATGAGACACTACGTGTCGTAAAACTGTGGGGCATTAAAAATGTATGGATTTTATTTCAGATAGGCAGAATGGTTAAAGACTGCAGTTTTTTGAAAAAGACCCACTACCCCTAACGAACGGTAGTATAGGCTCCTCTTGCTGTCCATAAAACTGGTGTCTTCCACATAATATAATTATCATAGTTGAAAATATTAAACTTTTCAACTATGAATTATGATTTAATTGGATTTTTTTAGTTCTTTTCTTTCCACTTCAAAAAGCCCGTGCCGGTTACAGTAAGCAAAAAGCTTTCTTACCCGGCTAATTTTAAAGCGGGCCTGAGCATCTCCTTCCGGATAGAGTTTTACCAGTTGCATTCTATCATCTGAAATTGCCGCAAGAAATGAAATATAATGCTCCTTTGTCATAGGATGATTCATAGTTACATAGTATTCATCTTCTACAATTTCAACATTCAGAGCGTGTTCGACGTCGGAATTGTCCGGGGTTTCAGCTTCCAGAGGTGGCAAAGTAATTCCGCAGCAGGAGATAACAGCTTCTCCTGTGGTTTGAATCACATTTCCGCAAATCGGGCAGACATAAAACTTTCCCTTTGACATATTGCAGGCTTTATTAAGGTTTGTGATATCCTCGCCGGAAAGAAGCTCTATTACAGAAACATCCAGTGCTTTTCCCAGTGATTCCAGTAAGCCGATATCCGGAAAGCCCTTCCCTGTTTCCCATTTACTTACGGCCTTGCTTGTTACATAAATCTTCTGGGCAAGTTGATCCTGAGTCATCTTCTTGTTTTCGCGGAGCCTTTTGATAACAGCTCCGGTTACATAGTTGTCCATAAAAATCTCCTAAAAAAACTGCTGGCCAACAGGTTATTTTGTGCTTTCAGATTATCACAGCAAAGTGTCGGATACAACCTACGCTTCGTGGAAAAGAAAAAGATGACAGTCGTGGAACGGAAAAAAAGACAGACTTGACGTAATTAAACTTTTTCTGTATTTTCTAGTTGTGATGTTCAATTTTGTGACTCCAGATACACGTTCTCTTACTACAACCACCAATTATGATGATGGCAAGATTAGCGTATGTCCGGGGTACCAAGTGCGATAGTTCGTTAGATTGAACAATTTTTAATCTGGAAAATCGGCCACTTGCCTTCGGGTAAGTGGCTTTTTTTTGCTCGCAGGGCCCGCAGCAAAATATAAAAAGGAGGTTTTAGATGGATCTACACGATTACAAAGACGTAGCTGAAAACTACGACAGGTATCTTGAGGTTATGTACAG
>CAMNBC010000253.1 GCA_946532115.1 uncultured Treponema sp.
CGCTCATTTCTTTTAATGTCCATAAAATTATGTGTTTTACCATTTGTCTGTCCTTTCCTTAAATCATATTGCAGCCGGATTTTCTTTCTTCCGGGTGTGCTACTTCAAAGCCGCAGTTGGCTTCCATGTTCAGTTCGCGAAGTTCTTTTACTCCGTCAATATAGAGCTGATAATTGATTCCGGTGGATTCATAACCACAGCCTACATCATAATCGTCGCCCAGTGATTCGCGGATAATCTGTTCACGCTGTTCGCGGGTTGTGTCTTTTATCAGAATACTTGCCATAAGATGCATTTTATCACGAAATAAGGATTTAATCAGTGTTCTGTTGAACAATCTCTGCTATAATGCAGAAAAGGAAAAAATTAGGATGAATGAATTTAATGAATATGTCCGTGATTGTTTTTCTGAAGCAGGCGATATTGTCATAAAATCTATGATGGGCGGATACCTTGTATATTTTAAAGGAAAGCTGATAGGTGATGTTTGCGGTGATGAACTGTTTCTGAAGAGAACGCCAATATCGGACAGGCTGCTTGCAGATTCCGAACTACGTTATCCCTATGAAGGTTCAAAAACTTTGATGCACGTATTTGATAGTTTTGATGACAAGGAGCTGATTCAGGAACTTCTGGAAGGTATGTATGCTGAATTGCCAGAAAAGAAAGCCAAGAAAAATAGATGAGAAAGACAAAAATCAGTTTGTATAAAGGATAAAAAATTGAGAATCATAAATCTTGTGGAAAATGAACTGGGTGATAGCGGCTGCGAGGCGGCTCACGGGCTTTCGTTTTATGTTGAGACTGATAATCATAAACTTCTCTTTGACTCAAGCCCGAGCGAACTTGTGATTTGCAATGCCAGAAAGCTTTGTGTAGATTTGTCTTCCGTTGATACAGTGATTTTGAGTCACGGACATTATGATCATTCGGGCGGAATCCTTCCCTTTGTGGAAATTAATCCGCGGGCTAAGATTTACATGCAGTACAATGCCGGTGGTGAATATTATGCTTTCGACGGAGAAGATAAGGGCTTCCGCTATATCGGGATTGATAAAAAGATTCTCTCGCTGCCTCAGGTTCTGCTTCTGAAAGGTGATAACCATCTGCCATAAAGGAAAGATTATTAATTTCTGTATACAATCTTCCTAATACGGCGTCGGCATTGATTGATGATTTAAGTTCACTGAGGATGTATGAATAGATGTCTGCAAGATCATCTTCGGCCTGCTCAGTAATTTGTACTGTAAAGTCCATTAAGCAAAGCGTTTTTTAATATCTGAAAAAGCCTGATCAATTGTTTTTACGCGGCCCTGCATAGCATCATCATAGCCTTTTTGCATTTTTGCATTGAAGACTTCTTCAGATTCTGTAAGAGAATTCATTTTACTAAGACCATACTGATAAAGAAGATAGTCTAAATAATTTGAAGCAGCTTCCAGACATGGTTCTGGTAAAACTTTTACTTTTTCCATAACTGTATCGTATGACATAATGAACCTCCACAACATTATTATAGCATATAAAGAGATTTTTGAATATATAAGTTTTTCCTTTCTAATTATTTTCATCCTATGGGATTAGATACTTCCGTTGTGGGCTAAACGACCTTCTGAAAACGGATGCCACTGAAAACGGGATGTGATACACCCTAATGCCTATTCTACTAATATTCAATTCGCTTCTCAAATCTGAACATGCCTTCCGGAAACTGGCCGTCCTGCTCGTCTTCTTCAAAATGATTATCGCGCATCCCGAATTCTTCAAGTGCGCCGTAGTAAAAGGCTTCCTGATTATCTTTTATAAACTGCTCTTTATCAGAGGCTTCAAGAGGTTTTAGTTCTACCATGCTCTAGTCCTGTTCTTTGTTTAATAAACCTTTCACCGTATCTCCGTGACGTTTTTCGTCATTTTTTACGCTTTCAACTTCGGGGAACTTTTCGGCTACCGGTGCATAATTTTTTACGGCAGCATATTCGCCCTGTGCGATTGCGGGATATAAAATCCATCTTGGGAAGATGCGGTAGAGTAGGGGAAGGAGAATTTCTTTTGTGTGCTTTGGAGTAAGTTCTGTTTGAGTCAATTTATGAAAAACTGAGGCGTGGTGGCCTTCTTCCTTTGCAAGTTGACGGAAGGTGTCCTTGTCCTTCTGGTGTTTTGCAACTTCGGCTAGAGCGTTGTACATGAGAACGGCATCCAGTTCTCCCTGTTGGGCTTTGAGCAGGACTTTCATATCTTTTTTGCTGATTTCCATAAAATTTCCTTACGCGGGCATTTTAGCATTAATCGGGGATTTATTCAGTGCTTTGAGAGGGCTTTTCTGCTATAATTCAAAACAATGAAAACAGTTTTATACATCCACGGAAAGGGCGGGAATGCTGCTGAAAGCACTCATTATGAAAAGCTCTTTCCAGATTATAAAGTGATTGGACTGGATTACAAGACTTTTTCTCCATGGGAAACTGGTAAGGAAATCCACGAGGCAGTTGCTGGTCTCAAAACTGATGCCGAAAGCATTATTCTGATTGCCAATAGTATCGGTGCATTTTTTAGTATGAATGCTAATCTGAACAGTCTGATTGAAAAAGCATATTTCATTTCGCCGCTTGTGAATATGGAAAAACTGATTTGCGATATGATGCAGTGGGCAAATGTGACCGAGGCGGAACTTGAGCAGAGAAAAATCATCCACACGGATTTTGGAGAAGAACTCTCCTGGGAATATTTGTGTTATGTGAGGGAGCATCCATTAAACTGGGAGATTCCGACTTCGATTTTATATGGCGAAAAGGACAATCTAACTTCGATTGAAACTATGAGTGCATTTGCAGAAAAGCAGGGCGCAACTCTTACGGTAATGAAGGGCGGCGAGCATTGGTTTCACACAGAAGAAGAGATGAAGTTCCTTGATGAATGGATCAGGAGTCAAA
>CAMNBC010000254.1 GCA_946532115.1 uncultured Treponema sp.
ATCTCTTAATTTGCATTTATCCCGCCGTCTGTGTACGGTGCGGTAAAAATATATTGATTAATGTCATGCTGAATTTATTTCAGCATCTATAAAAAAGATTCCGAACCTTCGCAGCATAGCTGCTCGGAGACTCGCTAAAAACAGTCCACTGGACTGTTTTTGCCCTGCTACGCAGTGCCGCTCCCTAAGTTCGGAATGACGGGAAAAAGGAAATCTTATGGATTTTACAGAGTTTGGTCTTGATGAAAGACTTTTGAAGGGAATTGAAGCCGCCGGTTATGTGACTTGTACACCGGTTCAGGAACAGGTAATTAAGGCTTCTAAGGCAGCAGAAGGGGCAAAGGGCCCGGATTTGTATGTTCAGTCTCAGACTGGAACTGGAAAAACTTGTGCGTATCTCGCTGCAGTTATCGGCGAGATGATTAAGGCTGAAAATGCAGGCAAAAAATGTTTGATTCTTGCTCCTACTCGTGAGCTTGCTGTTCAGATTGAAGAAGAAGCTAAGGTTCTTGTTGGAACAAGCGGACTTAAGGCTTTCTCAGTTTATGGTGGTGTTGGTTACGAAAAGCAGATTGCGGCTCTGAAGAAGGGTGTAGACATTGTTATTGGTACTCCTGGCCGTGTAATCGACTTGAATGAAGGCGGAAACCTTGACCTGAGCAATGCTCACTTCTGCGTAATTGATGAAGCAGACCGCATGTTTGATATGGGATTTTACGATGATCTCCGCAAGATTTTGAAAAAGCTTCCTGAAGCAGAAACACGCCAGACAATGCTTTTCTCTGCAACTCTTAATACTTATGTTAAGAACCTTGCCTGGGAATATACACGTGACCCTGTTGAAATCACAATTGAAGCAGAAAATATTACTGTAAGCGAGATTCAGCAGGAGCTTCTCCATGTTTCATCTGATGAAAAAATGAAGCTTCTCGTTGGAATCCTTAAGCACGAAAATCCGGAATCAGCAATCATCTTCTGTAACACAAAACGTTCCTGCGAAGTTATTGCAAAACGTCTTGTAATCAACGAGATTCAGGCAGAGTTTATGATTGGTGACTTGCCACAGAGCAAGCGTCTTGCAATCCTCAAAAAGTTTAAGGCCGGCGAAATCAAAATCCTTGTTGCAACTGATGTTGCTGCCCGCGGTATTGATGTTGATGACCTTGCAATGGTAATCAACTACGATCTCCCGGTAGAAGCTGAAAACTATGTTCACCGCATTGGCCGTACAGCCCGTGCCGGAAAATCAGGAAAGGCTTACACCTTCTGTTCAGAACAGGATGTTTACAATCTCCCTGCAATTGAGCGCTATATTGAAATGTCAATTCCTGCCACTGTTGCTTACCCTGATCAGATGGAAGAAGACAAGTCTGCCGGAATGTACATTAAGACAGAAAACTGGCGTGGCGATGATGATTATGATAACCGCGGCGGCTACCGCAAGGGACGCGACGGAGATATTCATAACCGTCCAAGAGGTTCAAGGTTCGAGGTTTCAGGTTCTAGGGATGGTAAAAAGAAATCTTATAACGATAAAAAGAACAATGGTTATAAAAAAGATTCTTACAAGAAGGGTGGAAAAGGTCGTGATGAAAAACGCGAGAGAAAGCCTTACATCGACCCTGCAAAACTCGCAGGTCTTTCTTACGAAGAGCGCATGAAGATGTACAAAGAAGCTTATGCTTCTGGCAGTGTTTCTAAGGGCGCAAAAGACATCTATAAGAACGGCGGTAATAAGAAAAACGCAAATAATAAGGGCTCTTACAAGAAGGGCGACTATAAAAAAGGCGATTACAAAAAGAAATCATACAATAAGAATGCTGGTGCTAATCGCACACAGCAGGCTGCTCCAGAACAGAAGAAGACATTCTGGCAGAAAGTAAAGAGTTTCTTTGGCCGCTAATTTCTTTTGTAATATTTCTGAATAAAAATAGTGTCATTCCCGTGTTTGATATGGGAATGACACTAAATATATTGAAAAAATCATTTTTCATCGAAAAACATTTGCAAAAAATCATTATATTTGCTATAATAGAAAAGATTGAGAGTTTAGATAAAATGTCAAAAAAAGTATTCTCTTCTATATTAATATTAGTATTTTTATGCCTTCGTGTAGCAGCCATTGAACTTGTATTTTCTCTTACTCCAGAGCTTACTTTTCCATTTTTAACAGGTGGGAAAGATAAATATGATGTATTGGGATATGGTGGTATGCTCGATACAGGTATTACTCTTTTTGATGTAATGAATGTTGGAACTACAGCAGGTTTTTATGCAGTTCCAAAAAAATCATCATCTGAGCTTAAAGAAGATCAGTCAAAAAATGTATTCTTTGTTCCTGTTGGACTAAAACTTGGCGCAACAGCTTATCCTTTTTCTCGAATTTCATTAAATGCCGGAGTTTCAGCAGGTTTTAGCATGGCGGTATCTGACAGCGCAATGCATTATCAGCCATGGTACAAAGCGGAAGCCGGAGCTGCTTTCCGAATTAATCCGCAGATTTCTGTTGGACTTACAGCTTCATGGCTGGATTTTCAGTATGATTCATGGTGGAACAACCCTCTTATGCAGGGGCTTTCTGCCGGTGTTAGTGTTACCTATCGTCTGGATACAAAAAAATCATCTGGTAGTGTAAGTGCTGCTGCAGAATGTGACGATAACGTGTTCCCAATCTTCTATACAATTTATAAAGAAAATGCTTTGGGAACAATTTATATTACAAACGATGAAACTGCAGAAATTAAAAATGTTCACGTTTCACTTCGCGATGTAAACGGTTACACAGCTTCTGAACTTGAATGCGGTAAGATTTCTGTTCTTCGTAAACATAAAACAGAAGCAATTCCTCTTGTAGTTGACTTTTCTGATAAGATTTTTGACTTTAAGGAAAACGGAGAAATTTCGGCTGAAG
>CAMNBC010000255.1 GCA_946532115.1 uncultured Treponema sp.
TGCGGCCTGTTTCGCGGCATTTGCGGGCTACGGTTGCTATGATGTCATCTGCTTCGTAGCCGTCACACTGGAGAACAGGGATACCAAGAGTTTCGAGAACTTCGCAAATCCAGGGTACCTGAGCGTGTAAGTCTTCCGGAGTTTTTGGACGGGTTGCCTTGTACTGGTCGTATATTTCGTGGCGGAAGGTTTTAGTTTTACTGTCCATTGCCGCAACTATGCAGCCGGGGTTGTAATGCTGAAGTATATAATGGAAGTTTCTGAAAAATCCAAAGAGGGCAGAAACATTTTCACCGCGCGAATTAGTAAGCGGACGGCTGATAAACGCAAAATAACAGCGGAAAATCAAGCCGTAGCTGTCAAGTATGTATACAGTTTTATCGTCAAAATCAGTTTTATTCATAGGAATAGATTATATTATAACACGGGGTTTGTAAATGTAATTAAAATAACTATTGTGTTTGCGGGCATATGGCGGAAAAAGTACAGCGACAACATCATTCCCGTTGGCGATGTGCTTTTTACGTCGTAGGCCCGCAAACATAGAATTCTTTTTTTTTAATGACAGATTTAATAACCCCGTGCTATAATATTGGAATGAGTTACTCAAGCATTGGTATCATTGCTTTAGCAGTTCAATTTATCATCAATTTTGATATTTTTTTCACTTCCCCTCAAAAAACTGGTCTGCCTGTACATGCTGCGTATCGGGCTTATCTTATAAGCGTTATACTTTATTATATTATTGATTCTACATGGGGGCTTTTTTATAGCCTGAAAATTCTGCAGGTTTGTTATATCGTTACTGTTCTTTATTTTTTGATAATGGCAGTTTCTGTGTATTTCTGGACCCGTTATGTAATTATATATCTAAGTAGTCATAATAGATTTCAGCGTATTCTTTTATTCTTCGGCTGGTTCTTTTTGATTTTCCAGATTGTCATTTTAATCATAAATATCTTTATTCCTATTGGTTTCTGGTTCGATAAGGCTGGCGGATACCATGTAAACTATGCCCGATATTTAAATCTGGGCCTTCAGATAATTCTGTTTTTTATAACTTTTGTTTATATGCTGATTGTTACTCCTAAAGCAAAAGGCAGAATGAAATCCCGGCATCGTGTAATTGGGTTTTCTTCCTTATTAATGATGGTATTCGTTGTCGGTCAGGCCAAGTATCCGCTGCTCCCGCTTTATTCAATCGGATGTATGCTTACAACCTGTCTGCTTCATGTTTTTGTTGTCGAAGATGCAAAGGAAGAACAGCATCAGGAGATAGAGCATCTTCGGGAACTGGAAATTCAACAGGCAAAGGCTCTGGGCTCTGCCCGTCATATGGCTTATACAGATCCACTTACCGGTGTAAAAAATAAACATGCTTATATTGAAGCTGAACAGCTGGTAAATAAACACATAGAAGACGGCTCTATTATAGAATTTTGTGTTGTTGTTTTTGATTTGAACGGTCTTAAAGATATTAATGATACAAAGGGACATGAAGCGGGTGATAAATATATAAAAAGTGCCTGCTCTATGATTTGTTCTCAATTTAAGCACAGTCCGGTTTATCGAATTGGCGGAGATGAATTTGTAGCCTTTCTTGAAGGTGAAGATTATTCAAAACGCGAGCTTTTATTAAGGGATTTTAATTACAGAATAGAAGAAAACCAGAAATTAGGCCGGGTTGTAGTATCCTGCGGATTTGATATTTTTAAACCGGAAAATCACGATACCTTTACTTCTGTTTTTGACCGCGCTGATAAAAAGATGTATGACCGCAAGCGCATTCTTAAAGAGATGCTTAAGTAAAAATCAATTCTTTGATTTATGTTGTGTCATTTCCGCGCTTGACGCGGGAATCTGTATAAGACTTGATTTGTACAGATTGTAAACGAGTTTGCTTCGCAAACATCGCAGGATCAAGTCCGACAATGACATTGTTTATTAATTGTGATATACTAGTATGCGAGGTGTTATTATGAAAACATTTTTAGACGAAGATTTTATTCTGCGCAGTGAGCCTGCACAGATTTTGTATCATAAATATGCAGAGAACCAGCCGATTTTTGATTTCCACAATCATTTGAATCCGCAGGAAATTTATGAGAATGCGGGGCTTGGTAATCTGGCAAATGCCTGGCTGGATCACGACCATTATAAGTGGCGTGCAATGAGGGCCGCCGGGGTTCGTGAGGAGTTGATTACGGGGCATTTACGGGCCGACGGCTCTGTGAAGTCTGATGACGAGCGGGGTGGGGCGGCTAAGGTAGCTGCGGCGGATTATGAGCGTTACCTGGAGTTTGTGCGAACTCTTCAGCTTTGTCCCGGAAATCCGCTTTACCACTGGAGCCATCTTGAACTTAAAAGATATTTTGGAATTGATGTTCCTGTTACAGAAGCCAATGCTCGTGAAGTCTGGGATAAGTGTAATGCCCTTCTTGCAAAAGCGGACTTTGGACCTCGTGGCCTTCTTGAAAAAATGGGAGTAAAGGAGCTTTGTACAACTGACGATCCTTTGGACTCTCTGGAATGGCATAAAAAGCTTTCTGAAGACTGGGCTGCCTGCAAGGTTCGTCCTTCCTTCCGCCCGGATTTTATTATCAATGCTGAAAGTCCTCTTTATGCTGACTATATTTCCAGACTCCAGAAAGCAGACGGTACACAGTTCAAATCAATTTCAGATATGATTGCCGCTGTAGGTCGCCGTATGGACTTCTTTAAGGAAAATGGCTCTGTTGTAAGTGACCATTCCCTCGAAAATGATTTTTATCTTCCTGCAACTTATGATGATGTAAATTACATTTTTGAAAAGGCCTGGATTGGTAAAAAACTTAAGCCTGAAGAAATCGCAAAATATAAAGGTTACGTTCTTGTTGAACTTGGTAAGCTTTATGCACA
>CAMNBC010000256.1 GCA_946532115.1 uncultured Treponema sp.
GGGAAACGCTTAGTAATATTAAGCATTTCAATGATGTATTCTTCACTCATAAGAGAAAATTATACTATAAATCGAACAGGTTTTAAACAATAATTTTTAACTGTCTGGTTTTCAGCTGAAGCACTAAAAAATAAGAAAGCACCAAAAATATAGGTTTATCTTATAAACTTTTTGTGCCATAATAAATAAAAAAACGGAGAGCAAAATGAAAAAAATTATATCCGCAGCAGCCTTACTTGCTAGTCTTTTGTTAACCTCTTGTCTTGCAATTCCTGGTTATATAAATAAAGATGGAAACATCACTCCACCTTATTCAAAGACAATCCTTATAGAAGCCGAATCCGGTGATTTTACAATCACTCCTATGGAATCCTCTTTAGGTCGACAAAATATAAATCCGGCAAAGTCCTCTCCCGTAAGATCTCACAAAAATGATACAATCTATCTGCATGAAAATGATACTTATACCTTTACTCTAGAAGGAAACCACGGTCTTACTCTAGCCTTTAGAACAATAAATCAAGAAGCAAAATTCAAAATTACCTATAAAAATAAAACAACAGAATACATTATTCACAATTCAGATATCTGCGATAAGATGATTAATGTAGATAATTTCTAAAGTTTTATTTTGAAAATCGGACTGCTTGTTTTGGGCTACTGGAAGAAGTGTTATGTTTACAGAAGATACTGCTTTGCAGTTTTTTCGACTTGCATTGAGTTGATTGGTAAAGTTGAAGTTTCCAAGGAGATTATCAGATTTTTTCCAGGATAGATTCCGTTCTTTTCGTAAACTTTTAATTTTTGGGCGGCGCTGGATGCGTATTCAGCGTCGTCCATTTTCCCAAAGTGTTCCCAGATAAATTCCTGACGAGTTCTGATATTCAGACAGATGAAATCCGGATGAAAAGTTCGGCGTGTGCCTTTTTCTGTTGTAATTTCTAACGGGTATTCGTAACGATATGGAATATTGAGCCTGTGCAAGGTGTCTGCAATTATGATTTCTGATTTTGAGCGGACTCGTTCCTTTTGAGAAGTGTATAGTTCGTAATCATCTTCAAAAAATGGCTTGCCTGTGTATTGAACTGATTGCCAGAGCTTTACAAATTCTTCAGTAAGGAGACTTGCCGGATGTATAAGTGGACGGCGAAGCTTATTTAATTTCACAAAAATCTGAGCAACTGGCGTCACAGACTTTTGAAGCCACCTGTATGAACGTAGTGTATTCTGCAAAAATTTCAATTCTTTTTTTAAGGTAACAATCAGCCTTTTGTCGTAATCTTTTTGAGCAAGCGCTTTTGCAAGTTTATAGTTTTTTGCTGCAATATATTGGCCATGAGTGTCGCCGGATTTTGTAATTTGATAATACTGTATTGTTTTTCCGCTTTTCGAAATTCGAAGAGTGCCTTGTGGCGCATTTTGCAATTCATTCTCTTTTTGTTCCAAAAGAGCACTCACTTCTGCGAGCCTTGTAGTAAGAATCGGCTCGAGAAAAAATGGAGAAAGCTGTTCATTTTCTATGCATTTTGTAAACTGCATACTATAAAAGTAATTATTTTATTCTGAGGCGGCAAGAAAAAAGTGAAATATTCTGAAGAATAATGTACCCCATACGGATAAATGAGAGTGAGTAATGCTGTTGATCCGTATGCATCACAGTTTCACAGCAGATTTTTAAGTTGAAATACGGATAACCTAGAGTAATAAATCTGTATTATCCGTAGAAATCCAAATAATTAAATTTTAATTACAGAGGTCTTCGAAAAACTACGGATAAATAGATGTGCAGAGTTTTATTTATCCGTAATTCAGCTTAAAAATCATTTCAGAATGGCAGAACCCTACGGATAATTACTACTCCTCACCGCCACTTATCCGTATGAACAGTCAAATTTCCAACATAATTAAACATTTTCCTTCAAACAATCCACCTTCAATGACCGAAGACGAACAGTTTGCTCTTCTGGCTTCTGATGGCATGATGGTGAAACGCCCTCTCTTAATAACTGATTCAACTGTAATTCCAGGCTTCAAAGAATACCTCTGGAACAGGCTGCAGCTGGCTTGGAGCATACGGCACATATCTGCTGTATCCGTAACAAGGAAAGCGGGCAGCCTATAGCACTTGGCAGAATGCTTTGGGATCACGGCTATACGGCTTATGTTTCAGACATAATTGTAAGGCCGGACTTTCAGGGACAGGGATTTGGCCGAATGGTTATGAATGACTTGATGGATTATATCAAGAGTGTGATGAAGCCTGGTTACAAGATTATGATAAGTCTAAAAGCGGCCAAGGGTAAAGAAGGATTTTATAAAAAGTTCGGTTTTATTGAACGCCCGAACGAAGATTTTGGTCCTGGCATGCATCAGTGGATTTAAAACAAAAAAGCGTGAACCTCAAATTGAAGTTCACGCTTTTTCGTATGGTCGGCAAGCACAGCTTGCCTCTGAGGCATTTTTTCGATAATCCTAAAACGGCCCGCTGCCGCAGCCCGTTTTTTAACGGATTTTCGATTGCAGCCTTATTTTATGTTCTGGTAGTAGTTTACCTTAACAGTTGTAGCAGGTGCCTTGTCGATTGCATTTGAAACAGCAACCTTCTTTGAATAAACATCAGCTACGAGAGCTTTGTAGTCATTAACAGAGAAGTTCTTGAGAACCCATGTATCTGTTGGAAGACCAACATAGTTTACAGAAAGATCTTTTCCAGAAACAAGACCGAGAGTAGCAACTTTTCCTGCATACTCGTCCCACTTGCCAGCCTGAATAGCAGAAAGTGCAGCATTTACAGTAGCACCAAGTCCCTTCATAGCAGAAGTTACGTGCATACCAGCACCGTATCCGTTAATCTGAGCTGTCTGGTCAACGTCAACACCAATTACTTTTCCGCCAA
>CAMNBC010000257.1 GCA_946532115.1 uncultured Treponema sp.
AAAACAAATGTAAATACTGCGAGTCAGGGAAGACTGGTTGTTTTACTTTATGAAGGTGCTGTAAAGCATCTAAAAGCGGCACTTAATCTGTTTGATATGAATGACAAATTAAAGGCCAGTGATATTGAGCAGTTTGGTATTCATTTACAAAAGACCCAGGCGATTATTACTGAACTTCAGGTTTCGCTTGATATGGAAAAGGGCGGAGACATTGCCCGTAACCTTATGTCTTTGTATGTTTACTTTAACGAAGAACTGATGGATGCAACCATCAGCCACAATAAACAGAAAATAGAGTTTGTACTCAGCAAAGTTGATGAACTTGCTGATGCATGGAGAAAAATTGCGAGCAGCACTGCAAATGCGCCTGCCGCAAAAGTACAGAATGTATTGAATATTCAGGGATAGCGGTGGGATCCGCAGGGGGAAAAGAATATGGCAGAAATCACACAGGAAGAATTGAACGAGCGGGTTGCTCTTTTGCGCCGCTTCAGGAGTCTTTTGGAAGAACAGCGCGGAAAATTCCGTGAATATCTTAATGTCCTTGAAAAACAGCAGGATTCCATTACATCCGAAAATCCGGAAAACCTTCTTGCTCATACAGAACTTGAGCAGCAGGTAGTAAAGAGCATTGCAAACCTCCAGAAAGTGATTGTGCCTATGTCTAAGATGTATTCAGCAGTGGGAAACAAAGCACCTGCCGCAGAAGACGCTGAAATTACAAAAATTCAGAATGATTTATCTGATTTGCAGGATAAGGTCCTCAAGCAGAATGCAATTAACCGGGATTTACTTAGAGTTCATATTGAACAGCTGCGCAGTCAGATTGCTAATTTTAAGAATCCTTATAAAAACAACCGCAGTGTGTATGCTAATGTACACGCGCAAGCTGTTGCCACTATGGTGCAGGTGGAAGTTTAGTACTACTCAAGTATCAAAAAATCAAAAGGGGTGTGGTCTACGCGCTGTATCTATACTGACAGCCAGTCTAGCTGGCTGCAGTACACTACAGAGTGTATCCCACACCCCTTTTGATTTTTTAGAAGTACTTAGTATTAATCTTCCAATGCTTTATTGTAATTTTCCACCTGATTAAGAATATCTTCCAGGGTCTTGCCGTCGCGGCCGCGGTTACTGCGGAATGGATTACTCAGAATCATTCCAAGCATTCCTTCTTTAGGGAACGGGAATTTTTTCTCAAACTCTTCATCTGTCATATCATCAAGGAACTTGCGGGCCTTCATATAATCATCATGAATCAGAGCTGCCATTTCGCGGTTACGAAGCATATCGCCCATTGTTGTTTGAGGGGTGATTGTAAAGGCCTTTTTAGATGATGAAGTAACATCAACTTCAGCAGTAAGGCGGATATCACGGCTTGAAGCACCCACAGAAATTACATAAGTTCCGCTTGGAGCATACCAGTCGCAGGTGTCGGTATTCCAGTAAGCAAAGGCACGGCGGTCCAGTTTAAAGGTAACTTCTTTTGATTCACCAGGGCGCAGGCTTACCTTTTCAAAGCCCTTGAGTTCCTTTTCCGGACGGATTTCTACACCAGTTTTATCGCTTACATAAAGCTGAAGAATTTCTTTTCCTTCGAGGGAACCTGTATTTTTAACGGTTACGCTTACCTCTACCCCATCACTGTCCTTAAAGGCTGTTTTTGAAAGCTTGAGGTTTGAATATTCAAAGCTTGTGTAGCTGAGACCGTGTCCGAACGGGAAAAGAACAGGCATTTTGCGGCTGTCATACCAGCGGTAACCTACAAAGATTCCTTCTGTGTAGTAACAGGTGCGGCCATTTCCAGGGAAAGTTAAATAGCATGGAGTGTCTTCCAGACGAAGCGGGAAAGTTTCTGCAAGTTTTCCGCTAGGATTTACCTTTCCAAAGAGCAGATTAATTTGCGCAGTACCAATATTTTCTCCGCCTAAATAGCATTCAAGAATTGCGGCAACCTTGTCTACCCAAGGCATTGTAACCGGCGCACCGTTATGCAGCACAACAACAATGCGTTTATTAACGGCGGCAAGCTTTTCAATCAGCTCATTCTGAACAGCCGGCATATCGAGGCTCGTGCGGTCTGCTCCTTCTGATTCAAAGCTTTCCGGAAGACCTGCAAAAACTACTACTGTATCTGCTTCGCGGGCAGCCTGCTCTGCTTCTGAAGTGAGGGCCGGGCTTGTAGTTACAAAATCATCATTATAACCCTTTACGTATTTTACATTGAGACCGGCTTGGCGGGCAGCATCTACTGCACTTGTCATTTTGTAGCATTTGATTTTTGAGCTTCCGCCTCCACCATAACGTGGATTTTCTGCAAAACAGCCGACAAAGAGGATTTTTTCTGCAGGAGCCTTAAGAGGAAGAAGAGAATCATCATTCTTAAGAAGTACGCAGGATTCCTCGGCAATTTTAGCTGATGCGGCGTGGTCTTTTTCCATATCAAACTCGCCAGACTGCTTGTGTTCTGCATAGTTCAAAACCATTTCGAGCACGTGAGAAACTGACTCATCGAGTTCTTCCATAGTGAGCTTGCCTGATTTTACAGCATCAACAATATCCTGATCTGTAAGGCCACCTGAATATGGCATTTCAAGGTTAAGATCTGCCTTAATTCCCTTTACGCGGTCGTAAACTGCACCCCAATCAGAAACTACCATTCCCTTATAGCCCCACTCATCGCGGAGTAAGTCTTTGAGCAACCACTTATTCTGGCTGGAAAGCTCTCCGTTGACTGCGTTATAAGAGCACATGATTGTTGTAGGAGCTGATTTTTTTACACAGGTTTCAAAGCCCGGAAGATAGATTTCGCGCAGAGTACGTTCATCTACCTCTTCACTAACAGAAAAGCGGTTTGTCTCCTGATTGTTTGCGGCAAA
>CAMNBC010000258.1 GCA_946532115.1 uncultured Treponema sp.
CTCCAGACTGCCCATTAAGTGAATAAGTTCCAGAGTCTGCATTTCCTCTTAAGGTAATTGATTTTGCCTTACCGTTGATGGCATCTGTAATTTCAAAAGGATTATAATCTGGGGCGAAATTATCTGTCCAAAGATCACCCATCACATTTATAACATAATCAGCATTTGAATCATCCATCTTGCCAATTGCAGCCATAATTGTTTTTAAGGAATTCTCTGCGTCTAAACCAGAATTACCATCATCACCATTTGTGTTAACAAAGAAATTATTTCCACCATTTGAACCATTTGGATTTGTTGATGTAAGTTTTCCATCGCTTGTAAGGTACCATGGAGTATCGTTATTTGGAGCCACTTCAATTTTTGCACATGCGGCAGAAAGAAGTGAAGTATCTGTTACACCTTCGGCAAGTGCAACTATTTCTGTATTTTCGTTATAACCATTTAGAGTGACTGTTGCGACAGGAGTCGATCCTGTAAGTTCACCTGCGATATAAATTTTTGTACTACCTGGATAACCTAATTCAACTTTATTATTTGCAGCTACTACGGCATCACCTTTCATTGTAAACTTTCCGAAAGGACCTGTAGAATAAACCATATTTACACCATAACCGGAGTTTCCTGTTATGGTTCCGCCATTCATATTGAATTCGCCTGGGGCTATACCATCATACAGGGTTATACCTTCACCTGTATTATTGCAAATTGTACCACCATTCATTGTAAAGACTGCACCTGGAATAACATTTGTATAAGAACTGCCATTCCAAGTTCCATTTCCATGATGTAAATAGACCCCACCTGCATGATCTAGACCTGTATTACCACTGATTTCTCCGCTGTCCATAGTAAGGAAAGATTTAGCATAAAGTTCAATTCCACCAGAATCTCTAGCATAGCCACCTGTAATTTTAAGATTCTTAATTATAACAGGAACTTTAGTACTTAATGTAAGTGTTGTGCCAGTATTATCTGCAGTAAAGCCTCCATCCAGCACATCAACCCATGTATCACCGGTCTCTCCTATCACACCTTCAAGAGTTAGGGAACTTGCCATTTCTGTAGTAAGAGTTGAAGCAATGTTTACACCACCTGTAATTGTTCCAGAAATTTTAATTGTATAATCTGCAGCAATATTTCCATAAGAGATAATTTTTTCTACAGCTTTATTTACTGATGCAAGAGGTGAAGATGACATTCCATCATTAGTTTCATCATTACCTGAAGCACTTACATATATGGTAGAAGAAACAAATCTTGCATAGAAGGTCTTGTTCCCAGAAGAACCTTTTTCAATTTTTGTAACAGAAGTTCCACTGAAATCACTGGATTCATACCAGCCGGCAAAGATATATCCTTCTTTTTCCATTTGAGGAAGATTAACGATACTTTTTCTAGAATACTTTCCTGTTTTTATTGCACCACTTGCGAGAGTTCCGCCATTATCTTCATAGGTAATCGTGTACACTTCATTCAGAGAAATTGAGAGCTCTGCACTTGTAGTAAGACCTTTTACAATACGTACATAGTTTGGAAGTGTGTTTAAAGGGGTTTCACTTGAAAGTGTAGTGTCATAAAAACTGAATAAAAGGTAGTAGGTTCCACTTGTTAGAGCTTCGGAGGTATCAGAAATAGAACGAGTAAAAGTTATAGATTTTTCATCTTCAATTATGGTGAAGTCTGAAGTCGTAAATATTTTTTCATCAATGCTTGTTTCTTTTGTTTCGTCTTTGAGACTCGCAACTACTCTATCTGCTGAACCGGAAAAAGAAACTTTTATATTAAGTCCACCAACAGCAAGATCTTGAGTACTAAGTTTAAAAGAAACCTCGTTCAATTTATTTTTCTGTACATCCACACTTTGTGTATCAGAAAAAGCAATTGCCTGTACATTCGTTCCTGAACTAATTTCATAACTTGCTTGCAGTTGTATTTGCCAGCTTCCTTCTTCACCATCGGCAAAATTGATAACCAAAGCTTTCAAAGCATCTAAATCTGCGGCAGTTTTTGTTTTAGTAGTAAAGCCTTCTCTCGTACAAGTAAGAGTAAAATCTGAAAGAAGGCTTGCATCTGAAGAAGGATAAAGCGTTCTTGCAAGCGAAGTATCATCAACAGATATTTTCAAAAGAGTTTCAGTATTTTCAGTGTCACTTACTTTGTTTGAAAAAATATTATCACAAGAAATAACTCCGAATAAAAGAATCCCTAACAGAGAAGATTTCAATATATTAATAAGTGCTTTTTTCATTTTAGTTCCTCCCCTTTAGTTTTTAATGATTTGAGTTGTAAAGGAATAATGTTCATTATTATATGTAGCATCCACAGAAACATCGTAAGTACCTTTTGTCAGCATTCCAGAATTAATATCAATTTGTCTGTCTGAGTCAGAATACCTGAAGGATACTGCTTCTGGCATTGAACTTCGATTTAATTCTTCACCATCAAAAGTCCAGACAAGAGTCATGGTTGACTTATCAAAATCTTTACCCGCAATTGTTTTTACATCCAGAGTAATTGTACTAGTACTGCTTGCACTTTCAACTATAGGAGGAGTAAATCTGTTTCCATTTCTGAAAACAACAATATCAGCTGTTCCTGTATCTAATGAAGCAGAAAAAACTGCAGAAGTTTCTATCTGAGCTTTTCCTTCGGAATTAATAGACCATTCTGTAATTCTTCCGCTTGTTGGATCAGTAAAAATTTCTACAGTAAATTTTCCTTTTATGGAATCAATTGTAACACCATCGGCTACTGCGGCATCAGTAAGCTTAATCAATGGTTTATAAGTGTTGTAGCTTGTTGGGACTGGAGACAATATGTTGTGTCTTCCTTTTGCAGAAACGTGGATTTAGCTACAATAAG
>CAMNBC010000259.1 GCA_946532115.1 uncultured Treponema sp.
CTTAAAGATAACTACTTCCTTGATGATGGTGCCTTCCTTGCAGTTAAACTTGTAATTGCTCTGGCTCAGGCTAATGCTCAGGGCAAGAAGCTTGACAGTTTAATTGAAAAACTTCCTCCTCTTGTAGAAGAAGGAGAGTACCGCTTTAAGATTTCCGGGGATGATTTTAAGACATACGGTCAGAGTGTTCTTGCAGAATTCAAACGCCGTGCAATCGAAGCTGATTATGAAATGCCGGAATCCTTCGAAGGTGTACGCATTTCTTTCAAGGGAGAAGATGTTCAGGGCTGGATGCTCTTACGCTTGAGCCTTCACGACCCGGTTATGCCGCTCAATATCGAAGGTGCCCGCAAAGGTGATCTGGCAAAACTGGTAGAAATTGCCCGCCAGCTCACAGACGGTTTTGATAGATTGGATCGTTCTTGTCTTAAATAGATTGCTTCGTCGCTGCGCTCCGCACAATGACAAAAAGGCCTGCCGCAATTACTTGCAGCAGGCCTTTTTGTCATCCCCCGGCTTGACCGGGGGATCTCCTAACAACACTTAGTCATTATAGAGCTGAACACCAGTTTTAAATACCATCTGAATAAAATCATTGAATCCATAGTACCATACAGGGAAGTCATGGGTTCCGCCTTTGTATACATAAGATTCAAAGTTTTCAACACGGCTTGTCCATTTTTTCATAGCTTCAACATAACTTGGGAATGTGCCATATACCAGAGAGTCTGCATCACCACAAATCATATAGAGGTTGTGAATCTTAAGATCTTTGAAGTTAGCATTTCCATCAACCTTTGTTGTAAACTCTTCTGCAGTACTGAACAATGCACCAGAGAATCCTGCAAAGTTACTGATGAGGTCAAGACATTCTCCAATACCAATATTGAATGTCTGTCCGCCACCCATAGAAAGACCTGCAATAGCAACGTTATCACGGCCATCTTTAATATTATAGTTCTTACGCATATATGGCAGTAAATCATTTCTAAGTTCTCCGCCAAATGCATTAAAGCCATTTGTATCGTTACCGGCACCATTAGGTCCCCAGTTCTTACTTGCAACACCAGTTACACAAACAAGAATGAATTTTTCAACCTTACCAGACTTCATTCCCTTGTCCATATAACCTTTGATTCTTCCGCCGCGACCTTTGTTAGAAAGTCCCCAGGTGTTTTCATTCTGGCCGAATCCATGAAGCAATACAAATACAGGGTATTTTGTATCTTTATCATTTGCATTGTAACCTGCAGGAAGATATACCCAGCCGTGCTTGTTGTATTTATCAGCATCAGTAACTTTATCAGCTGCTACAGTATAATCTCTTGTAGGATAATTGATTTCTACAACTGTTCCGCGTTCTGCAGCTGTTAAGCCATCATCATAAGGTTTATCTGCAGCCGCATTAGCTTTAGCCTTGAAGGTAACATTCTTTAACTGAACCTTAAGCTTGTCACCATCTTTATTGCCTCTGTTGTAGTCATTGAATTTGATTGCAAATCCTAAAACAGAATCAGAATCTGAACTCTTCTTGATTTTATTTACAAAGTCTTCAGAGATATTAAGTGTCTTTTTGAAAGTGCCATATTCTTCTGAACCTTCAAAGTATTCAAGATCTTCATAACCACCAAACATACCTGTTGAATCCCATGGAAGAACTCTTAAACAGAAGCCAGGCTTCTGAGCTTTTGGATCCCAGGCTCCGGTAACAGGGCTGTAAGTAAGTTCAACTTCTACAGATTCATAATTAGAAAGGTTAATTTCTTCTTTGTTTGCTTTTACATAGAAGGCAGCTCCTCCACCGCCACCACCAGCAGCTGTAGCAATCCATGTTACTGAACCGTCTGCGTTTGCTTTAATGTCAGATGCAGCAGAACCTTCTGTAAACACAGTAAGTGGTTCTTTTGTTCCACGGAGAGAAATACCACATGAACCTGCTTCGCCTACAGTAAAGATATCGGTAGGATATTGCTTTGCTTCCGGCTCTTTTTCGCTTGCATATGATACCTTGTATGAAATATCTTTGATATATACCTTAATGTTCGGTGTTTCATTATTTGTCGAAAGATACAGAACATTACCACTGGCAATTGCAAGCCCCTCTTTTGAACCTGTTACAGTAACATAATCTGTTTCTTCAGCAGTAAACACATGCTCTGCAACTACAGGGTAGCCGTCGCTGTTAACCTGCCACATCAATTTATAGCCGGCATCACCGCCAAATGTTACTTTATCCGGATTTTCTAGTTTCATTTTGCAGGAGAAATCAATTTTTACGGTTTTTCCAGCAAATTCATTTAGAGGATAAGTAACATAAGCCCAGCCAGAAGGAGATAATCCTTCAGAATCTGGTTGGGTAATCTGTTTTTCATTATTACCTCCACCAGCCCCTGGTCCCATGCCTCCGCAACCAACGACCAGACTTGCAAACATGGATAATGCCGCAAGTGCCGACACGAATTTTAGTTTTTTCATTTTTTTACTCCTTACGTTTTTTATTAAACGTTTTACTAAAGTGTAAAAGTGAATTTTTGACCTGTCAAATTTTAATCCTTAAAAACAGGAAAGATAAGAAAAAGTGCCTACATCAGTTTTTGAGTTTACTTGAATAGTATATTTCTGATAAAATAGACGTTATGGAAACTTACAAAAAAGAATTTATTGATTTTATGGTGAAGTGTGGCGTGCTTAAGTTTGGTTCATTCACTCTTAAAAGTGGTCGCCAGTCGCCCTTTTTTATGAATGCGGGAGCTTATGTTACCGGCGGCCAGCTCGCACAGCTTGGAAAATATTATGCAAAGGCAATTCACGACAACTTTGGAGACGACATTGACGTTTTCTTTGGGCCGGCTT
>CAMNBC010000260.1 GCA_946532115.1 uncultured Treponema sp.
GGTCTTACTACGCAATTACTCAGTATATGCTTGGTATTAAGCCACAGTATGACGGACTTTTGATTGATCCATGTATCAAGCACGACTGGGACGGCTACACTGTAGAGCGACGCTGGAGAAAGATGAACCTTCACATCGAAGTAAAGAACCCTCAGCATGTTTGCAAGGGTATTGAATACATCGAAGTAGACGGTAAACGTCTTGATGCAGCAGTTATTCCTGTAAGCCAGCTCCACGATGGAAGCAAGATTGTTGCTTACATGGGTAAGGATGCGAAGTCATTCCCTATTGAACGCGTATAATAGATTGCTTCGTCACTGCGTTCCTCGCAATGACGGAGAAATAAAAAATCCCGGATGCGGAGTGGAAAATGACCGACGCAAACATCATCCCCGTTTGCGATGGGCATTTGCCACGGGAGCAGCCGGGATTTTTTTGTTATTGGCGATAGTGTTTTTCGCCGGAAGCAGCCAGGCTTTTTTATATATTATCTCTAGTGATACTATTGAGAATAACACAAAAAATAAGTATACTTAAAAAAGTACATTATTATTAAAAGAGGTATTATAAATGACTTCACAGACAATTGCGATGATTATTGCTTTTGTTCTTTACCTTGGCCTGATGGTTCTCGTTGGCCTTCGTAATGCAAAAAACAATAATTCTGCATCTGACTTCTTCCTTGGTGGAAGAAAAGTAGGCCCTTGGGTAACAGCACTTAGCGCAGAGGCATCAGATTCTTCTGCATGGCTTTTGATGGGACTCCCAGGACTTTGTTACCTTGGAGGCTTTAAAGAGACATTCTGGACAGCTATTGGTCTTATCGCAGGTACATATCTTGCATGGCTTTTTATTGCAAAACCATTGCGCAAGTGTTCTATTACTTATAAAGATTCTATCACAATTCCTGAATTCCTTTCTAACCGCTTCAACGACAAAACACATATTCTTTCTATTGTTTCAGTTTTCTTTATTGTTGTGTTCTTTACTATTTATACAGCCTCTGGTTTTGTTGCTTGTGCTAAACTTTTCAATTCAGTATTCGGTCTCAGCTGGAATACAGGTCTTTTCATAGGATTTGTAATTATTCTTTCTTATACAATTCTTGGCGGATACCGTGCTGTTTGTACAACAGACTTTATTCAGGGAAGCTTGATTTTCATTGCATTTGTTATTTCAGGTGTGGTTATCATTGTTAGCCTTGGTGGAATAGGAAATGCCGTAGAACAGGTTTCAAACTTTACAGAACGTGCAACAAGTGGAGAGTTTGGTGCTGCAATGCTCAAAGCCTTCACTGGAAATAAAACTTTTGGTGCTATGTCTGCAGTTTCTGCTTTTTCATGGTGTCTCGGTTACTTTGGAATGCCACATATTATCGTGCGTTTTATGGGCTGCCGTTCTAATAAAGAAATTACAACTGCCCGCCGGGTAGGAATTATCTGGATGATTATTTCTTACATTGGTGCAATTTTGATTGGTACACTTGGTACTGCATATCTTTTGAATAAAGGCATTCTTCTAGGTGCTGAAGCTTCTGAAGTAACAACAGCAGGACTTAAGGTCCTTGGTACAGGTACACAGGAAGCTGTATTCAGTCATACAATGCAGAAAATGTTCCCTGCATTTATTGCAGGTCTCTTCCTTTGTGGTATTCTTGCTGCTGCTATGTCTACTGCAGACTCACAGCTTCTTTCAGCTTCATCAGCTATCGGTCAGGATATTTATAAGGGACTTATCAAAAAAGATGCAAGTGACAAGAATGTTCTTCTCGTAAGCCGTATTTCTGTTTTCCTTATTGCAATTCTTGGTCTTTTACTTGCACTTAATCCAAACAGTTCAATTTTTGGTCTTGTATCATTTGCATGGTCTGGATTTGGTGGAACTTTTGGGCCTCTTATTCTTCTTGCACTTTACTGGAAACGCACAACTGCACCAGGTGCTGTTGCAGGTCTTATCTGTGGTGGTGTAACCGATGTTGTATGGCATTATCTCCACGGTGGAATCTTTGATGTATATGAGATTCTTCCTGCATTTATTATCTGTCTTGTTGTAACTGTAGTTGTTTCTCTCCTGACAAAACCGGATGCAGAAGTTCTTGCTAAGTTTGATGAATATAAAAAAATGGAAGACTAAAATTCTTGTTTAATTAAACTATAAATCTTTAAGCGAATTCTTTATAATCTAATTATGAAGAATTCGCTTTTTTTTAACGCTCCTGCAGATAAATGGGAGCATTATCTTCCTCTTGGGAACGGAAGACTGGGCTGTATGTTAAAGGCCCATCCTTGTAATGAAGTTATTCAGCTTAATGAAGAAGGCATATGGTCTGGTGGACCACAGAATAGATTAAATCCTGATACTAAAAAGAATCTGAATAAAATAAGGTCACTTGTTCATGAGGGGCGGGTGCTTGAGGCTCAGGCTCTTGGTTTTGAAGCAATGAGCGGTATGGGCTTCAATGACCGGGTTTATCAGACTGCGGGTGATTTTAAGATTGATTTTTATTCAAAGGCAAACAGCGGTATTGCTGTGGGCTGGCCTCTGGCTCATAAGTTTGCGCAGGAATGTCTGAGCTCTTACAAAAGTGAGTTAGATTTGGACAATGCGTTCGTGCTCGTTACATATAAAGACGAGGCAGGGGTGACTTTTACCCGACGTGTATGGGCCAGTGCAGTTGATGATGTTATTTTTATGCACGTTTCTTGTGATAAAGCCGGCGCCATTAATTTTTCCGGATATCTGGACAGGGGAATCTGGAGTGACAGTATCAGGGCTGATGACGGCTTTATTTTTCTTGAGGACTCTCATGGTATTCCATTTTGCGCTGGTGCTGGAGT
>CAMNBC010000261.1 GCA_946532115.1 uncultured Treponema sp.
CCTGTATATTGTTACAGCGATGCAGAACGTGATGCGGCACTTGAAGCACTTGGCGACCAGCGCGATAAGGCAGATGTTCAGCGTTACAAAGGTCTTGGTGAAATGGACGGTAAACAGCTTTGGGAAACAACAATGGACCCGGCTCACAGAAAGATGCGTGTAGTAACAATTCCAGATGCAATGGCAGCCGACAAGATTTTCTCTGTATGTATGGGTGAAGAAGTTGAGCCTCGCCGCAAGTTCATCGAAGAAAATTCAAGCTACGCAAACCTTGATATCTAAACTAACGAACGGTCGGTGGTTGACTTGAACAACGGTGATTGAGCCTGTCGAAACCACCACAAAAAAATACGTCATGCTAAACTTGTTTCAGCATCTTAAAAAAGCACTGTCATCCGGCAGTGTTTTTTTTTATTAAAGAGCATCTTTATTGTTTTAAAAAACAAAATAAAATAAACTTTATTAAAAAGGAAACATGCCATGGGAAAAATTTTACCACCTCTTTTAGAAACAGAAAGACTCATTTTACGACCTCTTACAATCGATGACCTGCAGACAGTTTTCAAATGGACAGGCGATCCCCGAGTAAATAAATATATGATTTACCCTTTGTATAAGTCTGCAGAAGATGGCTGCGAATGGCTGGAATCTTTATACGAGGACGAAAAGAAACTGGACTACGGTTTTGTCCTTAAATCAACTGGAGAGCTTATTGGTAGTGGTGGTCTTTACTATCATGAAGATATTGATGTCTGGAGCATCGGCTATAATATTGCATATGATCACTGGCATAATGGATACACACCAGAAGCAATTTCTCGAATAATAGAATATGCTAAAAGCAAATATGACCTTCACGTAATAGCAGGCACTTTTGCAGTAGACAACAAGGGTTCCCGCCGCGTCATGGAAAAACTTGGCATGACCTTCTACGAAGACACTGAATACTCAAAGTTAGATGGCAGCGAGACTTTTAAGGCAAAGACATATCACAAAGTTTTTGGGAAACCAGTTTCACCTGGTAGTTTAAAAGATAAAACAAAAGACTGGATTTCAAAAGACTATCAGGATGAAATGCTTGGAAGAGAAATTTAAAAAGTAAATTGTTGTGGATTATAAAAATTAGGAAAGAGCCATCGTGTTGAAGTATACTTCATGGAGGTGGCTTTTATTATTTAATCAAACTCCTTCAAAATTTCATTTACATAATTTCTTACATCATTTGCAATTGCAGATTTCAATTTTGCACTATTCTCTTTATTTTTTTTGAATGATTCTCCAATAGGCAAAAAAAGTTTTGCCACGTCAATTTCCAAAGCTTCTGTGATTTGGGAAAGGGTCTTTTCTTCTGGATATGAATGAGCTAATTCAATACTTTTTATAGTTGCTTCAGAAAGATTTGATTTTTCTGCAAGCTGAAATTGAGTTAATTTCTTTTGTTTTCGAATTGAACGGATATTTTCAGCTACACGAGTTCTTATCTCGAAATCCTGCATATAATTCATTTTTAATTATATTTTCAGATTATTACATAGATATAAAATGAATAAAACATATAAAAGTATAAATTATATATACATTTAAGTTTATTTATTTTATACTATTTTAAGAAATGTGTATTTCACATAGAAATAAGGAGGAATTTATGAAATCAAAAAAACTATGGATAAGTTTTTTACTTTTTGAAATGATATCACTTTTTATCACTTCTTGTTCTTTCGAAAAGAAAGACAATATGCCTATAATTTTAGTAACCCTATCTTCAATAAGTGTTACTTCAAAACCTACAAAAACATCATATATTATTGGTGAAGAATTTGATAAATCAGGAATGGTTGTAAAAGCGTATTATACAGATCTTACTAATAAAGATGTAACAGATAATGTAAAGATTTCAGGTTTTGATAACAGCAAGAAAGATTCATTACAAAAAATTACAGTTAAGTACACCGAAAATGGAATTACTAAAACAGATTATTTTTACGTTAGTATAAAAGAACCAGAACCTAAAATTGAATATGAAATAACTTATAAGAATGTTGAATCTTGGGTAAATTCAATTGGAACAACATGGGTACAAGTCATAGCAGAAATAAAAAATACAGGAACAGTTCCTATTTATTTATCATCAAGTTCTTATGATTTGGAAGATGCAAATGGACAATTAATAGCAAGTAAACAATATATTTCAACTTATCCAGATGTTATTAAGAGTGGCGAAAAAGGATATATGTACGATGAAACAACTTTAGAAAATTCTGTTCAAGGAAACATAAATGTTATACCAAGAATCAATGCAAAGAAAGCTACGGTATCTTGTATAAGATATGATGTAAGTGAAATTTCAATTTCTGATACAACTTATAATGGTCCAAAAATGATAGGAAGAATTACAAATACAACATCTAAAGACGAAGATGGCCTTATTTATGTTGTTGGAATATTATATAATTCAAACGAAAAACCGATTGGAGTATTATTAGATATAATTACAGATGATTTAGCAGCAGGTAATAGAATTGGATTTACAGCAACTTCCTTATGTTTACCAAATACTGTAAATACAAACACTATAAATTCTTATAAAGTATATGCATATCCAAAACAGTTTCAATTAAATTAAAATAACCGAAAAAAGAATTATACAAGAACTGGTTTTTTAAAAGCCAGTTCTTTTTTTATATTAAAGAAACGCTTTATTGATTTTTTTCAAACTCCTATGATAATTTTTCTTTATGAAATATTTTCGTGTACACACTTCTGATATTGCCTGGTTAACTAAACAACCTCGTGGCATTTTCA
>CAMNBC010000262.1 GCA_946532115.1 uncultured Treponema sp.
GCTTCTGAATAATGACATAGATAAGTCTTCGATTTTATTTCTTTAGGAAGAGTTACCAGTTCATCATAAGCCGCGTGAACACCACGGGAATACCCCATTACATCGCAATCATGGAAAATAACTTCGATTTTTGGGAATTTATCCAGCAGAAATTTTAACTGCGGACGATTGAATTGAGTATCGGCTGTAAATAATACCCTATCATCAATAATTAATCCATAAGAAATTTGAGAATCTTTTAAAGAATCTTTTCTGGTTGTAACATGCCGGGTTCGAAAAAGTTTTACATTAATACCTTCAACATCAGCTTCAAACATTTCAAATGGCTTTTTCTGAATCCGGACAGGCTTAATCTGAATAAAGTAATCTTCAAAGGTCATGCAGCCTTCTTCGCTGTATTGAATACCACCACACAACGATTCATTCCAAAGCAGTTTTTTAAACTTATCTGTAATTACAAGATTTACAGGACGCTTAGTAATATATTTACCAGCCAGCGCTAATTCTTCAACACCACCAATATGGTCTGCATGAGGATGAGTCAGAAGAAGATTCTGAATATCAGTAATTTTTCCATTATACAGATTTTCAATTGCATAAGAACATAAAGTTCCGCAGTCAATCAAAAGATGAGTCTGCCCTTTTACTACAAGAAGGTTTGTCTGAAACGAAGTTTTAGTAAAAGCGTTACCGGTACCAATAAAAAAAAGAGATAGCTGACCTTGATTAGTCAATTCCAACTTTGAAATGAATGGACGCGTTTTCATTACATATATTATAACACACTTTTAGGAATTTGGTATACTTCTTCTACACCACTTACCAAAATTCCTCCCATGCCCATTTCCAGAGGCAATTTAATATCCATATCGTAGCGGTCTCCAACGGCAAGACAATTTTCGGCAGAAATCCCCTCCAGCCCCCTGGCGCAAGCTGATTTAGAAAGCCACTCCACCGCAGTCTGAAAAGGCTCTATTGCCGGTTTTGATTTTAAACAGGTATCAAGCCCGACAATTTCCGGGAAGAAATCAGAAATACCTATAGCCTCAAGTGTTTTTCGGGCAGGAAGAACCGGATTATTTGTTACGCATATAAGCTGATATTTTGATTGCAGATTCTTTAGAGTTTCGATTAACTGCTCATCCCGGCCAAGAAAATCCGCCGGCTCAAGCAATTCGCGCCGCCACTGCACACTCTGCTCAATGGGAACACCAAAGGCCAGCAGAGTATTTCCAAGGCTCACCTTACTGCCATCATGTTCAGCCGCAAACTTCTTACGATAATCCGCAACCATGCGTCGCGCTTCCTCTGCACTAATTCCCCGCTCCTTTGCAAACTGGCGCACCTGGCAATCCACCTGTTCAAACGCATAGGCAGCATTCGTGTAAAGAGTAGAATCTATATCAAAAATAAAGGCACGAAGGTCGGAAGGTATTTTATAGATTTTCATAAGGCTCCAGCTTTACAATAAAATCAGCGGCTTCCTGAAGAGATTTAAAATAATCAACTTCCAGAACACCGGCACAGACATCTCCAAGAAGCTCACAGTGAGCAAAATTATTTTTTGGGCGAAGTATTTTCATATTCAAACGCCGCTCTTTTTCTTTAAGCAGAAGTTCATCATTTGTCTGGCCGCCAGTAACCGCCATTTCAGAAGGAAAAGGAATACCCGCCGCCTCAGCCGCAGCCTTCAGCGTGTTCACACCTTTTTCAACCGCCGCAAGTCTCTCTTCCTCAGAAAGCTCCCCGCTGTTCGGAATCAGATAAGAAAGATTCCAGAGCCCCGGAATAACAGAAGGAAGGGTTCGAAGCCCCTCTGCAAAAACCGGGCGGTCTGTACAGAAGTTCAGTCCTTCGGAGCTGCCACAGCGGTCGCAGAGACGGCCGACACGTAAGGTTCCGGTTCCAATAAGAGCCACAATAAAATCAGGGCCGCCGGCAATAACCCGGCAATCATGTGAAAAATGAATACCCGCTCCCTCACCGCATAAAGTCAGTTCTTCCGCAAGCTCTTTGAACAAAGTACCGCATACATCTCCAATTCCAACAAAGGGCGGAAGTTTTTCAAAATCAAGTCCGCAGGTCTTACAAACCTCTTCGCTCCAGTATGCCGGCCTAAAACGCTCTTCCGGCAGAATCGTAACAGCCTGCCCCGTAAGCACATAAATCAGATATTCAGGACCGGAAAAAATCCAGCGGGATTCTTTGTATATTTTTTTCTCACGCTTTTTTAAGGCAAGAAGCTTTGGAATAAATAGAGATTTTCGAACTTCAGCATCCTCCGGAAGCTTTACATCAGACAAATCCTCATTCCAGAAAACCGTATAACCGCAGTCAGAAACTACAGTAGGCCCGTTACCGGAAATTACAATTTTATAAATCTGACAAGGAGACTGCCCGGCCTGAAGGCACTGTTTTTTCAGTTCACATACAGCCTTAAAAAAAGCCCCGTACCATAGACAGGCCGCAAACTCATTTTTAGAGCCGGAGCTATCTGTATTTTGAGAATCTTCAAATGGAACGGAACAAAAAGAAACGACCTCGCCGCGGGCGGTTATTAAGCCAGCTTTAAGAGAGGTAGTACCAATGTCTATGCAAAGAAGAACATTAAACATAATCAGAAATCTCTCAAGTCATGTTCTCCCGTGAAAAATGCCCCCAGCCAACGGGATGATGTTGTCTGGGGGCATTTTTCACTCCGAGCACGACTTGTAATCAACTTACTCTTACTCGTGCTTTACAACCTTCTCAATAATATTGCGGTTATCAAGCAGTTCGCTCAGCGACTGAT
>CAMNBC010000263.1 GCA_946532115.1 uncultured Treponema sp.
GACTTACTATAATAATTAACCGGAGTGGGAAATTAAAAAATAGTAGGTAAAAAATGAGCTTAAACATTTCTTCCATTCTGGATAATCTCTCCGCGCCGGTTTTGGCCGCAACTCCCATCAAAGATTCAACCGGTAAAATTATCGATTTCGACATCATATATACAAACGAAGAACTTAAACAGGCTGCAGGTTTTGTAATTCAAAACAAACCTAAATGGTCTGATTTTTCAATGAACATTACATCTGACATCCCATGGTTTAAAATGGCACTTGATGCTATAGCCGGCCGTTTTTATGATGACGTAAAATATTTTTCACCTTCAACACAGGCATGGTACAAAATCGAGATGAAGTACCTGCCAGAAGACAAATACATAATCATTACCTTTATAAACATTACTTCTGAACGTGAATATTATAAAAAACTGAAGAGAACCCTTATTACAGACCCTATGACCGGCTTTTCTAACCGATCCGGCTTTGCTGATTCATTTGCAATTACGCTGGAAACCGCCCGTTTCAAGAGTTTTTATGCTGCTCTTCTTGTTATTGATATTGATAATCTTCAAAACATTAATGATTCTTTGGGAAGTGCTGCAGGAGACAAGGTTATTCTTGATGTTGCAGAAGTGTTAAAACAATTCCAGAGGGAATATATTCAAATTTTCCGTTACGGAGATGATGAGTTTGCCGTAATAATTACAAATTTTGAATCCAATGATTCTCTTGTAAACTTTATTGACTGTATTTATGATGCATTCCGCTTGAGACAGATTTCTGTTTCGGGTGGCGTTGCCATGTTCCCGACTAATACTGAGCAGAAAGATGAAATGATTCGTTTTGCAGATATGGCTGTTCACTATGCAAAGAAAAACGGTAAGAATACTTTTGTTTATTTCGAACCGGAAATGCACAGAATCTTTATTCAGCGTTTAACACTTCAGACTAAAATGAATGCAGCCCTTCTTGAGAGCAGTTTTACACAGTATTATCAGCCTCAGTTTGATATTCAAAGCGGAAAACTCCGCGGATTTGAAGCTCTGATTCGCTGGAATGATGAAGAACTTGGCAGTATTGCACCTTCTGTATTTATTCCGATTGCAGAAGAAACTGGTTTAATTGTTCCCATTGGCCGCTGGGTCTTGAAAACTGCAATTACAACACTGAAAACCTGGCAGGCAAAATACGATTTCCGCGGAATTATTTCGGTAAATGTTTCTCCAATTCAACTTTTATGTGATGATTTTATAGAAGAACTGGAAGATTTAATTTTTGAATATCGGGTTAATCCGGAACTTCTGGAAATTGAAATTACAGAAGGTGTTATGATAAACAATATTGGAGATGCAATTGAAAAGCTTCGGCAGATTAAAGCTATGGGCTGTCGTGTTTCTCTGGATGATTTTGGAACAGGATATTCATCTCTCAATTATCTGCAGATGCTGCCTTTAAATACGTTGAAAATTGATAAAGCATTCATTAATGACATTACATCAAAGGATGGTGTACAGGCTACAATTACCCGCTCAATTATTGATATGGTAGAAAAAATGGGACTTGAAACTATTGCTGAAGGTGTAGAAAATCCGGAACAGCTGGAACTTTTGAATAAATTCAACTGCAACTTTGTACAAGGCTTTTTACGCGGAAAACCAATGCCGTATCAGCTTTGTGATGCATATCTTGCCGGTGATGTAAATGCTCTTCTGAAAAACTAATTTTAAGAAATTATCTGAGAAAAGCCGAAAATCTTACTATGAAGAACTCATTTTTGAAAAAAATATTTTCAGTTACGGTTTTATGTTGTCTTATAAGCATTAATCTGACGGCAAAATCGAATAATGACGGCATAATTTTTCAGTTTATTCAGAAAAAAGGTGATGCAGTTTCTCATGTAGCAACAGTTGAGGAAGAAGCTTATATAAATGGTCAGCTTAATAACAGAACGGAGTTCATAAACAGAACATCTACAACTATTGAATCTGTAGACAAGGATGGTACTGCCCTTTTAAGCACTCACTATATGACAACTCAGAACAACTTTATCAACTCTACAGGAAGAATGCTTTCATGGGGAGAAGAAGATTCCGTAAAAATTTACCGTGATAAAAACGGACATCTTCATGATTCCGACAATCAGTTTTTACCTACTGTACAGAGTGTACCTTCGTTCAGTCTGGAACCTGTAAAACCCGGGGATTCGTGGACCTGCGAAGGTCTTGAAGTTCACGACTGCCGGGAGCTTTTTAATATGGAATGTGCAGTTGAAGTACCATTTACGGCAAAATATACTTACACTGGAGACGAAGAAACTGATGGTAAAACTCTCCGTGTAATTGAAGTTGAATATAAGTTTTTTCAGGATGCAAGCGAGGCTGGTGATAAAGGCGGGCTTGGACAGGACTGGTACGACAGCTATCTTTATGGCACAGCCAGCGGAAGCACCTATGCCGGAACTCAGGGGCAGGCAATTCAGAAAATCTGGTGGGATAATGAACGTGGTGAACTGGATCACTATGTCGAAGAATTTGTAATTTATATGTACGACACCTTTAATAACACCTTTGCATTCCGCGGAACTGCTCATGGGGAAGTAACGGAATATAAGTCTGTAAATGATAAAGATAACCTCAAAAAGCTCCAGAAAAAGGTTGAAAAATACAAGCTGGATAACATTTCTGTAAAACAGGGCGAAAAGGGACTTACAATCAGTCTTGATGCAATTCAGTTTGAACCGGATTCTGATGTATTGCTGCCGTCTGAAAAAAAGAAGATTGAAAA
>CAMNBC010000264.1 GCA_946532115.1 uncultured Treponema sp.
CTTCATTTCTGTTCTTTGCCATTCCAATTACTTTGTAGTCTCTCTGTGTTTCAATTAACTGTGCAAGACCACGACTAAAAAGAGGATGGTCGTCAATAATAATTACATTACAACTCATATTTATATAATATCATATTTTTCAAAAAAAATGTATAATAAAAATCTATGAGAATTGGTGTTGTTTTAAATATTCTTGATGAAGAGTATCAGATTTCGGTTTATAAGGGCATTGTTCAAAAAGCTCAGGAGCTTGGTGTTGAACTTATATGTTTTCAGCAGGAAAACTCTCGTATTACAGAAGATGAGCCGTTATCGCGTTTTCCTAACAAGGAATATTTTGACCTTGATGGAATAATCTTAGTTACTTCCGTTATTACCGGTAATGCCGAATTTGTTACCAAAGCAGATGTTGAAAGAATCTGGGGAAATCTGCCGGTAATATCTGTCGGCCAGAAAATTGAAGGTATTCCATCTGTTCTCATTGAAACTGAAGATTCTATGAAGCAGCTGGTTGAACATCTGATTCTTACTCACAGTTATAGAAAATTCCTTTTTATAAGTGGTGCTGAAGATCATCCCGATGCTGAGGTTCGTGAACAGATTTTTATAAAGACAATGGAGGCTTATCGTCCCTGGTTTTCTGATTTGCAATATTCTCTAAAAAGAGGTTACTTTACAGAAGTTGCTGCAATTCGTGCAATGGGCGAATACATGAATGAAACAAAAAAACTTCCTGATGTAGTTGTCTGTGCTAATGATAATATGGCAATTGGTGTATACAAGTACTTTAAAATTCACTGTACAGATTTGAAAATTAAAGAATGCGCAGTAACAGGTTTTGATGATATTCCACAGGCTCGTTTTGAGATTCCTTCTTTAACTACTGTTCATCAGCCTTTGAATGAAATTGGTGAAAAATCGCTTGAATTAATAAAAGAACTTGTTTCTGGAAAAAAACTTCCTGATGAAGTATTTATTGAATCGCGAGTTGTATTTAGAAAGTCTTGTGGATGTAAAGGTGGTAAGGATGATTTTGCCTCTGATGAGGAGCAGTTTCGTGCCATGCAGGCAAATTATGTACAGTCTGAAACCCTGCTTCGAATGGTTAGCCATATTGGACAGGATTTGAATTATGGAGAAACTCTTGGTGCATTGAAATATGTTGTAAGGGAAAATTTGAATCAGCTGGGGCTTAATAATTTTTGTATTCTTCGTTTTTCAGGTGATAATATAAAGGGCGGGCATTCAAAAAATATTCCCATAGATCCTCTTTTTGTACGTCGCAGCGGGAATGAATGCTATGAGTTTGATCGTGAAATGAAAATTCCGCTTGGTCAATTTTATCGTCGTTTTTATGAAATTGATCCGACAAGTAAGCCTTCAATGATTTTAAAATATCTCTATGCCGGTAATGAATTGATAGGCTGTATTTTCTATGAAGCAAATGAAAATGTACTTCCGTATGTCAGTTCAATAGCAATTAATATTGCCCATGGATTAAACCGTATTACTATTGCAGATGAAAGACGAAAACGTTCTGAATTTCTTGAAAGAGAAGTTAATGAACGTACAAAAGAACTTGTCGAAGCAAATAACCGTCGTATGGAAGTTGAGGCTGAAATTTTAAAAATCAGTGAGCTGGAAAGACAGCGATTCAGTAATGATTTGCATGATGATATATGTCAGCGTCTTGCTGGTATTTCCATGCTTTGCCGTAGTTATTCTAATCAGAGTCAGCCTGTAGAAAAAAATCAAATGCTGGAACTTGCACAGTTAATAGGGGAGACTTTACAGACAACAAGACAGTATGCACACAACTCATATCCGGTTGAACTTGAAAGTCTTGGTATGAACCACAGTTTGAGTAATCTTTGTGATTCTTTTGCTGCTCAGTCTGGTATTAAGTGTAACTATGAATGGGCAGTCCCTAAGGGCATGCATTTTGACAAAACTCAAAAACTTAATATATTCAGAATTATACAGGAAGCTCTGCATAATGTAATGAAACATTCGAAGGCCGAAAATGTACAGGTTAGCGTTAGAATGGAATCAAAGAAAACTGTCGTTCAGGTAATTGATGATGGTGTGGGTTTTGTGAATAATAGTGAAGACAAAAGTAAAGGTCTTGGTTTGAACTCCATGCAATATAGGGCAAATCAGATTGGTGCTGCCTTTGTTATTAAACAGAATAAACCAAAGGGGACATGTGTGCAGCTTTCTATTAGCAATAAATTCTTAGAGGACAGAAATGAAAAATAAACTGAAGGAGTTCTTAGAACTTTATTTAGCTTTTGTAAAAATAGGTGCCTTTACATTTGGCGGTGGACTTGCAATGATGCCGATTATGCAGCGCGAACTTATAGAAAAACGAGGCTGGATAACCGAAGAAGAACTTATTGATTATTTTGCCATAGGGCAGAGTACACCCGGAATTATTGCGGTAAATGTTTCAACTTTTGTAGGTTATAAGCGACTTGGCTGGTTTGGCGGAATTATCGGTACACTTGGTGTTGTCACTCCTTCCTGGGTAATCATTATGTTGTTAGAAGGTGCAATCAGTTCTGTAGATAAATATCCTTTAGCACAAAAAGCTCTGAGAGGGATAAATGTTGCTGTTGCGGCTTTGCTTACAAGTGTTGTCGTAAAGTTTTCAAAAAAGACTATCAAAAATATATGGAATGCTTTGTTCATGCTGCTTGCCTTTGCCCTGATTTATTTCTTTAAGGTTCAGTCTGTATGGATTATTCTTTC
>CAMNBC010000265.1 GCA_946532115.1 uncultured Treponema sp.
TGTGTTACCCAGTATTCCGGGAACCAGCCGTAGCCTTCGCCGTGGAAGCCCGGGAAATTAAAGGCCTCGGAGCGGCTTCTTGCGGTTGGAACGTATAGCCAGAGTCCAGAGTTTGGAAGTCCCAGTGACCATGGATTAATGTAGAAAACAGCACCCTGTGTATTGTCTCCAAGGTGATGGATTTTTACATTTGAGCCTTCTGCAAGCGTATTCAAAAAGGCAAGAGAATATTCTGAGCAGGATGCAGAATATCTGTCTGTGAGAATGTAAATATCACCGGAAAAATCTGCTGGTGGTAATTCCTGAACATTGATTTTCGGTGTTTTGTATTTTATTACCGACTGATATGGATAAATCAATTCAGCTACTTCAGGCCAGAACATTTGTCGTTTTCTTACTTTAATTTGTTCTTTTTCATATCTCATAAAATCAGTTTCCTGTTCTTTGGCCTGCTTTCGGAATTTCAATTTTTTGATTTTGTTTTTTATGTCTTTGAAGGACCAGTAGATACGGCTTTTTGCAAAATAAGGAGACATTACAGTGTATTCACCATCATCAATCATATTGGAAACAAAAGTAATCAAATCATAAGAAATCTCTTCTGTCTTGTTATAAAAAAGATATGTATAAAGCATGGCAGCACGCCAGAGTTCTCCGCCGCCGTTACTTCGTAAATCAATTATAATCTGTTTTTTACCAATAGACTTGTTCTTTGCATTTTCGCAGAGAGTTTTGAATTCCTGTTCACCCATTACAGAGCCGCCATTGAATACAAAATTTACAAGAGAAATATAAAGAGTATCTTTTGTTTCTCTCATGCCTTGAAGCTTTCCGGCTGTATCAAGTCTGTTGTTTGTAATTACAGGAACAGTTACCTTTTTGCTATCAAAAGAAAGAATCAGGTTATTAAGGTTCTGGCGGGAAAGGGTTCCAAGGCGGTAGATTTTTTTATTGCCGTCAAACCAGTCAAAAAGCATTGTATCCGGGCCGGTATATTCCTGGCCTGGCTTTACATCAGCCGGAACATATTTTCCAAGAGCCTTTATTCTTTTTTCCGGAAGATTTTCACGTTCGTTCTTTACTACGATGTATTTTGTTTTACCTTCAGCTTCTACTGCTTCTACATAAATATCAGAGTAATATAAATAGTATGGAAATTTACCGCTGCTGCCAATTGCAAAATGCTGGTCTTCGATTGCATGATTTTTGATGATATGTTTTTCAGCGGCGGCAATGAATGTACCGCTGTCATAAGTTTTTCCGTGTTTATCTTTATCGCAATCTTTTTTGATGTCTGCAATAATCTTGTCGATGTCATAGCCTTTTTCCAGCATTTCAGGATATCCGCAGTACATAGTTGTCATGTAATATTTGAGATAATCTAAATCTTCATCAAGCTCTTTTTCTGTGAGAACTTTTTTTGCCTTTGTCTTTGTCACAATTTTTTTTGATGGAACCGGGCTGATAAGGTGTCCTATTAAAACAGCAAGAAAAATCGCGAGAATCAGGGAGCAGGGAATTATCCAAAATAAATGTCTTTTTTTCATAGGGTTTCTATCCTTCTATTAGAGTTCTTTCAGGGCCTGTGGAAGATAATTCACAAGGAAGCTTTCAAAATCAGGATATGTATCGCGGTTAGACTGATAGTATTCTGCAAGGGCAATAAGCTTTTCAGGTTCTTTGTAAAGATAATTTGTCACAATTGCGTTTTTGATTGCAGTTCCAATTTCTTCATTATCTTTTGCAAGGTCAAAATCTAAAGAACAGACAATAGCAAACACAGTTGAATTATTGGCTTTTACAATAGTGTCAGTTACTTTGTCAGTAAACTGATTTTCTTCGTAAATCTTTTTAGTGAGTCTTGTAAGATCTTCTGAGAAAAGGTCCCAGTATTTTTCAACCAGCGCATAAATGTATGAGGCTGTAATATTCAAAGTTGAATTGTAGTAATTCCAGTCATTATCTTTTGTCCAGTAAGCGCCGGCAATCTGAGTAATTACAGTTTTATTATCTTTTTCTGTAAGAGGGAGCGCATAATAATAACCTGAAGTAAGTGTAGAACTGTAAAGCAAAATTTCTGGTTTTGAATCTGGAGCAAAGAAATATTTAGAAATCCATTCAGTGCCTTTAATGTTTGCAGTCTGATAATCCTGTTCAGCAATTGCCTGACGCTTAAGGTGAGGTTCGTACAAAAGCCAAATGCGGGCATAGTTAGAAGTATTTGCAAAATCATTAAACTGAGCGATAAAAGTCTTAAGATTTATTCCCTTCCAGAAGGTTTCGAGCTCTTTTGGCATTTCCTTCTGTTTGATTGTCATCTGAGTCATGTCATCAGAAATGTACTGAGCTATAGCAAGGCAAGGGCGGTAGCCGTCTTTATAATTTTTTGAACGACTTTTGATTTCTTTTACAAAAGGATGATCTTTCTGTTTTGCAAAGAGATTATCAACGCCATCTACAAATTGAGAATAGTCCTGACCATAGTAGTTGTAGGAAAAAGGTTCAACTTCTGCAAGGCGAAGGGCAATCAGAAGCAGTTCAAGTTTTGGATCAACTTTGATGGTAATGTTATCTGTTTGATAAACAATTGGCTTGATGTTTACGGGAGTCAGTTCAGATTTTTTTGAACAGGATGTAAACAAGCTGATTGAAGCTAATACGGTGAGTGCGGCAATGGTAGCGATAAGTAGTTTTTTCATTTTTTCTCCTGATAGATTTCCGGGTTAAGCCCGAAAATGACAA
>CAMNBC010000266.1 GCA_946532115.1 uncultured Treponema sp.
CGGTGTGGATTTCTGTGAGTGGAACTTTGTCTTTTATACCGCGTCTTTTGATTCCTCCAAAGCCCGCAAAAAGAGTGAGTAGCAGGAATATGATTTCCTTTTCCTTGTAAAAGCCATCGCCTCCGTAAGGAGCCATCATTGAAATTACATTACTGGTTTTGTCCCAGGTAATCATTTTCATTTGTCCATTACAAAGACTGACCCACAGAGGAACTCCTTCAAAGAGAATAGGTGTGAGCACAGTTGTGCAGCCTTCCTTATGCAGAAGTGAGGAATCGGTTATCTTGCTCTGATCAAGAAAAAGACTTGCTTTGTGGAGCAGGGGCATTTCCATTATCATAGCCGCTTCCTGACTGCGGGCTTCGCTTCCCCATTCTGTAAAGGCTTTTTCCGATGCAAAGTTTACCTGCCAGATTTTTGTATCAGAAGAAAGTTTTGCTGTGGGGCTTTCTAAATCTGCCATTCCATAATCGTAGCCGTGTTCACAAAAAGAAAGTTTGATTCCATGTTTTGTAAGGCATTTTCTTTGTGTGTCAGCAGTTTCTGGAAAAAAGTATTTTGAAATTCTGACAAGACCATGCTGGGCTTTATGAAAATATTTTGCCTCCTCATAAATCTCCTTTTTCTTTTGATTTTCAAACTCTTCGTCCGGGAAAAGTTTTTCGTCCATCAGCTGCTGGACTCTTACTGAAGTGAATACCATTTCTTTTGATAATTTTAGAGCTAAGTTATTCATAAGATAAAAAATAACTCTGAAAATTCAAATCGTCAACCGCGTCCGTACGTATGACAAGGTGATTAATCCTGTTTTTGATAGTGACCTGACTTGCCAAATTTCAGATTCGGTTTTATCTTTACTTCTGCCGGCAAAAAAAATAACATTTTGAGGTGGTTGAGCTTGTCGAAACTACCAAAAGGACTGACTATGAGAACAATAAGAGATGTAATGAACATGGACGTAAGAGACCTGGAATTTTCTGTGCGCTGCAGCAATTGCATGGCACGCATGAATATCAAAAAGCTTTCCGAGCTTACCGCAATGTCAAAAGACGACATTTCAAAAATGCGCAACATCGGTAAAAAGTCAATTGACGAAATGGACGGAAAACTTGCAGAAATAGGTCTCTGGTGGCAGATGACCGACCGTGACTGGGCTTCCTGGGGTATGCGGCATATTGAGTGGATTAAGTCACATTAAGGAATATAGACTACTATGGGTAACAATGAGAAAATTGAGTTATTACAAAATCTCTTTTCCTGTTTGATTGAAAACTTTGAAGCTTCCTATGTAATTGACGGTAATATGGATGAACTGAAAAAGGTCAGATTTTCGCTGGTCTTTGAAGAAGCCGGAGATGACACAAGGTTTATTTTAAGGTCAGGAGACAGCCTTGTTTTTACAGGCCTGCTCAAAGATTATTATATTGACCAGTGCAGGGGAGGCGGCTCTCCATTTTTATTCAGAAATATCGAAGCTGAAAATAAGGGAATAGCAATCCGCTTTACAAAGGCCACCCGTTTTTATGATGAATACGAAGATAAAGAATTGGGGGCAAAACTAAAGGACCTTGCGAAAGCATATTATGATGTTTGGCTTTATGAAAATCGAAATTTGAAGTATTGGAATTATTCTCAGTTTGGATATAAAGATTTTGAGTATTGAGTAGTTATAGATTTTCATGGCAGGGGCATATTAACAAAGTTTAAGTGGGGTATAATAAGACTATGATAGATGAAGAAGGAAATGAAATTAATGATGACATCTGGGCTGAAATGGCAGAGGCTTATGGTCAGGGCTTTTGTCCAGTTTACGGTGGTGCAAAGGAATCTGATTTAAACGAAACTGCAGTTGTGAATATTACAACTGCAGTAGATAAAACGGATATAACCGATTTCCCGTGTGACATACCGTTTTGATTTTTGACAATTACTCTAGTGCCTTACAGGCCATAAAAAATTCCGGCTTCTTTGTGCAGTCGTAGTTGAACATACCACAGTAAGGACCGTTCATTTTGTAGCTGTAATCATCTTTTGTAAGGGATGGATTATCGCAGATTCCCCAGATCGCTACACAGGTGAGGGTATTTAATTCGTCTGCAACAGAGGCTAACATTTTGAAAAAGTTTTCATAGTAGTTGGCATGCTGTACACCTTTTGTTTTGTCATAGTTGCGGAGGGCGAGTTCGGTAACGTGGACTTCGAGACCCATATTGCTGTAAAAGACAATTGCATTCTTAAAAAGGTTGATGTCGTTTGCACTCATACAGCCAGCCTGCTGACCGTATCCGCCTACATAGCCCTGCATTCCAACTCCGTCGCAGAGTTTTTCGTTTTTGTTGATGCTTTCGATAAGCTTACCGATTGCTTCGCGTTTTGGAGAGTAGAAGGTGCTGTAATCGTTGTAGAAAAGTTTGATATCTGCGTTTAATTTTTTTACAGTCTGGCGGGCATATTTGAAAGAGAGTTCTACATAATCTGGACCGATAACGTCGTAGAAATAGTTTGTTGTACCTCCGCGGATTGTGCGGACATGACGTTCGTCTCCTTCCTTGTATTCATTTGCATTGTCGCCGACTGCTTCGTTTACAACATCCCAGCAGTAAACTACACCTGGAAAGTTTGTTTCAAAGTGTGTGATTACGTCTTCAATATAATGCTGAAGACGTTTTTTCATTACGTCAGAAGAAACAAGTTCTGTGTCATATCTATAGTTTTCTCTGAAGAACCAGT
>CAMNBC010000267.1 GCA_946532115.1 uncultured Treponema sp.
TTATGAGTGATATGATTGCTTCTGCATGTGGTTCACTTGCAATGATGACTTCTGTTCTTGTAAGCCCAGACGGAAACTTTGAATATGAAGCAAGCCACGGTACAGTTCAGAAGCACTACTACCGCTACCTCAAGGGTGAAAAAACTTCTACAAACCCTGTAGCTACAATTTTTGCATGGACAGGAGCTCTTGCAAAACGCGGAGAACTGGATGAAACACCAGAACTCGTTGACTTTGCAAAACGCCTTGAAAAAGCAACTCTTCAGACAATTGAAGACGGCTATATGACAGGTGACATTGCCCGCATTGCAGAACCTGCAGCAAAAGAAGTTCTTGATTCATGGCAGTTCATTGCCGCCATTAAAAGCCGCATTTAGTGTCATTGTCGGGCTTGCCCCGACAATCTATACATTATAAATGATGTACAGATTCCCGCGTCAAGCGCGGGAATGACAATTTCATATTCAAGAAAAAATCATTTGACTTCATAAATATTTGCATTTAAAATAGTTAAACGATTTATGAAAGCAAAAATTAAAAAAATCCAGCTTGTCTCTACCTTAATTTTTCTTGCAGCAGTTATTTTTCTGCTTATTTTTATTCTCACCAAAGACAATAAAATTGCTGCTCAAACAAGCAAAGAACATTCAGAAAAACTTATTTTAGGATTTTCACAAATTGGCTCTGAGAGTGCATGGCGTACCCGCAATACACAGTCGATTTTTGAAGCAGCAGCCGAAAACGATATTCAGATTATTTTTGATGATGCACAGCAAAAACAGGAAAATCAGCTTAAGGCTATCCGCTCATTTATTGTTTATCAGGTTGATGTTATTGCCTTTGTTCCAATTGTAGAAGATGGTTGGGATAATGTGCTTACAGAAGCAAAAGAAGCCGGAATTCCGGTAATTCTTGTAGACCGAAAAATTAACGCAGATCCTTCTCTTTATGCGGGTTTTCTTGGAGAAGACGGGCTTGAAGAAGGCCGACGTGCTGCACGTTTTCTCTTAAATAAATGCCGTAACAGAACAGGAACCGTCAGCATTTATGAAATGTCTGGCACCGAAAATTCTTCTGTAGTCAGAGACCGTGCAAAAGGGTTCCGCGAAGTTATTGCGACAGATTCTAAGTTCAAAATTATTCATTCTGAAGATGGAGATTTTTTGCGTTCCCGTGGAAAAGAGATTGGTGAAAAACTCATAGAAAGCAGCCGCGGACTTTCATTAAACGGCCGCTTTAAGTCTGACGGACTTTATTTTGAAAATCAGAAAATTGATGCAGTTTATTCTCATAACGATTCTATGACCCTTGGACTTTTAGATTCAATTGAAAACTACGGTGTAAACACTAAGAACACAATTATTATCAGTGTAGACGCCGAGCAAAAATCAATTGATGCCCTTACAGCAGGAAAACTCAATTGTGTAGTTGAGTGTAACCCGAATCTTGGCCCAATGCTCATGCATCTGGTTAAACAGATTGCAGAAGGAAAAACTATTCCACGCATAACATATAACAACGAAACTTTCTTTACAGAAGATGATGATTTTTCTAAATATCAGCCACGCGGTTACTAAGAGGTGCCAGATTGAAACGCAATAAAAGCCTCAAACGAACACTGCTTTTTACATACGTATTCCTGCTTTTTATCACCCTCATTCCTTCTGTTTATTCTGTTTTGGTTTCACAGATTCACACCCGTCAATACAATCAGATTATTTCAAATGTAAGTACAGCAAACAGAATAAATTCCATTGCAAAAAATGATATACCGTCCGAACTTTGGGAAATCATCTGTGGAAAAAAAGAGATTGAAACCGCAGACCAGAACAAAATGTGTGACGAAATTACAACCGGACTAACCCTGATGCTGATTACAAGCAAGAATGCTGAAAGCCATGAAAAGCTTGAAGTAGCAACCCGTGCCAATACAACACTCCGCCGCAACATAGACATTCTAATCATCAACATGAAAAACGGAAGTACGGTAACTCAGAACGAAGCTGCCCTTGATGAAATCAGAACTATCACTGCCCTTTTTTCTGATATTATGCAGGATTTCATTGTAACCGAAATTGAATCTGCAAATGAAACAAACCGCTCACTCCGTAATACTTCCATCATTCTTACTGCAATCCAGATTATCATTACGGTTTTAGCAGTTTTAATTTCAATCAATAGTTTTATAACGGTTTCAGGTGCAATTCAAAAACCTATTTCTGATATGGAAAAACTGTCTACAAAGGTTGCAAACGGAGATCTTACGGCTCGCATAGATATACCAAATGTTAATGAACTTGATACTCTTGCAAGCAACCTCAACACCATGACTGAACAAATTGACGTATTAATTAAAAAGAATATGGAAGAGCAGAAAAATTTCCAGAAAGCAGAAATGAAAGCTCTTCAGGCTCAGATTACGCCCCACTTTTTGTACAACACTTTTGATACAATTGTCTGGCTTGCCGAAGAAGAACATACTGAAGAGGTTGTAAAAATTACAAAGGCATTTTCCGATTTTCTTCGCATATCTCTTAGCCGTGGTCATGAGTGGATTACAATTTCACAGGAGCTGGACCACATCAAGAATTATCTTACGATTCAGAAAATCCGTTATGCAGATATTTTAAATTATAAAATTGATGCTGATGAAAGCCTCATGGAATTTAAGATTATTAAACTTGTGCTTCAGCCTCTTGTTGAAAATGCAATTTATCACG
>CAMNBC010000268.1 GCA_946532115.1 uncultured Treponema sp.
TCTGTAATTTTTTTGCCATCATCATAAGTAATATTTTCTACTAACGAACGTTTGTTAGGTACTTGTGAAAAATAAATTGTAAGAGGCCATTTATATTTTGCAGAAGAATACTCTGTCATGCCACTTACTTCATTAATTGTAAAAGGCATAAGTGTATAATAGTCTTCTGATTTTCCTTCTGTGTTTTTTATCACAACCTGGGCGCCATGCGGTACTTCACCTTTAATTTCTGCGAGCCAGGTATTTGTTCTGCCCGCCTCTTCATCATATTCAGAATGATTTGACCACATTTTAAATATGTCTTTGTAAACCGGCTGAATTTCACAATCAACAGACTGACCATTAATTGAAACTGTAAGATTCTTTTTTATGGAAGAAAGTGTCGTAGTGTAATTTGTTCGCATTACAAAACGATTCTCATAAGGAGGAAGAGCTCCTGTATCCCAGTTATAGGCACAATCACTGTCTTTGATATAACCACCCCAGAGGTTTATGACTTCAACTGCTTCTGCCTGAGTCTGGAAAACGGTTTCACCGGTAAGCTTTTTTCCGCCAGCTGATTTTAAATCTTTATTTATGGTAATTGTATACTGCATTGTTGGATCTGCAGGTACATCAGATTCAAAACTCAAATGCTTTGTACCATACCAGCGAAATACACCAGGCAGAGCAGGTTCAATTGTCATTATATCAGAAGTAGTTTGAGGTTTATCCAAAGCCTGAAGGGAACGGACCGGACATGAAAAAATTACATAAAAGGCTGGATGATTTTCACCTGCAACAATTTTTCCCTGTGGCCCCCAGTCTTCTATATAGAAATCTTTTGTACCATCATCTTTTTCTGCTTCGTCTACCGGTTTATAATCCTGCAGCTTTGCTTTTTTTATCTGATATTTTGTAACATAATCCGATAGCTTTCTGATTCCTGGAATAATTGATTCGCTTGAGCCTTCTTTATTTTCTGTTTTGTCGCTTTTTTTCTTCGTCTTTTTTTCATTTTGTGCAGAATCAGCAAATACGGAATCCGGATACTCAGGGGTATAATCCAAAGTAAAAAACTGTATTACAGAATTATAATCAACAAGATTCCTGCTGTCTGTTTCCAGATGAAGAGCATTCCTTTCTTTATATTCAGGTTTTTCTTCTGAATACGAATCTGCCTTAAACGGTATTCCAGTATTTCCAGGTAATTCATTTTTTTTACTCTTTACTTCATTTAAACCAACCGAATCAACAGAATCTGTTATGCTATTCTGACTTTTTGTTTTATTACAACTAACTAACGATAGTATGGCAAATACTATTGTTACAAACATGAGACAACTTTTTTTCATATAAAACCTCAATTTAATGATTTACAGAGAAATTAATTTATACAAAGTTTCTTAAAGAAATTGCATTCATCATCATTACATATAACAGCTTCTTCAAGATGCGGATCACAATGAAATACATGCCAGAGCGGTTTTTCATCGGAACCATAACAGTGATATTCATATTGAACGCCTGCAGCTTCCAGTGCTTTAGTCATAAACGCTGCCTGACTATAAAGAAAATCACCTTTACAAGTCATCACAAATGCCGGAGGGAAATTTTTTGTAACATGAGCAGAACCATCAATCATAATAAGTTCTTCTTCTGTACCATGATGCGGAAGATAGCCCTTTACAAGGAGCGTAATATTTTGGTCATCGCCCGGAACCTTCAATTTATATTTACCACAATTAAGTGCAACACCACGAAGAGTCAGATTCTTCTTATGAATGAAAGGATAATTTTTTGCGTATTCCTCATTTGAAACAGCGGAAGCATACAGAGAAAGAAGATGTGCACCAGCAGAATCACCAACAGCAAAAACATTATTTAAATCAAATTCATATTGTTCAGCATTATTGCAAACCCAGTTAAAAACCTTTTCTGTGTCTTCGATTGCAGCCGGAAAAATTTTTTCTGGAGCAAGACGGTAAGAAAAATTAACTACTGCAAAACCACGGCGGGCAAGTCTCATACAGTAAAACTGATAAACATCTTTATTTCCATAAACCCAGCCACCACCATGAACACTTATAATTACCGGAAGCTTTCCTTTGATATCTTTTGGCCTGTATACATCAAGTAACTGCCACTGTGGCCATTTTGGGTCATCACCATATTTTATATTATCGAAACGAATAATATCAGAAGGGGTAGTTTGTCCTTCATCACGTTTTTTATCAAAGCTGCCAAACTGTTTACGAATCTTATTAGCTGCAATCTTCTGAATTAAATTTAACATTTTATCTCTCCCTATAAATTAATTTGAAGTGTTGTGCTTTTTTCATTATATCATAATACTACCGATTTTCAAATTTGACGCTTATGCAACCCTGAACCTGCGGTAATTCAATACGATATTTCTGAGCAAGAGCAGGCCCACAGGAATTTGAACCAACTCCTGCCATTTTGTAGTCTACACATAAAACAGTGAAATCTGATTTTTGTAACTCAAAATTATGACGTTTTGTCCAAAGCTCTTCCTGGGTATATTCAGATGCATTAAAGCTGATATTTTTTTCACATTTGTTTTTGATATCGTATCCAGTGAAAATCATGTTGATTTTTTTGCCCTGAAGTTTTACATAGCGACAACCGTAATGCGAAGAATTTTCCTGAGGGCGGATATATGGTTCGTACATATCGCTGACTTTTGCTTTAAACTTACCAACCCAGG
>CAMNBC010000269.1 GCA_946532115.1 uncultured Treponema sp.
CACAGTACATTTTTTTACTCTCAAATTTAGAAACTTTTTTAATTATTCCGGGAATCAAAACCCTTTTCCCTATCTTCTTTTATCGGCCTGCTGACTCCTTTTCTTTAGCTTTTATAACATTTTGTTTTTTTTAGGGGCGTTACGGGCGAAGGGAAGGCTTTCCCCTCCTCCCCTACCTTGCAAAACAAGGAGATTTTTAGCAAAATAACCTCATGATTGAACCTGGAAAATTGTTTCAGCTGGAAGGCGGACAGAAAAGACGAAAACTTGCACTGACTTTTGGGGCGCTTGAGCGTGATATTCTTGGAATTGCGGAAAAGGGGATGGAATATTCTTTTGCAAACTTGCCGCGCGCCGAATACATAAAGCAGGTCGCAGCCGTTCTGCTTCGCGACCCCAAATTAAGTGAAGAATCCGCCGCGCAACTCCGCAAACTGCTGGCAGCAGAGCCATTAGACGAACTCCGCCTATGCAACTACGCCCGCAACACACTCCTAGAGCTCCTTGGCACATTCCCCGCCGAGTGGGATCTGGTAATAGCTCCCCACAACCCCGCCGCAGCGGGCACACAATCGCCAGACAGCACAGTCCTTGCCCGCGATTTCTACCCAGGAGTCTGCGTTTACGCCGAAGATATACGCTCCCCTTTTAATATAGGTTCAATTTTCCGCTCCGCAGAAGCAATGGGGGCCGAAAAAGTGCTCATTTCGCCACATTGTATAGACCCGACACAGCCGCGTGCCATCCGCTCCGGAATGGGCTGTATAGAAACTATGGGCTGGGAACGCGTTTCCCTCGAAGAACTGCCCCCGGATATCCCGGTTTTTGCACTTGAAACCGGTGGAACTCCAATAGAAGAGTTTAAATTCCCGGAAAAAGGAATCTGCATCATAGGTTCGGAAGAACTCGGTGTCAGCCCGGAAGCGCTTGCCCGCGCAACCTACGGAACAGTCACTATTCCCATGAAAGGGCTCAAGGCCTCGCTGAATGTAGGAGTTGCATTTGGGATTTTAATGCAGAAATGGGTGGAAAGTCTGAATAAATAAAAACGCCGGCCCTCACTAAGTGGAAGCCGACGACTTCATTTATTTTATTCCTCCAGCTTTTTCGAGAATCATGCATAAGAAAACGCCGGGCACCACACTAAATGGTCACCGGCGTTTTTAGTTTGCGATTTACTTTATCCGACCAAGCCGGACATCACACTATTTGTTACGCATTAATATAGAATAAAGAGAAGAAAATCAAAACGCTTCCAAACAGCATTATTATATTGCTTAAAAGATGCATAAACTTGATTTTCTTAAAATTGTAGAAGATTATTCCTATCAGATAGAAAACTGCACCAGAAACAAGCATAGCAAAACTTGTAGCTGAAAGAACTTCAAAAAGAATCTTTGCTGCTCCAAGTCCAGAAAAGCCTGCAATAACATAAAGAGCAATATTCAGTTTTTCGTATTTCTGACCTGCAATTGCATAGAACAAAATGCCGATAAATACGGCTGCCCAGACAACACCAAACAAAATCCAGCCCACATTACCCTGAATTTTTGTGATAGTGTAAGCACTATAACCAAAACCAATTATCAGGAAAGTGAAAACATGGGAAAGTCTGTTAAAGACTTGTTTAGCCGTAATGTTTGTAAGAGCATGCTGTAAAACAGAACTCAAATACATCAGAATCATAGAAGCACCAAAAAGTGAGTAGAACACGATTGTTGTATTAAAGAATGAAGTAACATTTCGCATTGCAAGAGTGTCCAGGATTGCAGTTGCCGCAATAAAAAGCGCAACACCAATTCCCTGAACAATTGAACTTGCAATCTCTTCGCCTACTGTAAGACGGCGCGACTGCTTAGCTAATTCAATAAGACGCTTTTCATTTTCAATGCGTCGTTCAGCACGTTTCATTGCCTTTTCAGATTTAGCGTATTCTGCAGCAGCATATTTTGCTTTAAGACGCTCAGGGTCTTCTGCATACATTATATTAATCTGCTGAACAGCATTTTCATAATCTATTTTTAGCTGATTAAGTCTAGAACGCTTCTTTTTTTTGAGTGATTTCAGAGTTGATTTTCTGACTGCTTTTTCTGCAATTTCATCTTGTCTGGACATAGTTTTCCTCTTGTTTATAAGATGAGTTTATTATGACATTTTTTATGAGATTTGTCAAAATAAATCTATCTCATGCACAATTCATACAAAAGCACGCCCGCCGCAACCGACACATTCAGACTGTCAATTTTACCGCAGGTAGGAATAGAAACAATTGTATCGCACTGCTTTTCCAAAAGCTGCGAAATACCAGTTCCTTCACTTCCCATAACCAGAACAGATTTTTCTGCAAAATCAACTTTTGTACAATTTTCACCGCCGGCATCAGCTCCATAAATCCAGAAGCCCGCAGCCTTAAGCTGTTCAGCCGCACGAACAAGATTATTTACAATTGCAACAGGAACCCAGGCACTTGCACCCGCACTGGTACGCCCAATTACCTCATTTCCCGCAATATCACTTGCACTATTGTGCTCAGGAATTACAACAAGTGAGGCACCAAACTGGTCGCAGCTTCGTAAAATTGCACCCACATTGTGCGGATCAGTTACGCAGTCCAGAATAACAACCGTACTGCGCCCTTCCCCACTGTGAGTTT
>CAMNBC010000270.1 GCA_946532115.1 uncultured Treponema sp.
CGCTTTAATTACAAAGCAGAGGAAAGGTCTTACACTAGGGCCAACTCAGCAGTTGCTGAAAATAAAAAAAATCCATGGAGGATGATATGAAAAAAATTCTTTTAGTTACAATTTCGTGTGCTGTTCTTGCAAGCAGTCTTTTTGCAAAATCAAATAGTCTTCTCGGAAATATCGAGAAGCTTTCTAATAGTCTGGATAAAACAGAAATCAAGGGAGTAGAGGGAACAATCCCAGAAGGGAAGACTCTTCGTGGTGGAGTAAGACTTCTTCTCGACATTAAGCCGGATGCAAGTGACACAAAGGTAAAGGCAATTCTGCCGGATGTTCAGTCAATTGACCTTTTAAATGATGTTTACAAAATCCATATGAAGGTGATTTCAAAAATTGCAATTGGACATTCCTGCGAAGAATCCTGGGCTGCAATTTCAAAATCAGAAAATGGCTTTCTTGTAAAAATCGAAAAGTTCAAGACCTATGCCTGCAATCCAGATGGTTCTTCTGTTGGAGACATTCGTGATATGAGTGCAAAGTATTTTGACAAGCTTGCACAGTGGTATGTAGATTCACTCATCGAGCTTTGCACAAAAACTTCTGAAGAAGACTTTGCAGAAGCAGATGCAAGTATGCTTACAGCACTACGATATTATTGCGAGGTTTCTGAAACTGCTGCTAATAAGCTTAAAGCAAAAAAATGGTATAACGAGCACCCAATCGAAGGACTTCCAATTTCTGGAAAATATTCTTTCTGGGGAATTGATGAAAGCAAAACTCCGGGCTTTGCATACGAGCTTAAGTTCTCTTTCTTTGATAAGAACTTAAAGGCATATTTTTTCTCAGTTTTGAGCAACAACGATTCCTATATTGATTTGAAAGAAGACACGGCTGTGAATATTAATGGAGTTATCCGTTCGGTTTCTTTCTCTGATTTTGGAAACGATTATAAAGTTTCAAATATCGTGATTGAAGAACGATAAGGGAGTGTATAATCGGCCAGAGCCTCGTTCTTAGAACTGGGTCTCTGGTTTCACAAACCAAGTTACAAAAATTCAAGTTGCGCTTTAATTTAAAAATAATTATTGACATATGGCATGACATAGTCTATTCTGAAGATGTTAGCACAAGTTGCTTTCATGCCATATCTAGTTTAGATATAAGTCCGTGGCGGCAATACGGAGTTTTGAAAAGATTAATTTCTTTTATTTTTGCATTCAGTTTGAATGCAGAAGGTGTGGCGTTGCTATGCCTAAATCAAAACTCCAGAGGTATTGTATGAAACAGACTTTTGATTCTAAGCATTTTTTAAATCCAGTAATTCTTCCATCAGAAACAGCAAATAATATTTCCAATTATATCAAGGCCAGTAACCTTAAAATTAAAGACCTTCAAAATCTTTTTGGTTTTGAACAGCCTCAGGCTATTTATAACTGGCGGTCAGGAAAAGATTTACCAAGCATAGATAATCTTGTAAAACTTGCTCATTTTCTTAATACTACAGTAGACACGCTTATTGCCGTTGATCTGCGTGAAAATGAAGCAGTATATGATGTGCCTGATGAATTTCAAATCCGATAATTAAGAGAGATTTTTATGACCATATATTTTTCGTTAGAAGGTGTTCTCGTTGATCATAAGCTGCAATGGCTTGCCGGCTCAAAAGAGTTTTTTGAAGGAGTTTCAGACTTTGCAAAAAGCATAAACTGGGATGTAAAAGTTCTTGCAAAATATAACAAGAAGAAGCCCGAAACAAAATCAGAAATATACGACTGGTGTATCAAAAATCTGGGACTGTCAAAATCAAAAATTAAGCCAGTTCCAAATAATGAAGACAAGCTCAAATATGCTAATCCTGAAACTTTTTTAATAGATCCTAAGATTGAAATTGTAAACGGCTTTATGTATTCAGGAGGCACTGCAATTTTGTTTGATGGCCTTGCTTCCGGGGTAAAGAAACTCCAACTCCTGATAGAAGCAATTAAGGAATGCGAAGCTGACAAAAAGCTGAAGGTCTGGCAGAAAAATTTGCAGAATCCACAGGCAATTCTTGGTGCTCGCTTAAGATATTTGTTCAGAGAAAATGGTTTCGACTCTCCCTATGAAGAATACATTTCTTGGTTTAATACTGCTTATGATGAAGTAGAATCGTATTTAAATTGTTGGGCTGACTCTGACATGTATTTTAAGGAACAAGAAGAAATGGGCTACAAATTTGGTTCAATTATATGTATGTATAACGAGCATGAAGAATATGAGGAATATCAGAGGCATGCTTGGGAAAGCATAACATCCCTTCCCGTCATTCAAGATAAAATAGAATTTAAGGATGAGTTGCAAAAAAAACTATTTGAGTTCCACATGAAAGACAATAGTATTGATATACTGCATTATGATAAAACTTTGTTTTCAAAAATTTTAAAAAATATAGAGCATACCCTGAATATCAGAAATTTCTTCTACCTGAATTATTTCGAACAAGTTAATATTTTTATGTTTGTTTATTTGAACCTGGTGGCAAATATGCTGCAAGAGGAACTGGCTGGGAAAGATAATTGATGCTAAAATGTAATCAGCGTTTGCCGCTTCCCGGATATCCAGAGAGAAGTACAGCTGAAGGTAAAATCCATCAAGTGGAACGAAGCTGTTCTGGAAGTGGTG
>CAMNBC010000271.1 GCA_946532115.1 uncultured Treponema sp.
AAAATGAAAAACGCGGAGTTCTTTCTCTGCTCGGCGATGACGGCTACCCTTACGGCCTTCCTCTTTCTCATTTTTACAGCGAAGAAGACAATAAGATTTATTTTCACGGCGCAAAAGAAGGCCACAAAATTGATGCCATCAAAAACTACGACAAGGCAAGCTTCTGCGTTTATGATTCAGGCTACCGCAAAGAAGGTGAATGGGCTCTGAACATCAACAGTGTAATCGTCTTTGGAAAAATCCGCCTGGTGACCGACGAGGAGCTGGCTCGCAAAATCTGTACAAAGCTTGTTCAGAAATTCACAGACGATCAGGAATATCTTGAAAAGGAACTTAAAAACGCCCTGCCGCGAGTTCAGTGTCTTGAGCTTGAAATTGAACATATGACGGGAAAGCTGGTGAATGAGTCGTAAAATAAAACCTACGCTTTCTTCTGTTCAAGAATAATTTCTTCAACTACTTCCACCGCGGCGGCAACCATTTTAGGGCAGAACTCTGTAAACAGTTTATTATCGCGGCAGTATTGTACACCTTCTTCTGTTCTTACATCGCAGCCTAATAAATCATTACAGATATAAGAGCCGCATTTCTCTTTGAAGCGGTTCATCATTAAATCATTTACTTTATTCGAAAGCTGGCGGCCTTCTGTGTCACCGGCAGATTCCTGGCCATACAATAATCCTAATACCATCAGAGCTCCGGTCACAGCTCCACATACTTCTCCATTTCGCATGCCGCTTCCAAAACAACTGCCAAGCCTGAACGCCTCTTCTTCTGTAATCCCGCATTCATCAGCAAAAGCCGCAAGAACTGACTGAGAACAATGCAATTTCTGCGAAAAATAATTTACCGCTTTTTCTTTGTGATTCATTTTTCCTGCCCCAAATAATTTTTAACTTCTGCCACACTTAAAACCTTTCCAGCCGAAACAATCTTATCGTTCACTGCAAGTGCCGGCAAACCCATTACTCCGCTTTCCATAATTTTCTGCATGTCCGTAATGTATTGAACGTCAGCTGCAATATTCATTTCAGCCAGAGCGTCAATCACATTCTGATGTAAAGTCTTACATCCCTTACAGCCACTTCCATAAACTTTAATTGTAAGATTTTCCATTTGATTCTCCTTCATTAAGATTTATAAAAACAATGCCTGAAAAGCATTAAAAAAATATCCCACAAGAATTATTCCGGCTACGCAGATTGAAACAAAGGTTACCAGAAGTTTTGTTTTTATAACTTTCTTAAGCATAATCAAAGATGGTAAAGAAAGCGTAGTTACAGCCATCATAAAGCTTAACACAACTCCAAGAAGCGCCCCTTTTGCAAGAAGGCTTTCCGAAATTGAAATACAGCCAAAAATATCTGCATACATGGGAATGCCCGCAAAAACTGCAAGAATTACACCAAGCGGATTTTTCTTACCAAGCAGGCTGACAATCCAGTCCTCAGGAATCCAGTTATGAATTATCGCACCCAGTGCAACACTGATAAGAATATAAGGAAAAACTTTTTTGATAGTGCTTGCAACAGACTGTAACGCAGAAACCACCCTTTGTTTCTGTGAAATCTTTTCTTCTACAAAACTAACGCTTTTTCCATTGCGAATAAAATCAGCAACCTGATCTTCCATGTGGAGATGTTCAATTATTGTTCCGCCTGTAACAGCAACTACAAGTCCCAGAACAACATAAGCAATCGCAATCTTCCAGCCAAAAATGCTTGTTAAAAGAATGAGGGAAGCAAAATCAACCATAGGAGAAGAAATCAAAAAACTAAAGGTAACTCCAAGTGGAAGCCCTGCAGTCGTAAATCCCATAAAAAGAGGAATTGAAGAACAGGAACAAAAGGATGTCACCGTTCCCAAAAGCGCAGCAATTATCCGGGCAGAAAATCCCTTGCAATGCGAAAGTATTTTTTTACTTCTTTCAGGCGGAAAATATGACTGAATATATGAAATCAAAAATATCAGCACAAAAAGAAGAATTGTGATTTTAATTACATCATAAAGGAAAAAGTGAAGGCTTCCACCAAAGCGGCTTTCGATATCAAGCCCAGCAGTAGAAAGCATTTTTCCAATAAGAGTTTTTAGCCACTGCATCCCAAGAAGCTGGTTTTGAATAAAACTTCCCATAATCACTAATCCTTACAGCAACACTTTCCTGCTGATTTTTTTGAGTTAGAAGTTTTACATGTGAACTCGGATACAGCACTTTTAAACTCCGAGAACTTTTCACAATTTATTGAATAATAAGTCCACTTGCCTTCTTTTCGTGAATTAACAAGATTGCACTCTGTAAGAATCTTCATGTGATGAGAAAGAGTGGGCTGAGTTATATTAAAAGCGTCAAGAATCTTACAGGCACACAATTCTCCGCCTGTCAGCATTTTAATTATCTGGACACGATTTTCATCCCCCAAAGCCTTGCAGATAAGAGCGATTTCTGTTTCATTCATAGGAGACCTCACATTGATAAGTATCTATATGTTGCACTATAAATGATACATAGATGATTGTCAATATGTACTAAAGAGAATTAAATAATCTCTTTCCCCAGTCGAAAAATTGTGTATAATAAAAACTATGAAAGTAGCAGTAACTTACGAAAAAGAAACAGGAAACGTTTTCCAGCATTTTG
>CAMNBC010000272.1 GCA_946532115.1 uncultured Treponema sp.
ATCAGCGAACTGGAAGATGTTAGTGCAAACACAAACCTCAAAAAGGTTTACAAGCCTGGTCAGCCAATGAGCGTGGTTGTAACTAAGATAGATGCAGCTAACAAACGCATTTCACTTCAGCCGGCAAGTTCTGCGGAACAGGATCAGTCTGCTGCTAAGTATATGAGCAGTCAGGATGATGATGGTGAGACTTACAATCCTTTTGCAGCTTTGTTGAAGAATGTGTAAGGCCGCTGGCGGCCGGTGTTCAATAGCAAAGCGTTAAAAAAAATGCGAAAGCATTTTTTAGCTTTACCATATAATATGCCTTTAATTCAGCTTACTTCCGAAATTTCCTATCTCCCCTCTGTTGAAAATCCGATCTCAAGCGATGTGATTTTTATTAAACCAGATGGTTCTGATACCACCTGGATTTTTGATGTCGGAACAAGCAGTGAAGCAGCCGAACTTATAAAAGCTGTGGAAGGAAAAAAGAATATTGTAATTTCACATTTTCATCCGGATCATATTCTGAATCTTTTGAAGGTAAAATGTGATACTCTCTATGTCACAAAATATACAAAAAAATATACGAGGGCAGGGACAATAGTTGATGAAGAGCTTAGTTTCCCAGATGGCGTCAAAATCTATCAGATTCCTTCTAGCCATTCAAAAGGAAGCCTTGTCCTCGAATACAAAGATTATGTTTTCTTAGGCGATGCAACTTACTGTCACTTCCGCCTTTCTGCCCGCGAATACAACGTGCAGCTTCTTGAACAGATGATTAAGAAGATGGAAGAAATACAGGCTCCAAACTTCTGCCTGAGTCATGACAAGACTTTTATCCAGCCAAAAGAAAGCGTTCTTCGTATTTACAAAAAAATTCTTTCACGTCGTGTTAACGGCAACCCCACAATCAACGTAAACGACTTTTTCAACGACGATGGTGGTGTAAAAGAAAGCGAAGATTCGTTAGGAAATAACGTAAAGGTAAAAATATAATCTAAATATCCAGTTTCTTTTACCGATAAATAACTATGCCTAAAAATTCGTATGAAAAACCTGATTACTGGTCTCAAAAAGCTTTTTCCGAAGGATATCCTGCACGTTCTGTGTATAAATTAAAGGAAATCGATGAAAAATTCGGAATGATAAAGAAGAATTATACTGTTCTAGACCTTGGGTCGGCTCCTGGCAGCTGGACAACTTTTCTTTTACGAACTATGGAGGGAACTGGTAAGGTTGTTTCCTGTGATTTGAATCCGCTTTCAAAGTCTGTAAAAGGTGATAATCTTGTTTTTATTCAGGGTGATCTTAATGCACCAGAAATTCGTAAGCAGATTATGGAAAATGGGCCTTATGACCTGGTGGTTTGTGATGCTGCGCCAAAAACAACCGGTAACCGTATTGTAGATACAGCAAGTAGCGAACAGCTTGTAGAAATGGCTATCTGGTATGCCCAGACTATGCTTAAGCCCGGTGCGAATTTCTGTGTAAAGATATTCCAAAATGGAGATCAGCAGAGGCTCTTAAAGCTTATGCGCGAAATCTTCACGTCGGCTAAAGGTTTTAAGCCTGAGGCTTGCCGTGCTGAATCATTTGAAACCTATCTGGTGGGGATAAATAAAAAATGAGTGATAAAATAGGTGAAAAATCGTTTCTAAGAAAATGCGAAGCTTCTCTCGTTCAAAATCCGCAGAAAATCACTGGTGAAAAAAAAGACTTTATTTCTGAAAAAAAGCATTGTATAATTAATAAATTAGTAAATAATGTTGTTATGAGTTTTAAGTCTAATTCTATACAGGTGGTTTGTCTCTCAGTCCTTGGTTTTTGTGCCGGGGTTTTCCTTACCTGTGTGCTCATTACTGCACGACGTCCTGATACTCGTCATGGTGTGGGTGGTCTTGAAACTTCTGCCGAACCTGAATATGAAGAAAATCTTTCTACCTTGCTTGCTGAAGTTGACAAGGATATAAAAGCGGCTGATTCTGTTAAGAAAGAGCCTGCAGCAGTTTCGGAAATTGCTGATGATGACAATCTGCTTGCCCTTGCCGAAGATGCTCCTGATGCTTCAGCTTCTGTCGATTCTGCTCTTCCAGAAGCAGTTTCTTCCATTATTACCTATCAGACATATCGTGTAAAATCCGGGGATATGATTGGCTTTATTGCTGATGCTTTTGATGTAACTCAGGATACAATTATCAGTGTGAACAATATTAAACAGTCTCGTCTTATTCAGCCTGGGCAGTATCTTAAGATTCCTTCTATGCCTGGAATTATTTACACAGTAAAGAAAAACGGCGAAACTCCCGCTACAATAGCAGAAAAATATAAGGTAAATGCTGATAAGTGTGCCAGTGCAAATTATGTAAGTCTGGATACTGAGCTTAAGGCCGGAACCTCTCTTTTTGTTCCGGATGCAGAACTTGACTGGGCAACCCGCCAGGAAATAAACGGCGACCTCTTTAAAAAGCCTCTTCATGCCCGCTACTGGCTTTCTTCAAACTACGGCTGGCGTGATTCCCCATTTAATCCTGGTAAACGTACCTTCCATGGTGGTCTTGATATGGCTGTTGCTTCGGGCACTCCAATTTATGCTGCACTTGATGGAACTGTTACTGCAGTGGGCTTTAATGCAACTTACGGAAATTATGTAAT
>CAMNBC010000273.1 GCA_946532115.1 uncultured Treponema sp.
TTTTGAGAAAATAGGAGACTATGCTACAATTTATGGAACAACGGATCAGTTGTTTTCAAAAAAAATGTAAGGCAAATTAAAAACTATGAACGAAAAGTTAAAAAAGATTCTCTCAAAGTTGCCTGGGCTCAGGTTGCTTCTGGCGGCGGAAACTTGATTGATAATATGATTATCTGTGCAGAGATGAAGTTCCGCAATTTGATTTTTGCAGGAGCAGTGGGTGGACTTTCCAAAGACTTTGAAATTGGAGATTTTTGTAGTCCCGAATTAAATATTTCTGCAGTTTATGCAAATCGATATCTGCAGGAAAGGCTTTCTAATTTTCATCCTTTTGAAACAATCTATCCGGATACAACTTATACAAAGAAAGTGATAGAACTCGCAAGAACTTGTGGTTACAATTTAAAAACCGCAAAAGTCTTTTGCACTGATTCAATTGCTATGGAATATTCACATCTGAATCAAATTAAAGAAACAGGTGCAGAACTTATAGAAATGGAGACAGGAACTTTCCATACCTTGGCACCATTATTTGAAGTTCCATATATTGCCTTGCTTGCAGTTTCTGATAATTCTGCAACAGGAGTTCCGTTGTTGGGACGTGTCGGTGAAGCGCAGGATAAGTATCATTACACTCGCAGTGTCATAATTCCGGATATGATTTTTAGGATTGCAGAATCTAAATAAATATAACACTGAGATCAAGAGTAACCGTCAATTCTCATGTATTTTCCAAAAATAAATCTTTGCTCTAAATTTCTACCCAAGGTGAAAGAAATTATGAGATCAAATTACAGTCGTGAAGAACGTCAGAAAATTGTTGAGGAATACATTCAGTCAGGAAAATCACAGACAGTATTCGCTCCAGAATACGGCATTAAACCAAATACTTTGGTAAGCGTAAATCAAAATGTAGAAAAAAGTTAGAAATTAACGATAATAATAGTAAGGAAGTTTTTTTGTGAGGAAGCGTAATAACAAAATTTGGCAAAGATGGATCATTTAATATTGATTATGGTACATTTAATTATGCAGATCCATCTAATGTAACAATGCATAAATGTTATGATGTAACCCCGTTTGATAATCAATATAAAGGACAATATACATTAAAATATTATGTTAATAGTTTTAGTTCAATAATTCCATCATTACGACCAAACTCATATTATTGGAATCAAGAGTTTGTATTTATTCAGGGATTTTAGAATATGAAAAAATTTTTTTTAATAATTATTGTTTTGTTTATAAATGTTACCTGTATTTTTTCCCATGATATTTTTGATTTAATAGGATCGAAGTATTCTTATATTTTTGATAATGAAAAACCAAAGGGATTTATGTCTTTTGTTACTGGGCAGGGGGCATTTGGTGCTTTAGAAAAATGGAAAAAAGGTGATTATGAGATTGATATAATGTATCATTGGAATAAACTCTGGAATTCTGACGATATTCTTTTTTTCTTAATGATGGAGTATCAATATCAGACCTTTACAATTGATGAAATGAAAGTAGAATATGAAGGAAATGTAAAACTTCTATTTAAAAATCAATGCTATTATTTACCTACATGTGTGTATAACGTTGAAGAAAGTGATAAAGCTAAGGAACCTTGTATTTTAACAAATGGTAAATTGTATTGGACAAGGGTAGAATTTTGTAAATCTGTAAATCCTAAAGAAAAATATCCTCATGTTCATTGGAAAAAAATCTTTAAGGGAAAGAAAGATTATGATAGGTTTCCTTGCAAAATAAGACTAAAATATCATTTTGATGACGAAGAGTCAAAAGAGATTGTTTTTTCATATGACGTTTTAGTTCAGAAATGGTAAGTGAAGAAATTTAGATTATTGGACAGAAGAATATATTTTTAATATCAAAGCATTCCCATGAAAATGTTTAGATATCTGTTCTTTGACATTTCAAAATCACGGTTTAAATAAGACATGGCTGTTTGAGCCGTAAAGAAAATACATTTGAGAATGAAAAAGTGTATTTTCTTTACGAAGAATAATTAGAAAAAAGGTTAGCGATTGGAGCTGCGCCGAAGGCGTTCCGAAGCGAATGAAATGAGCGCAGGAATGGAGCGGTAGCGGAACAGCGGAAAGCGCGACCGGCTGCGAAGCAGACGGGAACCTCCTGAACAGAAACTTCAGTGTTCAGAAGATGATAAGAATCTGGATTCTGGATGATAAGAGAAATGAAGCTTACTCTTATGACAATAACTTGAACAGACTGTGCCTTACAGAAAACGGAAAGAATCATAACTATATCTACTACAAAAACGCTGCAGACAGCAATACAGCCCGCGTGATGTCCGACGGCAAGTGGTGGTACACCTACGATGCAAACGGAAACAGAACGGCAAGAGCAAGAACTGCTACACGGAATGAAAATACTATCTCCATCGACAAAACCGGCGAGTACTGGGAATATATCTGGGATTATCACAACAGACTGTAAACGTAAATTCAATTTGCAGATACAAAAATATTGAATAAGACCATAGGTATTTCTATCGCATAGAAAAACAAAATTACAGCAGCCCATATAGGGCGGCATATTTCTTTTTCCTCAGCATTCAAAGCGCATAACGCACGTTCAAACATTATCTTGCGAGATAACGC
>CAMNBC010000274.1 GCA_946532115.1 uncultured Treponema sp.
CTGAGCATCTAGTAAATTAAATTTATATTTGTTCTTTTCTTTTGAAAATTCTTCTTCAGCTTTAAGATTCCGTTCTTTATCATTATTCGTACCAGATAAATAATAATCTATTTTCGTATCTGTTTGCATTCTTAGATATTCAAGGTATATATAAAACTGATGAGAAACATCGTGTCCAAGAATATATTCATTTTGGCTTATAAACAATTTACTTTCATTCATTTTTAATTCATACAACTTGTATTGCTCTGAAAAGCTAGACTGATATTGAAATGAATATTTATCAAAAGACTTTTCCTCAAGAGTATAAACAAACGCATCACTACATATTTCAGAGGATAACATTTCGACTTCATCTATCTTTTTCCAAATGTCATTCGTTGCATTAATAAATCTTGAAACTGAAAGTTCTGCAATTTTATTTTTAGTTTTTGCATTTTCAAGATTTATATTTATAAGAAAAGCTGCTAACAAAATAAAGATTCCGATAATGCATTTATCTAAAATAATTTGCAAAGTTTTTGATTCATCAAATAATTTTAAAATTTTTTTCATTTAAACATCTCCCTTACCGCACCATTCCCGATAAGGTTTGTGAATACCGAATAGTTTTTGTTCTCAAAACGGAGACGGCCTGCTGGTATTGCGGGGCTGATATGCTGTTCTTCTGCAAAATTTCTTATTGCCATAGAAGTGGAAGAAATTGTCAGGCCAGAAGTTTTCCAGATGTTCATAGGTATTAACATTTCTTTTGCGTATGTGTCGGCTTCTTTTTCAATTGTTTTACTCATCTCATTTGTTATGTCGTCAAAGTATGCGGCATTATTTTTTGACAGATGTTTTTTTACATGTGCAAGTTCGTGGAAAAGAGTAAACCAGAAAGAGTCGAGACGGTCATAACGCAAGGTTAAGGCAATTAATGGGCTTCCATCGGGCATAAGCATTGAAGAACCATCAAGATGTGATTTTTCAAGATGCTCTTCGATAATAAAATGAATTCCCACTTTATTTAACAATTCTTTTGCAAGTTTTGGGCCTTCATCAAAAACACTAAGCATTGCAAAATGCGAGAAGAATTGTTCTGAAAGAACATCTTTATCCCACTTTGGAAGTTTTTCTGCGGCTGCAAGATTCATAACTCTTATTCGCCAGGCCATAAGAATGTCATCAAGATTTTCAGATTCTTTATTTTCTGACTTTCTGTTATAACAAAGGGCAACATCCTGAATATTGAAGTTTCCAATAAATTTAATTATCAGTTCTTCCTTTAATTCTTTTGCCTGAGACAGAGTTCCGTCAAAGAAGTTTGTAAACCAACCGCGTTTATACATTTCTGTAAATGGAAAGTTTATTCCATGTTCCATGATAGAAGAGTCTGGTAATTCTTTTCCAGATTCCTGAATAAGAACTTCGGCTGGAATTCCTAAACCTTCATGAAGTTTGCGAATCATATTAAGGCTAAGAGCTCTTTTTCCGGATAATACTTCTGAAACTTTAGATTTACTTCCAATGTAGGGAATTAAATCTTTGCTTTTAAGACCCTGTTGTTCCATGCGGAATTTGATTGCGGCAACAGGACTTGGAAGATCCATGGGATATTTTTCATCTTCGTAAATTTCTACAAGCTTTACAAGGAGTTCAAGTTCGTCAAATTCTGGTGTTCCTGGTTTTGAGTCAAAAATTTCTTCAATTCTGTTAAGAATAGTATTATATTCTTCTTCTGTTTTTATAACTTTAGGAGAAATCATTATATAGCCCCCATATCATATTTATTATACTCAGCATGAGTACCTATGAATAAAATGAATACCGTTCCGCTATCATAGTTTATTCTTGTTAGTAAACGGTAATCATTACCATGAATATTAAATACAACTTTATTGTCTGCCAGAAAGCTTGCTGAAGAAAACCGATTTTTAATATCTTGCGGGGTTTTCCAAATTGCACTTTTTGCTTCTATGTACCATGAATCAAGGTCTGCTTTAACTATAGCATGCGTTTCAGAGTAATCCGTTAATGTTTTCTTTTTTATTACATGCAAAAGAACATTTCTCCTTGATAAATAGTTCCCTATTTGGGTAACTATATTATAAGTTCATAATATGGGAATGTCAATAAAGTTCTGGTTCCGTATTTGAAGTAGTTTTTATAACATTTTGGATGTATAATAAATTAGTAAGGAGTTTTGATTATATGTCCGATTACAACGAAGAAGCCTATGAAAATGCTCTGATTGAGTTGTTCCAGAATATGGGATGGGAGCATGTTTATGGGCCGGAAGTTGAACGGGATGTACGCTCTCCTTTGTATGATTCTGTGCTTGAAGATTCTATCAGGCGACTTAATCCAAAGGCTGCTCCTGCTGCAATTGACGAGGCACTTCTTAAACTTCGACATTTTGAAAATGCTGAACTAAAAAAGAAAAACGCTATTTTTATGGAATACCTGCAGAATGGTATCGAGGTAAGCTATCATCTTAATGGCGAAACTAAATCTGACATCATCTACATTGCAGACTTTGAAAATGCCGGAAAGCCTGGCGATAAAAACTCTTATATTGTTGCTAATCAGTGGACATTTATAGAAAACTCAAACAAGAGGCCGGACATTCTGCTTTTCTTGAACG
>CAMNBC010000275.1 GCA_946532115.1 uncultured Treponema sp.
CTTCTTCGTTAATCTTCTTGAATAATGAAGCGTCGCCGGTTTTAACGATGTGGCCCTTTACAAGTACGTGGGTTTTGTCTACATTGAGGCCTTCGAGAATCTTTGCTGTATGAGTGATGATAAGGAGGGAACCGTTTGTAAGCTTGCGGTATTCCTCAATTCCTTTTGAAACTACGCGAACGGCATCTACGTCGAGACCTGAGTCTGTTTCGTCTAGGATTGCAAAATCCGGCTTGAGCATAAGAAGCTGAAGAATTTCTGATTTTTTGCGCTCACCACCGGAAAAACCAACGTTCAGGTCGCGGCGGGCATAATCAGGATTCATGTCCAGAAGCTCCATGCAGCGTTTAAGCTCCTTCTGGAACTGGAAAAGCTTTACGTGCTCGCCGGTTTTCTGCTGAAGGGCTGAGCGGATGAAGGCTTCAAGTGAGATGCCAGGAACCTCGAGAGGGCTCTGGAAGGACATAAACATTCCAAGTCGGGCACGTTTGTCTGCGCTTTCTTCGGTAATGTCGGTGTCCTTGAAAAGAATTTTTCCGCCTGTGATTTTGTAAACAGGATTTCCCATCAGGGCATTGCCCAGAGAAGATTTTCCGGCACCGTTTGGTCCCATCAGAACGTGTGTTTCGCCCTGGCCAATTTGTATATTAAGGTCATTGAGAATCTGTTTTCCATCTTCAAGACCTGCGTTTAGGTTTTGTACATCTAATAACATAGTTATAATATAGTAAAAAAATAGGTTAAAAACAACAGTTTTTGCAAAAATATACCTATTTAATTGGTAGTTAAAAGTATTTATCGTACATATATTATTATTCTCTCCCGTAGAAAATGTCCTCAGCCAACGGGATGATGTTGTCTTCGGCCATTTTCTACTCCGAGAATAATAATAAAAATACTGAAGTCTTCCAATTAAAGGGTATTTTTTTCCTATATGTTCCAGATTGACAAAAAGAGGGAAAATGTCGAAAATAGGCTTATGAAAACTATTAAACCTTATTTGCACAAAGTTAATTATTACGAAACTGACAAAATGGGAATTACTCATCATTCAAATTATATCCGTTATATGGAAGAGGCCAGAGTTGATTTTCTGGATCAGCTGGGCTGGAGCTTTATAAAGCTTGAGAACGAGGGAATGGCCTCTCCTGTAATGTCTGTAGAAGGCGTTTATAAGAAGTCTACAACTTTCCCTGATGTTATTGAAATTATGGTTGGCATAGAAAAGCTTTCTGCTGCCAAATTGACATTTTCTTATGAGTTTAAGTGTAAGGGAGAAGTTGTATTTCTGGGAAAGAGTACTCACTGCTTCCTGGATTCAAACGGAAGACCGGTTTTGATTGAAAAACAGTATCCGAAGTTTTATGCTGAATTGAAAGAGATTGCTGAAGCTGGAAAGAAGCAGTAAAAGTACACCGGTGGTTGAGTAGGTGAAACCGTATCGAAACCACATTTTGTGAGAGTCAGATAATGGGACGTGAGATTGAAATTAAGATTCCTTTGACGGATGCAGAATACGACAAGATTTTTAAGGTGATTTCAGGAGAACAGGCCCTGGCTGGAGTTAATGTTGCTGCGGATGGACTGGAACATCTTTTAAAGACTGACGTTTATTTTTCACGCTACGCTACCCGCGAGGAAAGCAAGGCAGCAGGTGAGCCTCAGGTTATAAGAATAAGGAGTGAAGCTCCTGCAGGTGATAAAGCTAACGAACGTTCGTTCTTTTGTATAAAACGTAAGTCTATTGAAAACGGTATTGAGCTGAACCGCGAGGATGAGACTTTTGTGGAAAAGCCTGAGGTTATCCGCGACCTTCTTTTATTTTCCGGCTATCATCAGTTTTTTGAAAAGAATAAAGATGCTTATGGAGTTCACTGCCAATCGGTAGTTTTACCTGGCTGTGACTTTCATCTTGAACTCGAAAACGTAAATGGTCTTAAATACGTAGAAGTTGAAGTGACAGATGGCTCCGATGCTGCAGATGATGTACGTGCAGCTCTTGAAAAATTTATGGAGCAGTTTGGACTGGATACTACAAAAAGAGATAAACGCAGCTGGATGGAAATCATAAACGGTGAGGCTGTTTGATGTTTGAAAAACGTTGTGTTATCATTTCAGCCGGTGAGATTCACAATTATGAGCGGGCCCGCGCTTTTTTACGAGACGATGATTTTTTTATTTTCTGTGATGCCGGGCTTTCGCATGCAGGCGGGCTTGGTGTAAAGCCTGATGTTGTGGTTGGTGATTTTGATTCCTGCGAGCCTGGTGATCTGGAGTGGTGGAAAGAGCGTTGTGAAATCATTCAGCTTCCTCGTGAAAAAGATGACACTGATACTATGTTTGCCGTAAAGCTTGCCGTTGAACGCGGCTATTGTGATTTTGTTTTGCTTGGTGCAATGGGTGGCCGCTTTGATCACGCACTTGGAAATATTTCCATTCTTTTGTATTTGAACGGGCTTGGAAAAAAGGCTGTTTTGATAGATGACTATTCTCTAATGCAGATTGCCGGCAAAGAGACTTTGTTAATAGAAGATTCCTGTTCTTATTTTTCTGTACTTACAGTTGCCGGCAATGTTAGCGGCGTGAATATAAAAAATGCAAAGTACCCGCTGGAGAATGC
>CAMNBC010000276.1 GCA_946532115.1 uncultured Treponema sp.
GTTTCAGCATCTGTTTGAATAGACCCCGAAACAAGTTCGGGGTGACAGAAACGCCGCTCCGGCAACGGGGCGGCGTTTTTTTATATGCGGGGAGCGCTGCGATGTGACAATCTATTTTCTATTTATTGTGCAGTGTAGTTTTCTCCGTAAACAGCTTTCATCATGGCTTGAATCATTGTAGGGAAATACCAGCTGTTACTTCTGCGGTTGTAATAGCCATGGCGTTCTCCAATATCAGTGCTGTTCGGTGTGCTTGCTGTCACCATATTATCCCAGAGTACTACAGGGATTCCGGCTTCTTTTGCTTTTGTAAAATAGTAAGTTGCCCATGCAACTCTGTCTGAAAGATTTTCTTTGTCTGTGGCACTGGCCTCTCCCATTACAACACCGATTCCTTTGTCTGTGTAGTTTGATTTGAGATAACTGAAAATTGAATCAAGAGAGGCTTTGTCATCATTTCCAAAAACTGTATCGTCTTCACTTCTGTTTGAATCAAACATTGCAAAGGCATAAGGAGAGTAGGCGTGTGCTGAAAGAAGGAGTCTGTCTTGTGCTGTGTCAGTTGGCATTTTGTAAAGAGCAAGCATTGAGCCGTCTGAACCGCTTGCAGCATATCCTGGAACCATAATAAAACGGTTTTCATTTCCTGTTACGGCACGAATTGCATTAATGGCTGTCTGTTCGTAATCCTTAATTATATTCATTATGTCCGGGCTGTTAGTCCACCATTCATTTCCTTTGAATTCTCCTCCGATATCCCTAGGTTCGTTCAAAACTTCAAAAACAAGGCGGTTATCATAATTGAAAAATTCTGTCGCAATCTGAGTCCAAATCTTTTCAATATATTTTTTTGACTGAGCCTGTATATCAGCATTATTAGAAATTGCAAATCCAATATTGCCTTTTATTTTAGAGATGGCAAGGTTATCGTGGTGAATATTGATGATTACACACATGTTTTTTGTATAAGCCCAGTCTACAATCTGCTTTACGCGGGCCATCCAGTTAAAATCAATAGTGTAATTATTTGTATCTGAAATGTGATTATGCCAGCTTACAGGAATTCTTATAGTTTTGAAGCCGGCGTTTTTGATTGCGGTAATCATTTCTTCTGTTGTTACTGGCATTCCCCATTCAGTTTCGGTTGCTATACCTGCATTTGTTTTATTTTCCCAATTTGTTGCATCCAGAGTATTTCCCAGATTCCAGCCAATTGCCATATTTCTTGCCATTTCTACAGAAGTTGTTGCGGGTTCCTGATTTTCAGTTTTTGCTTTTTGTCTGTTTAAATCATCACAGCTGATAATGCTTGCTGCAAAAAGACTTACTGCAAATAAACCTGTGAGCATTTTTTTTAATGAGATAGATCTAATCTTCATAATTACCTCCGGAAATAATTTCCATATCAACTATAACATAGAAAAAAGATATTGCTACAATTTTAAATAAAATTCGGGATTTTTACCGAATTGTATTTTGTTTGGAGTGGTTTATATATAACGAAATTTTATGACGCATATAGAATAATTGTATAAATAACCTATTGACTTACTAGGTATTAAAGAGTAATCTAAGCCAACTTAAAAAATTGAGAGGTGTAGTTATGAATAAACATTCAAAAACAATTCTTGTAGCTGCAGTTGCCTTGTTTGCATCTGCTCAAATTTTTGCCGCATCAAAATCAGCAAAAGCAAAAAAGACAAAAGTGCGTACAATTAATGTTGCCCACACTGTTACTAATGTCCCTTATGACTTTCTTGATGAAAAAGGAAATGCTGATGGTTTTGAAATTGCAGTTCTAAAAGCTGTAGATGAACTTCTTCCTGAATATGAATTTAAGTTCCATGGCGTAAGCGATGAAGAACTTTTGATTGGTACTGAATCTGGAAAATATCAGGTAGGTACAAAAGGTGCCTGGATTACAGATGAACGCAAAAAGAAGTTTTTGATTCCTTCAAATCCTCTTGCTGCAAGTGTAATCGGTATTGCTTTCCGGGCAGAAAATAAAAATGAAATTACTGACCTCGAAAGTTTTGCCAGCTATTCCGGAAAATTGATTCCAATTTCTCCACAGTCTGCTCAGTATTCTGTAATTCAGGAGTTCAACGAAAAACATCCGTCAAATCAGATTAAACTTGTTCCTTCTGATGTTTTTGATATTGCTGATTCTTACCTCTGGGTTTTGGAAGGTCGATATGATGCTTACTTTGTACTCAAGCTTTCATTTGAAAAAAATGTTTTGAAAGAGACAGGTCCGTATCATCAGTTTGCAGAGAAACTTGCTTATGTTCCATATAAAGGTATTCCAACCTGGCCTTTATTCAATAAAAAAGAAACAGAACTTGCGGCAGCCTACGACAAGGCCGTGCAACAGTTGAAAGAAAATGGTACAATATCAGCATTGTCACAGAAATACTTTGGAGAAGATGTATTTAATTTTGTGAGTGAATAAAATAATAACCGTCATCCCGAACTTGTTTCGGGATCTAGTTAATAGATGCTGAAACAAGTTCAGCATGACAGTAAACAGGAGTACGGAATGAACAGACCTTTTTCTCCAGTTCAAATCTGGAATAGTTTTCTGAAAATCATTCCGTATGCCGGTGTTACTT
>CAMNBC010000277.1 GCA_946532115.1 uncultured Treponema sp.
AATTCGATTTTTACCAGCATTAAGCCCTCGTTTTTGTAGAATTTCTACAAAAATACAATATAAAACCGAAAAAAGCAAGGGATAGGGGAAGGAATTACCCAAACCGTTCAAAAAATGGAGATCTTTAACGAAAAAAAAGACTTGCGGACGCATTTTTTTACATAATCAAACACATAATCGACATTTTCTATATCGATTTTGTGTTTGGATGATGAATTTTCTGGAACAACGGAAGAATCGTGTTAGTTTCCGGGGATCTTTTTATTTTCCTAACGGATTAAATTTTCCGGCATTAAGAGCCTTGATTTTCTTTATTCCCTCATCAGCAAAACGCTGTATTGCAGTTCTGTCGGCAAAATGCTTTTTATGTTCATCCAAAGCAAAGAATAAGCTTCTTTCTTCAGCATATGACGAAATAAATCTCTTAATTGTATCCTGAATAAATTCAGCATTGAATAGTTTCTGCATGGATACCGCACGATCCCAGAAAGTTGGCAAGAGAAGAAGCATATACTTCAAGCCCGCTGTTTTTACAGCAACCCCAGCATTCGGTTTGAATTTTCCATTTGCATCTGGGGCGAATGTGAAATCAACTACGTCTTCCCACGCTATTAAATACGTGCAAATAACATGGATAATTTCATCTTCAGTCAATGGTTCGGAATCGATGGCCAAATCTCTAATTTTTATCTGTTTCAGGAATCCCATTAATTCCTTTGCTTTAACCCCATTCTTGACCTTTTCTGCATTCATAATAATGTGTCCCTTTAGGGGATATTCATTACTTAATTTGGACACAATGCTATAAAGAAAGATTTCATCATCTCTAAGCATGCCTAATTTTTCCTTGAGCCACATCAGCAGATTGCTGCTAACTTTTTCCTGCTTTTCGTTGCAACTGATAAAAATTTGTCTTCGATCGCTTAAAGACGGACGGATAAACAAAGTGAATCCTATTTCAAATTTTTCATCATCTTGAATGAGTCTTTGTTTCTCAGCGAAAGAATACAATCTATGTTGCCCGTCCATCACATCAATAGATTCTGCATACTGTTTAAATTCATCTTCAGAATCAGGAAATTCAATGTAATAGAGTTCCTTAAATGATGAATGTTGACGTACCTGATAGAACTTATCCTTGGTTGCCAGGGTCAATGTATTAGGAAGAATCCCTTTTTTCTCACTTACATATGAAGCAATTTCCTTTATACGTTTTCCGTTTAAAGGTCGTTGTGCGTCCTGAACCTTTGCAATTTCAATCTTTGTCGCAACGCGGACTAGATCACGAGGATCAATGCAACCGATATAGCATTCGATATCATGCTGGGTAATCTTTTGTAGGTAAATTTTGCGCATCGAAAAAGCCTTTTATTTAGATAAGTTTCATGATTCTTTTAAAAATATAGTCTGTTTTTGCACTTTTACACTCGTTACAGGTTTCGCAAAGCGCTTGGAAATTGTTTTTAAGTTCGTCCCCAACCAATTTCCAGGGAACTATATGATCGATATGAATTTTTGAAGGGTCGTTTCCGAACAATTCCCCACAGACCGCACAACAATTTTTCTGTTTTAAGACAAGGTCTTTTCTTATCTCATTAGAAATAGGCTTTCTTCTGGATAATTTATGGAAATTTGCTTCAAACCATTCTAGCATAGCTATTGAATCCTTTTGAGACAAATCACAATCTGTATGCTTTTTCACAATGACTCGTGTTGTTTCTACTTTATCAAAGGATTCTCTATAAATTTTACGGATATGAAGCTTAAATTTTTCATCTTTATCCATCTTTGAGCAGATTTTTTGAAAAAGATTCAAAAGGAAGGCTTTGCGATATTCCATTCTTACTTCTTCATTATCAAATAAATTTTCCAAAGAATCCATATACAATCCTTTTTTGAAAAAAATTACATTTTTAAGCTATTCAAATACCAATCAAAGGTGTGCAGATGAGCTACAAACCTAGGCCCATCTTCAATTAGGTGACTGCCGTCTTCACTGACGGTCCCGTCATCATTACCAAAAATTACTCTTTCTCCAGTTTCTTCAATTATCCTTTTGACGGTTTCGGTCCCGATGCCATAATGTGTATAGCCGGAATCTATTTCCATATGCGTTATTAAGTGGCTATTAGAACCATCAGCTTCTTCTATGTCACGCCACAAAAAATATCCAATTTTCTCACCGTCGTACAAAATATCAACGCCAGAAATATTGAAATCAAATGACACTTTGCTTAAATCAATTGGCATGACTAACCTCTTTTATTTGTTTTTCCGTCAGTTCTTCCGGAAATTAAAATGACTGAGGGAGAATTAGATGCTCTTACATGATATTCTTTTCCGCATTCGGGACAATAATATTCTTCAGACTCTTCATGTCCTTTTTGTCCAGGAACTGTTACCCTGAAAACTGCTCCGCAATTGTCGCAGGTTTGTTCAAAATCATCTTTTAAGTAGCCATGGGCGGCTTCGTAGGCGTTGCTCATAATTAATTTCCTTTGTTTGTTATTTATGATGTAAACTAAAATAAATTATAAATAGAATAAGGAAAATTATTTTGTTCTTACATTTTCAAACAAAGACGTTGTACTATAAACAGGAATTTA
>CAMNBC010000278.1 GCA_946532115.1 uncultured Treponema sp.
TCAACATTCTTGACCAGAAGAAAAAGACATTGCCGATTCCAAGCGGTAAATGTTCTATGCTGATAGACAAGCTATAGACCAAGGAGGCAGGAGAGTGGCAGCCCCGGAATCAGTAATTGAAATCGGTTCGACAGGGGTTAGACTTCTTGTCGCCGAGTTTTTAAATGATGGAAAACAGAATATCCTCGACCGTTCAGAAAAGCCTTTGCCTTTAGGTAAAGATGTTTTTACCAGTGGTATTATCAGTCAGGATACTCAAAATCAGCTTATTCAAATTTTAATCCGTTATCGCGAACAGCTTAAAGGCTGGGGAATCAGCCCTGCTGAATGTACCTGTATTGCGCTAAGCGCCTTTCGTGATGCAAAAAACTCAGACCCTATTATGGATCGGATTCTTGTTCAGGCCGGGTTTCATGTGCGCATTATTGACGGAATTGAAGAAAACAAACTGATGTATCTTGCTGTTTCGGAATGTATTAAAAACCAGACTTCGGCATTTAAAAATGAAGATACTGTCATTCTTGTTGTTGGTGGTGCTACTACCGAAATCATGATGATGTCTGAAGGTAAAATGGCCGGCGTTCACAGCCTCAGACTTGGTACTGTTCGCATTGACCAGCAGATGAAAAATCAGACAAGCTCTTATTCTGATATTCAGCGTTATGTACAGGAATCAATCAACAATACAAAAGGTTCGCTTGAAAGTGAACTGAACCTTAGTGAGGTAAAACAGTTTATTGCTGTTGGTCCGGATATTACTCTGGCTGCTTTGAATGTTGGGCGTCCGGTTTCTACCTTTCTTTGGGAAATTGATAAGGAAGATTTTTCTGCGTTTGCCAAGGCAATTCAGGGCTATAGTGTTGATGAGTGTGTAGCTCGTTTTAAAATTCCATACAATGAGGCAGAGACCCTGCAGGTAAGTCTTTTGATTTACAATCTGTTTCTTCATCTTACAAAGGCAGAAAAACTACTTGCACCGGAAACGAATATCCGTAATGGTTTGATTTTAAGTCAGCACACAATTGAAAATGAAGAGCTTCAGCAAGAGTTTAATATGCAGATTACTGCTTCTGCACGCAACCTGCTTCGTAAGTATCATGGTGATGAAAGTCACGCTGAGTGTGTGCGCATGATTGCCGTGAAGATTTACGATACTTTGAAGAACGATCTTGGCTTTAGTGAGCATGCAAGAACTCTGTTGGAGACGGCTGCGATTCTGCATGATATCGGCGGATTTATTCGTTATGATAATCACAACCTTCACAGCTCTTATATTATCAGAAACTCGGAGATTTTTGGATTATCCAGAAAAGACAATACGATTGTTGCTGAGATTGCAAAATATCACAAGGGTAATTCTGTACCTCAGGATGAAGACAGTTTCCTTATGTTGCCTCGTGCTGACCGTATGACTATCTTAAAGCTTACGGCTATTCTGCGAATTGCAGATGCTTTGGATCGCGGACATATTCAAAAGTTCAGTGATTTTTCTATTAAAATGCAGCAAAATGCAATGATTATTCACACAAAGACTTCAAAAAACACAGTACTTGAGAAAATTGCACTCAGCGAAAAATCCGGCATGTTTGAGTCGGTATTTGGTTATAAGGTGATTTTGCTGTAGGAAAGCTGTCATCCCGACCACTGAAACAAGTTCAGGGTTCGGGATCTTTGTTATAGATGCTGAAACAAGTTCAGCATGACGCTTAAGATTTGGAGGAGCGTATGCAGGAAAGATATTTTAATCGTGAACTCAGCTGGCTTGAGTTTAATGCCCGAGTTTTATATCAGGGGCTTAATAAAGAACTTCCTCTTCTGGAACGCCTTCAGTTTCTTTCTATTGTCACTTCTAATTTTGATGAATTCTTTCAGGTGCGTGTTGCATCTTTAAAACGTCTGCTTGCAGAAAATCCGGGCTATGTTGATGTTTCGGGGCTTTCACCTCAGATGGTTCTTACTTCAATTTCGGCTCGTGCGCATCAGATAATCCGCTCTCAGCAGGAATGCCTTATGGCAGATATTCTTCCAGAGCTTGCAATTGAAGGGCTTGTTTATATTACTCCGCTTCAGTACACGCAGCAGCAATCAGAGTACCTGAACGGAGTTTTCAATTCAGAAATCTTCCCGCTGCTTACTCCGCTCCGCACAGACACCGAGGCTTTTCCTCACATAAAAAATCTTACAACCTATGCGGCTTTTCTTCTTTCTCCAATTAAGGGAATCAAAATGGCCAGTGGTTCTGAAGAATTCCGGGGAAGTGAGGATTCTCCCCGTATTGCTCTTGTAGAAATTCCTGAAGGAGTTCCAAATATTTACTGGCTTGCAGGAAACGGTTCAAGTGGTGTACACGGCCGCCAGTTTGCGCTTTTGCAGGACGTGGTTGCGGCCTTTGGAACAAAACTTTTTCCGGGCTTTGATGTTGAAGAAACTCTGCTTTTTAAGGTGGCCCGCGACGCTGACTTTGCAGTGGACGAAGACGCTGGTAAAAACTTTATTCACGCAATGGAAGATGTTTTGATTCAGCGAAAATCTTCGTTCCCTGTTCAGATGACCTGTAATGCTTCGAGTCCTAAAATCCAGAAATTTTTAATGG
>CAMNBC010000279.1 GCA_946532115.1 uncultured Treponema sp.
TTGTATGGTGAAATCTTCTTCCACCAGTCACTGTCTGTATCCATTGACACTTTTGAAGCAATTTCCTTAAACCAGTCTGGAGCACGGTCATCTACCAGAACTTCAAGAATAACACCGTCTTTCATTGCAACTCTGTGTGTTACAACCCATTTTTTACCATCAATGATTGAGCTTGCAGCGAAAACTTTTCCGCCTAAAGCAAAAATAAACATTAGAATGCTTATTCTCATGATTTTATTTAATTTAGTCATTTAAAATCCTCCTTTTATTACTATTTTATAAAATGACTTAATTGTTATTCAATTTTTGTGAAAACGAATTTTCCGCTTATGGTAACGGCTGCACCAGGACTTATTTCACTTGGGTAGGAGCCTGAACTCATAAAGAGCTTGAAAAGAAAATATGTTCCGGCTCTTTCTTCTGGGATTGTTACAATCTTTTCAAATGTTTTAGTAGAGCCGTCAAAGCCTTCTTCAAAATACCATCCGTAGTCTTCCAGACTGATCCACTTATTGTTTATTACAGACTGTGTTCCTACGCTTTTTATTACTTTTTCTGAAGCATTGTTTTTCTGAGGACTTACTGTCAATTCAAATGAACAGGCAACCTTGTCTCCCTCTTTTAATATGAGGCTGTCGTCTGTCGGTGGAAAATAAAGGTTGTATTGATCAGTGCTGGTCAGCTGAACCTTGTTTAGGGTTATGGTCAAGGTTTTGCCGTCGCACTCCGAAGTCATGGATTTATTGCTTTCATGATTTTTCCACATGACATAGGACTTTCGCCCGTTTGACCAGTAGCTTTTGAAATCCGGACCCTTTTGTGAAAATGTAGAAATATAAGAATCTTTCATTTCTGCTTTGTATGACTTGTCTTTGCTGCAGAAAATCTTTTTAGGGGTATAACAGATTTCAAAATACCCCTCCTGACTATACCTGTCGCCATATTGTTTTTTTATGGCAGTTAAATCTGTGTTTGCTCCAAGCTCCTTGAACCATTTTGGTGCAGTTCTATTAACCAGAATCTCAAGAACTTCATCTTTTGAATTTTGAATTCTTTGTACTATGAAAAGATTATCAGCATCATTTTCTATTGTTTCTGATTTACCGGGATTTTTTATTTCATCATTTATTTCAGAAAAGTCTGCTATTGCATTGTAAGATATGCTGTTTTTTCTTGATAGACTTGCCTCATCTGTCCAATAATCTAAGAAAGGCGAACCAAGAAATGATTTGATTTCAGAATTAAATAATCCTGTAAAGTCATTTTTTTCATCAAGTTCTGCCGTACATTCCAGCTGGTTGACTACTATAAAAGCCTTTGATGCATTTCCGTCTTTGTAAGGAGAAAACTTCTGCCATGAAGTTGAATTGGAATCCAAAGAAGCATTGGCAGCCGCAAGTTTAAACCATTCGGGGGCTTTTGCTTCAGTACAGATTTCCATAATTACACCGTCATTCATGACATAACGGTGAACTACCTCGTAGTCTTTTGCTTTTACACCGGCTGCAAAAACAGGCACTGTAAAAACACAAAAAGAAAGTGCAATAAAAGCAAGAATTGATTTTTTCATTTTTCCTCCGATTTCAATTTTACATCAGAAGAAAAGTTTTGTAGTTAGAGAAAAATAATCAAAATTTGATGAATTTTTTCACTATTCTTGGGTTACAAATTATTAAAGTTTATTTCCCCAAATATCACCAAACCTGATCATTAGTTCTTTTTTGCTGGTTACTCCAAGCTTTGAGAGAATTCGAGTTATATAGTTATCTACCGCTCGTTCTGTAATTCCCATAGTTCTGGCAATTTCTTCTTCGGTTTTATGTTGAAAAAAGAGACCTGTTAATTCACGTTCACGTTTTGTAAGACTCTGGTAAAGGTTTGTATAAATTATATAATCTGAAGTAAGGCTTTCTTCCATAAAAAAAATACCGTCACCAGCCTTTTTCATTGCCTGAAGCAGAACGTCTAAATCTGCATTTTTAGAAACATAAGCAGCAGCTCCAGAAGCAACAGCCTGCTCAACAATACCCGCTCCTTTAAACATGGAATAGCATATGCTGTACAATCTGGGGTAATTTTCTTTTATAAAACTGATAAGAGAAAGTCCATCTGCATCATCAGCTTTGTCTCCAAGATTTATATCCACAATACAGATAAGAGGCTCATAATCTGTACTCCTGCAATAATCAGCTAGAAAAATTTTTGCCTCATCTATACTGGCAAAAGTTCCTGAGCAGTGGAAATCACTCTTTTCTTCTATTATTTTACTTACACCCTGACGTACAAGGTTGTGGTCTTCAATCATTATAAAATTCATAACAGTTTTTTCTCCTTAAAAATAAACAGGCATTTCAAGGCTTTAAGCAATGTGTGCCTTGACCTGGCCGTATATTACTTTTATTTATTTTCCAATTTTAATTTTAACTTCCGTACCCTCGTCTGGTTCTGAAATAAATTTTATACTTCCGCCGATTTCGTTCAATCGAAGTTTTATATTCTGCAGACCAAAGTGAAGATTTTTTATACTTGTGATTTTTGATGAGTTCATCTGTTCGAGAAGCTTTGAATCAATTCCTTTTCCATCATC
>CAMNBC010000280.1 GCA_946532115.1 uncultured Treponema sp.
ACAGTAATCGGCGAAGGCGGCGCGTCTTTGAGCGGCGGTGAACGTCAGCGAATCTCAATTGCTCGTGCCATCATGAAGGACTCTCCTATTATAATTCTTGATGAAGCAACAGCAAACGTTGATCCGGAAAACGAACGTGATCTCATGAAAGCCATCGAAGAACTCACCCGCGAAAAGACAGTTATCATGATTGCCCACCGCTTAAAGACAGTTCGCAATGCAGACAATATTGTTGTAATTGATAAGGGCCGAATAGCTGAACAAGGCAAGCATGAAGACCTTGTTGCCAAAGGTGGAATCTATGCAAGATTTATAGATTCACGTAAAGAAGCCGTAAGCTGGAAGCTTTAATTTTCTAAGTGGATTGCCACGTCGCCTTCGGGCTCCTCGCAATGACGTTTTTTCCTCCTTACGTCATTGCGAGCGTAGCGAAGCAATCCACACCTATAATGGAAAATCACATCTAACTTGACTTGTTAGTTACATCTAACTATAATAACAATTTGTTAGATAGCACTAACAGTAATAAGAGGAAAAATCATGAAAAAATTATCAGAACTCGTAAAGGATGAATGCGGTGTAATTGCTTCGATTAACGGCGATTCCCGCTTTATCAGCAGAATTACATCCATCGGGCTTACTCCAGGCTGTCACATTTCAATAATTAAAAATGAAAAACGCAGACCAATTCTTGTATATTCGCGTGACACAATGATTGCACTCAACCGCAAAGAGTGCGAAGGTATCGAAGTTAAGGAGGTTGCTGTATGACAGATAACGGTGAAACTGTAATTGCGCTTCTTGGTCAACCAAACTCAGGAAAATCAACACTCTTTAATGCCCTCACCGGTATGAAACAGCATGTTGGTAACTGGCCTGGAAAAACAGTAGAAAAGAAAGAAGGTACTTTCGAACATAATGGTAAAAAATATTTAGTAGCTGATTTACCTGGAACTTACAGTCTCAGTGCAAACTCAGATGAAGAAATTATCACCCGAGACTATATAGCAAGCGGAAAAGCAGATGTTGTTTGTATTCTTGCGGACAGCTCTCAGCTCGAACGCAGTCTTTATATGCTGGCTGATTATTCAGGAATCACAGTTCCATGTTTCCTACTTTTGAATCTTTATGATGTTGCCGAAGAACAGGGAAAGCAAATTGATTATGCAGCTCTTGAAAAAAAACTTGGTATTCCTGTTGTTCTTTTTTCAGCTCCAGATAAAAAGAAATATGATGGATTTTATCTTGCCCTTGAAAGAGCGATTGAAAAAAAGACGGTCCTGGATTCTTCCACACTTGATGCAAAATACAGCACAATCGAAGCATATAATAAGATAAAATCTCTTATTCCTTCAAATGTAATTCCAGGTTATTCAGAAATCTGGCTGGCTGCTAAAGCTATTGAAGGAGATGCTCCTGTTACAGCAAAAATCAAAAACTCCCTCATTGGAGAAAAACTTGCAGCCTTTACAGAGGCTACATTAAAGATAGAAAAAGGTGTGCTTGAAACCGGAGAGAAAAAGTTTGAATGGATAGATTCCCTTCTGGCCGGAACTGTCAAATCAGAAAAGAAAACTCGCAGACTAGGAAAGTTTGACCGCATGATTACCCACCGAATCTGGGGAAAGCCTGTTGTAGTTCTCACAGTTTTGTTCGGACTCATTGCTTCCTTTATTCCTGCCCTGCCGTTTATGGGAATTGGTAGCGCCGTGGGTGCACTTGCAGGTCCGATAAGCTCTGCTTTGACTGGCGCCGGCTGTCCTGCCTTTATCATTGCAATTATTTGTGATGTAATAATCAACTCGCTCAGCTTTATCTTTAAGATGCTGGGCTTTGTATTTGGTGTAACTCTGGTTTTCGGTCTGCTGGAAGAAGTCGGCGTTATGGCCCGAATCTCTTACGTATTCGACAACACGATGTCTAAGCTTGGACTTCAGGGAAAATCAGTTATGCCTTTCCTTGTAAGCTTTGGTTGTACAATGGGTGGTGCCGCAGGTGCGCGTGTAATTGATAACTGGGGACAGAAGGTTTTGACAATCGCACTTGCATGGGCAATTCCTTGTGGTGCTGCCTGGGCCGTTGTTCCAATGCTTTCTACAGTCTGGTTTGGTGCCGGTGCTCCGCTTGTAATCGTTGCAATTCTTGCAGTGATGGTTCTTCACATGTGGATTACTTCAAAAGTGTTCGGCCGCTCTCTCGTAAAAAAAGAAGACCGTTGCGGAATGATTATGGAGCTTCCTCCATATCACAAGCCACGCTGGGGAAGCCTTTTCCGCTACGTACTTGGCCGCACAAAGGATACCTTCTTCCGCGTACTCAAAGTAATTCTTTTGGTTTCTTTTGTATTCTGGCTGCTTACTTACACAAGCTCCGGCAAAATGGATAATTCCATTATGTATAAAATTGGCCAGGCAATTGAGCCGGTTACAAAAATCTTTGGACTTGGCTGGAAAACCTTTATGGCCTTCATTGTTTCTTCTCTTGGTAAGGAAGGTGCAATCGGTGTTCTCAGCACAATCTTTACAGACCACAGCATGATTACAGTTGGAAGCACAGTTGCCGGTGG
>CAMNBC010000281.1 GCA_946532115.1 uncultured Treponema sp.
TTATACTGCATACGGTTTTGTTCACAACGGAAACTTTATGCAGTATAAGCTCTAGGCTATTAAGCATATTTCTTACTTCTTGAGCTCACGTTTGTTTTTGTACATTGCCTTGTCGGCACGATCGAATATTTCTGTTACACGACTGTCTTTTTCAGGAGTAAATACAGACATTCCGGAAGCAAGGACTGGACCTGATTTTGATTCCAGATTTTTCCAAACCTGATCCTGGAGAGTTTTCATCAGGGATTCGCGGTTTGTAAAATCATCACCCCTCAGGAATACAACGAACTCGTCACCACCAACTCTGAATACCGGACTGTGATCAAAGATATCGCATAAAAGCTTTGCAGATGCTTTGATATATTCATCACCAGCAACATGACCTTGTGAATCATTAATTTTCTTAAGGTCGTTGGTATCACAAACAATAAGACCAAAAGGCAGATAATCCATTCCGTTGTCGATATTTGACTGAACAGATTTTTCCAGCTCAGTATAGGCTGTTTTATTTTTTACACCTGTCAGTTCATCACGGCGGGCAAGTTCCTTTTCTGTATTGAGCGCTTTGAGATGCTGCTTTTCTTTTTTCACTTCATCATCAATATTTTCAATGCCAATAATATAGTGAGTTTCATCAGCAGTCTTTTGAACAGTCATTCTGACATAATGAGTTTTCTTGAAAGCTACTATACGGTAATCGTGGTGGCAGCTTTTCTGGTTCATGAGCTTGCAAGTTAAATTCTCTTTGTCGATAAAATCGAGTACAGAGTCGAGGTCGTTTTTATGAACAATATTTGCAATATCAACTTTGGAATCGGTAAAGAAATCATAGCCCGATCTCTGTACTTCAACTTCGCCATAAATATTTCTACATTCATAACTGATGTAACTTGAGTCTTTTATATCAACATAATAAATAACGTCATAATTTACTGCAAGAATTTCTGCAATCTGAGTGAAGGTAATCTGTTTCTTTTGATTTTCAAGGCGTATATTCTCGGCTGTAATTTCATCATCAATATCTTTTTCACTTATAATAAAATGCTTGCCATCCGGAGCATGCATCATTGTAAACTGAAAATGTTTTTGCTGTCCGTTAATCAAAAGTCTGTATTTATAGGAATAGAATTTCTTCCCTTCCAGATTTTTTACCATTGTCTCTTTTTGATATAACTTTCTGGCAAATTCTCTGTCATCTGGATGCACAAATCTTTCTACATTCAGCCGGGTTTCTTCGTAAAAATTACGACCCTCGACAGGGACCTGCATAGCAGCATATTCATCACTTTTTGCAAATTCCTGGAAGGCACCTGTTTCTATATTGATGTAATAAATTGCTTCATAATTTTCTGCGAGTCTTGTTGCAATGTTATCGTATATTTCTTTTTCCTTTCTTTCACCCTCTTCAACATAGGAATGAATTACACAGATTCCGATTATGAGTCCCAGGGCATAAGAAGGGTAGCCATCATTAAAAATCTGGAATATCAGAAATAATTCCATTGCAAGACAGGTAAGCCCGACAGCTGCATAACGAAGTTTTTCACCACCAGTTGATTTATGTGCTATAAACAGCAGATATGTTGATGCCAGCAGATAAAGAGCAATCTGTAAAATGAAAGCAATATTTCGGCCTGGTTCAATAATGTATTCATGTTTTTCGTTGAAAGAGAAAATAAAAGGGTGAAAGAAATTAATTATCAGATAAATAAGTGCCAGAATGAATATAATCCAAACTGAATGGAGCAGGACTTTACTTTTGCGGTCATGTCTGTCAAGGTAAGCAACAATGTAGCGCAGCCATGTCAGCATAGTCAGGAACATAAAAAAGAAGTAGAAAATACAATCAACATATAAAAAAGGGAACAAAGAATCTATATGATGATTCTCGTACAAAAGTCCCCAGCCAATGTCGGTGATAAAATAGCAGTTTGAAACAATCAGAAAAATATTGTAGCGGAAGGTTACCTTTTGATCGTTATCAGATTCGCCGGGGCGGCCTCTTAGATTTTTTAGAGAGTCCCGGTTTATTATGAGATTTAGTATAAATGCCAGAAAACTTATGATTGCGTAGAACATGCGCTTATTCTTCTATTTTAGCATAGGATTTTTGAAAATCATAAAAAAAAAGCGCCTTTATAAACTACCTTTCTGCCACTGCTTTAATCTTTTCTATCAGGGCTGAGTTCTTGCAGAGTTCTTCAAGTGTGCAAGGCAGGCGGTAAGTCCAGTTGAAGTCGGTTACGGTGCCCGGCACGTTGATGCGCTCGTCACTTGCCTTGTCCAGCCAGAGAGACTTGTCCATGTAAAGGAAGTCCTGGAGCGGCGGAATGAACCACTGGCTTGCAGAACTGGCAGATGCCTTAAGAAGTTTTGCAGCCAGTTCAGGCGAGAACTCTTCTTTTGCCACCGCCTCAGCCTTGGCTTCAATTTCCTGGCGTGGTGCTGTAAACAATGGGCCCTCTTCTGCACCTGTTTCAATTCCAAAGCATTCTGCATTTGCCATAATAAAGGCTTTTACGCTTTCTTTTTCATCTTCCCACCACTGTCGCAGAGTGCTTGAGTC
>CAMNBC010000282.1 GCA_946532115.1 uncultured Treponema sp.
GTTTCTTCCCAGTTAAAATCTTTAGCCCAGACAATACCGTCAGTAATCATATTTTCGCGGAGTTCTTCATCTTCTATTACTTTCTGCATATTAAAAGCCAGCTGATCAATGGCATCTGCCTTGTCCGGATTGTAGTAGAGAGGGGCTGTACCGCCGATTTCTTTAAGTGCACCTTTGTCGCTGCAGATAACGGGAATACCGCAGGCCATTGCTTCGAGAATTGGAAGACCAACTCCTTCGTTTACAGAAGGGAAGAGACAGGCTTCGGCTCCACCATAAAGGCGTGCAAAGTTTTCGTGCGGAAAAAATCCTGTAAGAAAAATATCGCTTGCGTACGGTGAATTAAAAGCTGCCTTGTGTATTTCTTCCGCGTAGGGGCCATCATTTCCCGCCAAAACAAGACGGTGTGGGGCCCCGGTGTTCTTCTTAAAAAGTTCGAAGGCCTTAATAAGCTCAATGTGTTTTTTCTCAGGACTTGAAAGAGTAGAGCCGTAAACAAAATAAGGACGCTTAATTGCGAATGGTTTAATGTCTACAATTTCATCTTCAAAAATATCTGCCATAGGAAAGAAAAGCTTGTGGTCAATACCATTGTGAATTACAGTAATTTTATCTGCGGAAACTCCAAGATGAACCAGGTCATCTTTAATAAAATTGGAAGCAGCAATAAGTTTATGTGCATGAATTATGCCTTTTTTTAATTGACGACGAGATTTTCTGTCCATTTCGGAAATATCAGAAGACATAATGCTGTTAATTACTGCAATTGCTGTATGTTTACGAAATTTTCGAGGCAGCATTTTATTTGCACTTGGATAAATTACAGCATCGTAGCCATGTTTTTTGATAAATCTGTTTGCGTGATATTTATACCAGCGTCGAAGTGCCTGAGGAGTTTCGAGTAGTTTGATAGCTGAATATGGAATGTCTGTACCGGATGTATAAGTATAACGGTCTTCTTCTGTACCAAAAAGCTCAATCTCAAAGTTAGTATCTTTTGGAAGATTTGAAATAAAGTATAAAATATAAGAGCCGAATCCGGATTTTCCGTGGTCGCCTCCAAGGGTATCTATAGCTATTTTAATTTTTTTATTTTCTTTAGACATTTTTAATCCTGATTTATTCGGCCTGTCCGCCGTCTTCATCATCTAAAACTGGGCTTACAACTTTGCCGCCTCGAATTTCCTTAGGATATACAGTTATTCCAAGTTTTTTCTCGAGCTGGGCAAAATGGCGCATTTCCCATTCATCCCCAATTACAACATTAATTCCGGATTTTCCGGCGCGGGCTGTACGACCGCTTCTGTGAATAAAGAAATCTTCATCACTCGGGAAGTCCATTTGAATTATATGAGAGATTTCAGGAATATCCAAGCCCCGGGCCGCAAGGTCGCTTGTAATAAGTATTTTTTCTTTCCCACTGCGAAATCTGTCAATTGCGGCTTTTCGCTTTTGTTTATCAGTTTTTGCGTGAAGGGCAGCGCAGTCAACTTTTTTGTAGGTAAGCTTATTATAAATGTTTTCTACCTGATCTGCACGGGATGTAAAAATAAGTGCTTTAGTTGGATTTTCTGCAGAAAGGAGTTTGCGCAAGGTTTCAATCTTATCGCGGGTTTCTGCATAAATAGCCCAGTGAGTGATTCGATTACGAAGGACATCTTCTGGGGGTAAAACAACATTCTTTGCATCTGCGAAAAAGATTTTTGTCTGCTTGCTGATTGTTGCGGTGCAGGCGATGATTTGAGTTCCGGCTGGTAAGAGGTTTCTGAAGGCAGAAGTGTCTTCAAGGGATTCTTTTTTTACAAGACGGTCTGTTTCATCAAAAACCGCAGCCATAAGACCGTCTACCTTAAGCTTTTTTAGGTGAATGAGTTCAACAAGACGGGCAGCTGTTCCTATGATGATTTCAGGTTTTTCTTTAAGTGTTTCAATCTGACGTTTGAGAGGTGCTCCGCCAATCATAAGTGCAGACTTGTGTTTTGTAACTGATTTACAGGCACTGTTGATTTGTGATGCGAGTTCGAAAGTGGGAGCTACAACAATTATGCGGACTCTCTGGTGGTCATCAATAGTTTCAAGCTTGTTTATGAGTGGTAAAAGGTATGCAAAGGTTTTTCCGGTTCCTGTTTCTGATTCAAAAAGAATATTTTCACCTTCCAGAATACGAGGAATTACTTCTCTTTGAACCGGAGTTGGAGAAGTAATTCCAAGACTTGTGAGACTTTGTCTTAAGTTTTCTGAAAGATTAGAAAAAACGTCTGCCATTGCCTATGCGCTTTCGATAGCAGGATTTTCTGTCTTTATAAGACCTTCAATGTTCTTTTCTTTACCCTGAACAATTTTCTTTGTAACGGTAAAGGTTTTCTTTCCCTTGATATCAGGAATCTTGAACATTACGTCCATAAGCATTTTTTCAACAATTGTTCGAAGACCACGCGCACCTGTTTTCTGGCGGATAGCCTCGTCTGCAATTTCTTCGATAGCGTCTTTTTCAAACTCAAGCTTTACATCATCAATATTGAA
>CAMNBC010000283.1 GCA_946532115.1 uncultured Treponema sp.
ACATCATCGACTTCGTTCTCAAGAACACAAAGCCTGGCGTAACAAAAGAAGGAAAACCAGCTAAGGGTAAGATTGAAATAAGCGACGACACTGTAAATGCAGCCCGCGCTCGCGTAAACAAGCTGCTTGGAGCTCACGTATTGTACCCAGAGCTCGACCTCGACTTCCTGAAGAAAGAATTCGTTAAATAAAAAATTATTTGACAACTGCCATATACACCCCGTAAACTTAATATTACGACAAAGGAGTTTATATGGCAGGCTTAAATTTTATTAACAAGAGTGTACGCCGACAGCTTTCGGTTCCAATCGGGATTGTTCTTTTTATTCTTCTTACACTCTGTTCTATTTTAATCACAAAAACAGTTCAAGATTCTCTTTCAGAGCTTTCAGCAAAATATCTGGAGGCATCTGCTGCAAAATACAGTGAAAGTGCAGCAAAAATTCTTGTTTCCGAATTCAACATTGCAAAAACACTTCAAGCTTCAATCGAAGGATATGAAGACATTCCTCTAGATGAACGCCGTGATTATATCAATAATCTTCTTAAACATACTCTTGAGCTGAACCCCGGGCTTATTGATTCCTACTGTATTTTTAAGGCTAACACGCTTGACGGACGCGACGCAGAGTTTGCTAATTACGACGACACTTATGATTCAACGGGTCGGCTTATTCCATATTGGACTAACGATGGAAAAAGCATTTCCTGCACTGCCCTTACAGAATACGAAGGCAGTTTCTGGTATGAAGAGCCAATGAAAGCAAATCGTGGTATTCTTATTCAGCCAAACCCTTACGAAGTTGGTGGTCAGATGATATGGGTTTGTGGAGTTGCATTTCCTATTCATAATAAAAAGAATGAAATTGTCGGCATGCTGGGCGTTGATATGTCTTTAGCCACACTTTCAGAAATTTTAAAAACTGCAAAAGTTTATGAAAGCGGTTTCCTTTCTCTTATTGCACATACAGGCCTTACTGCTGTAACAAAAGATTTAACTGCAGAAGGTGAAATGTGTGCAGATTTTACAGCTCCTGATACATCAAAACTTTTTGAAAACTCAGCAAAAAGCATGGAAGCATTCAGCTTTAAAGAAAAAGTAAACGGAGCATCCATTATAAAACTCTATCATCCGCTTTCAATTGATGGGGTTCAGGAAGTATGGTTTTTGGGAGTTAATGTTCCAGAAGCAGAAGTTTTTTCTATTGTAAAAACAATTACATTTTTCGTATCTGTTCTTTTTGCAACAACTCTTATTATCGTTATTCTTCTTACTTATATGATTATCAGAAAAGTTTCAAAAGAAATGTATAAGGGTGTAGAAGCAATGAAAAATATTGCTCAGGGAGATGGAGATCTTACAGTAAGAATGCAGATACACTCAAATAACGAACTTGGCCAAATGTACACTTACTTCAATAAGACCATAGAAAAAATCCAGGATTCAATAAAACAGGTAAAAGATGTTACTAATCGCATGACTGCTGATGGACGGGAACTCGGCGACAACATGACTGAAACTGCGGCCTCGGCAAATGAAATTACATCTAATATTGAAAGTGTTAACCACCGTGTAAAAATGCAGAGTTCGAACGTAATGGAAGCCGCAGCTTCTATGCAAAAAATTCATTCCAGTGTGAATGATTTAATTGAAACAATTCAGTCTCAAAGTTCGAGCGTTGTTGAATCATCTTCTGCAGTAGAAGAAATGGTTGCCAATATTAATTCCGTAACAACTATTCTCAATAAAAACAGCACTACAATTACAGACCTTGAAAATTCTTCCAAGGCAGGCCGTACAAGTATTGAAAGCACTGTTCAGGCAACTCTTAAAATTCAGGAACAATCTAAGATTCTTCTTGATGCAAGTACTGTTATTCAAAACATCGCGAGCCAAACCAACCTGCTTGCCATGAACGCGGCAATTGAAGCTGCTCATGCCGGTGATTCTGGAAAAGGGTTCAGTGTCGTTGCTGATGAAATCCGAAAACTTGCGGAAGACTCAAATAATCAGGGTAAAAAAATTACTACTAACCTTAAAGAGGTTATTGAAACAATCAATGTTGTTACAGAATCTACAAAACAGATGCAGGAAATCTTTAATCAGGTATTTGACTTTACTCAAAAAGTTTCTGAACAGGAAACTACTATTCTTAATGCAATGCAGGAACAAAGTGAAGGCGGAACCCAGATTCTTACCGCAATGCGTCAGATTAATGATATTACCGCACATGTAAAAGACGGCGGAGACTTAATGCAGACAGAAACTGATTCTGCAACAGAAAAGATGGACAGTCTTAGCCGGCTCACAGATGAAATTACTGCCAGTATTGAAGAAATGGCATTGGGAATTGAAACCATCAATAAGTCAATTAACAATGTAAATGACCTGACCCACCAGAATACAGATAATCTAGGGCTTCTTGAAGAATCGGTCAAAAAGTTTATTGTCTAAGTGTTAATATCTGGGGGATGACCAATAAGTTTACATCCTAGTGTCATTCCGAACTTGTTTCGGAATC
>CAMNBC010000284.1 GCA_946532115.1 uncultured Treponema sp.
AAATTTCTTGCGTCTTCTTTTGAAATTGTTTCCATTTATAATTCACTCTCTTTTAGTTTTGCCCAGCCTTTCAGAACCTCAAACAATTCTTCAAAATTATCTGCCTTGTAGTCAATATCATAATCCTTCATCGATTTTTCAATTTCACCCTGAGGCATAAACCAGCAGGATGTAAGCCCCGCATTTTTTGCACCAAGCATATCCGAAGAAAGAGAGTCGCCGATGACAATACAGTTTTCCTTTGGCGCAGCAATTTTGTTCAGGACAATATCAAAATATTCTTTTGCAGGTTTTGAATAAGCCATTGCTTCGCTTACAAAAGTTTCCTTTATATACTGATTAAGTCCAGTAGATTCAAGGCGTCCCTTCGCATTTATAACAGCTCCATTTGTAATAATGTAAATCTGAGCATTCTTAATCTGGCTGCTAAGCTTTTTTACAAAGTCCAGAGCTCCATCCATAAGAACTCCGTTCCGTGCCATCTCGTTTATAAAGTCGCTGTTGATTTTTAAAAGATCCATTTTGCTTGTGTCGGCACCATATTTTTCAAAGAGCAGTTTAAATCGGGTTTCAAAAAGCTGTTTTCTTGTAATCTTTTCTTTTTCCAAATCAAGCCAAAGCTCCTTGTTGCGGGTCTTAAAAAACTCATAGAGCTGGTCCGAAAAATCAAAACCGTTTTGAGTCACAATAATCTTTAAGGCAATATATTCCGATGCATGAAAGTTTAATAAGGTTTGATCCAGGTCAAAAAGAAAATTGAGATGCCGATTTTTTAATTCCTTCCACTCACTGCGTGTAATCGCATAAGCATAAGATATTTCATTTTTCGGGTCAGGATATTCCTTAACTTTTTTCATGCCATTTGCAAGCGCCGTCGAATAAGAAGCAACATTTGTATATTTCATGTAAGAATAAATTGTATCGTACTTTGTATTTTCAAAAACCCAGTCGCGAACGGCACGGGCAGCCTCTTTTGCAAAACCACGACGCCAGTATTTTTTATGAATGTGATAACCAATTTCCGGAAGCAGCTGGCCGTCAATATCCTGCAGAGTTATTCCGCAGTCACCAATAAACTCGCCTGTTTCTTTTAAAACTACAGCCCAGAGTCCCCACCCATACTTCTGATAATTTTCCAGATTCCATTCAATCCAGCGGCGGGTCCGGGCCTGGTCAAAAGGAGCAGGATAATGCTGCATAGTTTCTGCATCGGACATGATTTCGTATAGGGCATCAAAATCGTCCATTGTGTATTCGCGTAAAATTAATCTTTCTGTTTGCAGTTCCATTTATTTCCTCTTTTTATACACTTGCATTTTTGTAACGCTCCGAAAAAGCTTTTATATATTTCATGGTGAAGGGTTTTAAATCACAATTGGAATCTACCAGCGAAGCTTCTTCTTCATGCAGCCAGGAGACAATATCATTCAGTCCCCAGGTAGTAAAAATTTCAATGCTATGTTTTTGAGCAACTTCCGCAAAATTATTAAAAATAGATTGCTGTATTTCCTTTGTACTGTGATTGCTAACATCAAATTCTGTAACCTGAAGTTCTACTCCAAAACGTGAACATTGTTCGAACATTTCTTCCATGAAGTTCCGGTCCTCGTTTTTCGAGCCCCAAAAATGGCACTGCATTCCAAAGCCGTCAATCAACTTAAGTCCATGCCCCTTTTCATACTTTTTGATATTATCTATCACAGTTTTGAAAATGATTTGTTTTTCTCTGTTGCCTTCATTATTATCATTATAAAGCAGCTTAATCTTGTCGCCAAAAATTTCTCTTGCCATGCGGAAAAGCTCGATGTAATAATGCTTTCCCATCAGTTTATACCATTCGTCGATTCGCACACCTTCATCATCAAAATCATAAAGAGGCTGACCTTCTTCCTTGAGTCCTCTGATTTCATCCGGATCTGCGGCAATCTCATTAATCAGGTCCATGCTGCAGGCATTCGGATAACGTTCTTTAAGACACTGAATATAGGTTTTGATGAATTTAAATGTCAGTCTTTTTTTGTCTTCTGCACTTCGATTTTCCAGATAATCCGTTAACTGTTTTGGAACATGCCTGTACCATACAATTGTGTGAATTCTGATACCAAGTTTATTTTCCTGAGCAAAAGCGTAGGCCTTGTCGGCATAGGAAAAATTGAAGAGTTTGGTATTAACTTCATCATCAATAAAGGCCGGCTCATTTTGATTGAAGTAGATTTCCATCTTCATTTCGTTTTCAGGCGTTATGCTGTCGATGTACTGGTCAATAAACTGAATGATTTTTTGCATGCGAGGATAATCAAGCTGACGGTAATAGCAAGCCTCAGGCGGATTTTCTACAGCCAGATATTTATCTCTGTTTTCTGCAAAATTATTTTCATTGCTGCTTTTCCAGATTTTGATAAGGTCAATTGTCAAATAGCTGATACTGCTTCCAAACATTTTTATATTCCTTTTAGTTTTTTTGAATCTATATTTTTCTTTGGCTTGTGCAAATCCGCATGAC